>CAYZYC010000014.1:0-31656 GCA_964481165.1 uncultured Limnobacter sp. | reverse complement strand
CGCGCGCTCCCGGGTTCGATCGATCTAGCGCGCGTCGAGTTCGGCATCCCGACCGGACGGGCCCTGATGCGGCGACGTCTCGCGCCGGGCCACTCCGGATGCAATGAACGCCGCGACGACGAGTGCCAGCGCCGCCACGCTCTGCGCGACCGGTGCGGGCGCACCGGTGTCGATGCGCATGGAGGCGGTCAGGTATACGAGCGGAAGCAGCGACGCCGAGGAAGCCGCCAACGACGTCCACCTGGCCCAGGCCTCGCCTCGCGCAATTGGAACGATCAGCGCCGCCACGGCAACCGCCGTTGCGAGAAAGCCCGCGCTCGCGGCCTTGAGCAATCCCAGCACGATTCGCTGCACTCCCGGCGTCAGCGAGTCCCACGAACTGCCCGATATCACCGCGTGGTACGGCATGAACTCGTTCGCGCTCCAGTAGCGCGCAAACATGAACACGCCGATCGCAGAACCCAAGGCATAGCACAGCACGGCGACTTTCATCGAAGACTTCATGACGCGTCTCCCGCATGCGGCTTCGTCGTGCCGGGCACGACCGGTCGCGACTACTGTTCAGGCTCCGTGCCGAGGACTATATTTTCCCGAGCCCGCCTCGTCGTCACCCGAACAGGTGACCCGGCCCGAAAAGAAGTCCGACACGCATCACCAGAACGCGGGCGTCACGGGGGAAGCCATGACCAGGCAACCGCACTCCTGGACCGCAACGGCGCTGGAGCTCGTCGGCAAGATCTACGACGCGGCGGCGAGTCCCGTGCTGTGGCCGAGGTTCCTCGACGCATTCACCGATGCCACGCGCGGCGACGCGACGCTGATCTGGCTCCACGACACCGCGAACCGGAACGCGACGCATCAGCAACCCGATCCCTCGTTCCCGGGCCACGCGCGGATCGACTGCTCGTGCGGCGAGCGCTACGCCGAGCACTCGACGTACGCGAACGCCTTGCTCGAGGCGGTGCACTCGCTGCCCGAAGGCTCCGTCGTGACGCCGCCGCCGAAGGGCATCACCGACGTAATCGGAGGCCCCGTCCTGAAGCGGGGCAGCACCGTCACCATCTTCAGCTCGTCGCGACGCAAACGGTACGGAGACCGTGAGCGGAGACTGGTCGGGCAGTTGATGCCGCACCTGCGCCGCGCCTGCCTGCTGCACCTGCGCCTGACACGGCTCGACCTCGAACGATCGGGCGCGCTCGCGGCGCTGGATCTACTGCCAACCGCCGTATGGCTGCTCGATGCGCGAGGCCGCGTGGTGCTCGCGAATCGGGCGGGACACGAACTCGACGCCGGCCGCGACGGGTTGTGGCTGAGCGAAGACGGCAGTCCGACAACCGCCGATCCGAGGACGCAGCAGGCGCTGCACGAGATCGTTGCCGAAACGATCGCTGCCGGCGCGCAGCGCAGTGCACGATGCGCCGGGGGGCTGCGTGTCCCGCGACAGCGATGCCCGGCGTCGTTGCAGGTGACGGTCTATCCGCTGCCTGGCGACGCCTTGAAGCCGGGCAGTGCGGCGGCGATGTTCATCGTCGATCCGGCACGCGCTGCGGCTCCCGACGAGAAGGCCCTGCGTTCGTTCTACGGTTTCACCAGGACCGAGTCGCAACTCGCCGCCGCCTTGTCGCGCGGCGGCTCGCTGGACGACTATTGCCGTGCGAACGCAGTTTCGGCGAACACCGCGAGGACGCACCTCAAGTCGATTCTCGCCAAGACCGGCACCCATCGCCAGGCGCAGTTGGTCAGCCTGCTCGCCAACATGCCTCTCACGGTTCCGGCGCATGCTCGCTGCTGAAGCGCACCGCGTTCGCACTCGAACCCTGAACGTAGAATGAACGCGCGATTCAGTGCGGCTTCAGGCACGCCGCCGCAGGATGGCGTCACGGTCGAAGAAAGACCGCCATTCGACGCAACCGGAGAAACCATCATGCGTGCCAAACCCCTCATCGCCACCCTCCTCTCGGGCGGCATCCTCGTCGGCGGATCCATGCTCGCCCTCGCCCAGACCAGCCTGGATACCGACCGCGCCGGCAGCGCACCCGGCAAGGCGCCTTCGTTGTCGCTGCACGAGGTGCAACTTCAGCTCGGCGCGATGGGCTATCGCGACCTGACGAAGATCGAGCGCGAGCACGACAAGCTCGAGATCGAGGCCACCGACCCGCAAGGACGTCGGGTGGAAATCGACGTCGATCCCGTCACCGGCGACGTCCTCGACACCGAAGTCGAGCGCGACAAGCGCAGGCGCACCGATACGGATCAGGCCTCGTGGCTGACGATGCACCAGGTTCAGGTCAAGCTCGAAGCCATCGGCTATCGCGACATCGAAGAGATCGAACGCGAGCGCAACGGCTACGAAGCGAAGGCCACCAATGCGCAAGGGCAGCGGGTGAAACTGGCCGTCACCCCGCGCAGCGGCGACGTCACCGAGATTGCGCGTGCCGGCAACGCACGCGGGCGCAGCATCGACTGATCCACTCCGCGGGCGCGCTCAGCGACGATCGTCCCCTCCGGGCGACCCGGCCTTGTCGTTGGTCAGCCGCGCTTCCCAGCGACCGATCAGCGCCAGGACCGCGAGGCACAAGGCGGAGGCGCCTGCGGCCATCACGAAATGACCCAGCCCGGCGGCGATCCCGATGCCCGCCGCCATCAGCAGCGAAGCCGCTGTCGTCAGTCCCTGCACCTCCTCGCCTGCGCGCCGCTTGATGATGCTGCCCGCGCCGATGAAGCCGACCGCGGCGACGACGGCTTCGATCAGGCGCACCGGGTCGACGCGGAGGAACTCTCGGTAGCTCTCGTCGCTGAAGTCGAGCGCGAGCAGATGCCCGAGACCGACGATGAGAGCGGCACTTCCCGATACGAGCATGTGCGTGCGCAGGCCCGCCGCGCGGCTGGCGATCTCGCGCTCGAGGCCGATGACGCCGCCGAGCAGCATCGCGGCAAGCACGCTGCCGAGCACGTCGAGCTCCATGTTCCAGTATCCGAAGTCCATGCGCAGGCGTGCCCCCGTCGAGGAAAGGTTTCCTTTGAAAACCGCCTGCGGCAAGTCGTGTTCCCGCCCTACGACCCTTTCGCCTCGATCCCCGCCAGAAAGATCGGAAACAACCGTTTCGCCTCGCCCCCCAGCGACTTGCGTGGCCCCAGAACGAGAACGCGGGTGACCAGTCCCTGGATGAGACCGATGAACAGGGACGCCGCCGCGTCCTCTTCGAGATCGGCGCGCACGAGACCGAGCACCTTCGCGTCGGCGAGCAGGCCTGACAGTTTCGCTTCGTAGCCGTCGAGAAGCTCCTGTGTCAGGCGCTTGAGCTGCGGATTGGTTGCGAGCAGCAGGCGGGGCAGCGCGGGGTTGTTCTCGGCAAAGGCAATGTGCGCGAAGAAAATCCGCTCCACGGCATCGAGCGGGTCGCTCGCCTGGCTGGCGGCACGATCGATGACGCTCAGGAGGCGGGCGCGAACCCAGTGCACGACGGCTAGCCAGATCGTGTCCTTGGTCGGAAAGTGCCGGAAGATCGCACCCTGGGTCAGGCCGATCGCATCGGCAATCCCCTGCGTGGTCACGTTGTCCATGCCCTGCTTTGCGGCGAGATCGAACGCCGCCTTGACGATCTCGTCCTGCCGGTCCTCGCTGCGCAATCGTTGCCTGGCTTGTGCCTTCATTTCGTGCGCCTGTCGTCGAATCGAGAACTCAACCCATGCGCTTCCGGAAGCGCATGGCGCTCAGGCTCAGCAGCGCGGCGCCAAGCGCCGCCAGCGCGAGGAACTGCGGCCACAGCACGTCGAGCCCGTTTCCCTTGAGAAAAACGCCCCGGATGATCACCAGGAAATACGTCAGCGGATTGATCCAGGTGACCGCCTGGGCCGGCTCGGGCATGTTGGCGATCGGGAACATGAATCCCGACAGCAGCACGGCCGGGAGGTAGAAGAAGAAGGTGGCCATCAATGCCTGCTGCTGCGTTCGCGAGACCGTCGAGATGAAAAGTCCCACGCCGATCGTCGACATCAGGTACAGCCCGGCACCGAACAGCAACAGCCATAGGCTGCCCACGATCGGAATTCCGAACCAGGCGACGCCGACCGCGGCAACCAGCAGAATGTCCGCGTAGGCGATCACCACGAAGGGCAGCGTCTTCCCGAGAATCAGCTCGAACGGCCGGATCGGCGTGACCAGCAACTGCTCCATCGTGCCGATCTCGCGTTCGCGAACGATCGCCATCGCGGTAAGAAGCAGCGATACCAGCAGCACGATGATCGCGATGACGCCCGGCACGTTGTAGTTCCGGCTCTCCAGGTCCGGGTTGAACCAGGCGCGCGAACGCAGTTCCACGGGCACCGTGGGCGGTGCCGCCGTGGCGGCTTCGCGTCGCTCCCTCGCGAAATCGGCGGTGATGCGCAGCGCATAGTCCATGGCCACCGTCCCGGTATTCGAGTCGGTGCCGTCGACCGTCGTGCGGATCACTGCCTGGCGACCCGAGGCGAGGTCGTCGGCGAAGCCGGGATCGATCTGTATCGCGATGACGGCCTCGCCCTTGTCGAGCAGGCGGTCGATCGAACGGGCATCGTCGGGCACGGCGACGATGCGAAAGTATCCCGACGCGGTGAAGCGCTCGATCAATGCGCGGCTCGCCGCGCTGCGATCGAGGTCGTACACCGCCGTGCGGATGCGGTGCACGTCGGTGGTTACCGCATAGCCGAAGACGATCAGCTGGATCATCGGCATCACGAAGACCATCGCCTTCATCCGCGGATCGCGCAGGACCTGGATGAACTCCTTCACCAGCATCCGGTAGATGCGTTCCCACATGGCGTCATCCGATCCGCTTTCGGAACCGCCCGAGCGCCATCAGGAAGACGATCGCGGCGAACGCAAGCAGGAACGCGAGTTCCTCGACGAGATACGCCGGCGGACTCGCCTTCAGGAAGATGTTCTTCAGGATCTCGACGAAATAGCGCGCCTGCACCAAGTGCGTGATCGCCTGCAGCCACGGCGGCATGTTCTCGATCGCGTAGAGAAACCCGGAGAGCAGGAACGCTGGCAGGAACGTCGCCACCATCGCGATCTGGCTCGCCACCAGCTGCGATCGCGCCACCGTCGAGATCAGAATGCCCAGGCTCAGGCCGCCGGCGAGAAACAGCGACGAGACGCCGAGAAGGAACGCGAAGCTGCCGCGCAGCGGCACATCGAAAACCCACACGCCCATCGCGACGGCGATCAGTACGTCGAGCAGCCCGATCACGAAGTACGGTGCCATCTTGCCGACGATGAGCTCCACGGGCTGCACCGGCGTGGCGATCAGCTGCTCCATCGTTCCCGACTCCCATTCGCGCGCGACGGTGAGCGACGTGAGCAACGCCGTGATCACGGTCATGATCACGGCGATGAGCCCGGGAATGATGAACCAGCGACTCTGCAGCTCGGGGTTGTACCAGACGCGCAGCCGGTTATCGATCGGGAGCACCACCGCCGTGCCGAGCTGCTCTTCGTTGAATCGGCGGGTGATCGCCTCGGCGTAGCCGAGCCCGACGGTGGCGGTGTTCGCATCGGTGCCGTCGACGAGCACCTGCACCTGCGCGGTGCGGCGCTGCTGGAGGTCGCGCGCGAAGTGAAGCGGCACGACGAGCGCCAGCTGCGCGTGGCCACGATCGATCGACTCGCGCGTCTGCGTATCGCTTCGGGGCGTGGCGACCACCGTGAAGTAGCCGGAGGCGCGAAAACGTTCGATGAAATCGCGGCTGGCCGAACTGCGATCGTGATCCTGCACGGCAAGACCGAGATTGCCGATATCCATCGTGATGGCGTAGCCGAACAGCACCAGCAGCACCAGCGGCATCACGAAGGCCATCGCCAGGCTGCGCGCGTCGCGCAGGATGTGCAGGAACTCCTTGCGCATCAGTGCCCACAGCCGGATCCAGGAGAATGAACCGGGCGCACTGCTCACACGGGCTGCTCCTCGCGCGTCCTGCGATCTTCGTGCTCGATCAGCGAGACGAAAACGTCTTCGAGCGAGGGCACGACCGCAGCGACCGACCCGACATCGAAACCGGCGCCGACCAGAAAGTCGCGCACGGCGGCGCCGGCATTGCGCGCATCGTCGACCACCGCGTGCACGGTGTCGCCGAACAGCGCCGCTTCGCGCACCAGGCCGGACGATTCGAGCTTCTCGAGCGCCTCGAAAGGCTGCTCGACGCGCACTTCTAGGATGTCTTCGGGCATCTGTTCAGCCTTGACCGCCGCCGGCGCGCCCTGCGCGATGATGCGTCCGCGGTAGATCAGCGCAAGCTCGTCGCAGTTCTCGGCTTCCTCCATGTAGTGTGTCGTCACGAAAACGGTCGTTCCCTGTTGCGACAGTCGCGCGATCAGATCCCAGAAGCGACGCCGCGAGATCGGATCGACGCCCGACGTCGGTTCGTCGAGGAACAGGATCGACGGATCGTGCATGACCGCGCAGCCCAGCGCGAGGCGCTGTTTCCAGCCTCCGGCGAGCGAGCCGGTGAGATCGCGCCGCTTGTCGGTGAGGTCGGCCATCCGCAGCACCCAGTCCTTGCGCGCGGCACGTCGGTCGCGCGCCACGTTGTAAATACCGGCATAGAAGTCGATGTTTTCCTCGACACGAAGATCGTCGTAGAGCGAAAACTTCTGCGACATGTAGCCGATGTGGCGCTTGATGCTCTCCGACTCGGTCATGATGTCGAAGCCGGCCACGGTGCCGCTGCCGCCGGTGGGCAGAAGCAGGCCGCACAGCATGCGGATCGTCGTCGACTTGCCGGCCCCGTTCGGCCCGAGGAAGCCGAACACCTTGCCGCGCTCGACCGACAGCGAGATGTGGTCGACCGCGACGAAGTTGCCGAAAACGCGGGTGAGGTCGCGAACCTCGACCGCCACGCCGGCGCTCGCCGTGTCGGTCGATCCCGCGATGCGTCGTTCGCGCGATGCGGCGGTCATGATGTGATTTCCGTCGCGCGCTCGATGGCGTCGATGAAGACGTCTTCGAGGCTCGGATGCGCATGCCCGGGCCTGCGCTGCGCCAGCGCACGTTTCAGGGTGCCCGGCGAGTCGCACAAAACCAGCGCGCCGCGATCCATCAGGCCGACTCGCGTGCAGCGCTCGGCTTCGTCGAGGTAGGCGGTGGAAACGAAGATCGTCACGCCTTCCTTGACCATGCTGTAGAGGATTCGCCAGAAGTCGCGCCGCGACACCGGATCGACACCGTTGGTGGGCTCGTCGAGCAGCAGCAGCTCGGGCGTGTGGATCAGCGCGCACGCGAGGCCGAGCTTCTGCTTCATCCCCCCCGAGAGGTCGCGTGCCAGCCGCTTGCGAAACGGCGTGAGGTTGCTGAACCCGAGCAGCCGTTCCTCCGCCGATTCGCGTTCCCTGCGTCCCACCTCGTACAGGTCCGCGTAGAAGCGCAGGTTCTCCTCGACGCTCAGGTCGCCGTAGAGGCCGAAACGCTGCGACATGTAGCCGATCTTTCGCTTGATCGATTCGTCCGCGCTGCCGACGTCGTGGCCGACGACGCTCGCAGCGCCCTCGGTGACGGTGAGGATGCCGCTCAGCAGGCGCATCGTGGTGGTCTTGCCTGCGCCGTCGGGACCGACCAGCCCGAAGATCTCGCCACGGTGCACGTCGAGATCGAGATGGCGCACGGCCCAGAGATCGCCGAACCTACGCCCGAGACTTCGGGCGACGATTGCAAGCGACGCCGTTGCAATCGGTGCGGTGCTCATCGGGACACGACGTCGGTCCGGATATGGACGTCGGCAGGCATCCCCGGCTTCAGCACGCCGTCGGCGTGCTCGACCGCCACGTTCACCGCGAAAACGAGCTTCACGCGTTCCTCCTGCGTCTGCACGTTCTTCGGCGTGAACTCGGCCTGTGCAGCCACGTAGGTCACGCGACCTTCGAATCGGCGGTCGGGGAAGGTGTCGATGCGAACGTCCGCGGGCGCGCCGAGACGTACCGCGCCGATCCGGCTCTCGGGAATGTAGACGCGCACCCATGGATTCGA
Organism: uncultured Limnobacter sp.; assembly: GCA_964481165.1. Classification (GTDB taxonomy): domain Bacteria; phylum Pseudomonadota; class Gammaproteobacteria; order Burkholderiales; family Burkholderiaceae_E; genus Zeimonas. Next base: position 23,656 of record CAYZYC010000014.1, on the reverse strand, counting down.
AACGTCGGTGATCGTCACCACCGGTCGACCGGCCGCGACCGTTTCCCCCGGCTCCGCATGCTTGCGCGTCACCGTGCCGTCGATCGTGCTGGTCACCCGCAGATCGTCGAGCGCGACGCGAGCCGCCTCCACTGCCGCCTGCGCTTCGAGGACCTGCGCGCGAGCCGCCGAAACGGTCTCCGTGCGAAACCCGGCTTGCAGCAGTTTCAGGCGCTCGCCGACGGCCCGCTGCTGCTCCAGCGCAACGGCAGCCGCCGTCGAATCCCTGTCGCGGCGCTGCCGGCTGACCGCGCCGGTGGCGAACAATTGCTCCGATCGCGCAGCTTCATCCTGCAGATGGCGAGCGTTCGCGCGCGCGAGTTCGACCTGTGCCTTCGCCTCGGCAATCTCCGGGGGCCGGTAGCCCTGCTCCAGGTCCTTCAGCCGGGCCAGCGCGACCGCTTCTGCCGCCTGCGCCTGGCGAAGGCGCGCAGTCGCCTCGCGGCTGTCGAGCTCGGCCAGCAGATCGCCGACTCCCACCGTACTACCTTCGTCGACGGGTCGGCTGCGCAGGATCCCGGCCATGCGGAAAGCGATGGCGACCTGGGTTGCATCGATCGTGCCGGACGCGACGACGGTGGAAGACTCCTCTTCCGGAGCCCACCGCTGCAGCGCCCATAGAATCGCTGCTGCCGCGACGATACCGACCAGCGCAAGGATTGAGATCAGGCGCCGCTTGCTCATTTCGTAGGTTCCGGTTGCTCGGTGGACGTTGCGTTCGCAGGGCTGGAGGCGTTCGCCGCGTGCGCTTCGAAGCTGGCAGGCATCAGCTCGCCGATCGCACGAAGCAGGCGCGCCTGACTCGCGGTGATGTCGTATCCCGCCTGCATCCGGTTCACTCGGGCACTCCACAGTGCCGCTTCCGCATCGAGCAGTTCGGTGATCGTGCTTTCGCCCGCTTCGTGTCGCGCCGTTTCGATGCGCAGCGCCTCGTCGCCTTCGTGCTCTCCCTGGCGCGCGACCGCCAGCCGCACCCGACTCTCGGCGACGGCACCCCAGGCCTGCCCGACTTCGGCGATCAGCCCGTCGCGTGCGGCCTCGAGGTCGAGTTCACGTCTGCGCTGCTCGAGTTGCGCCTGGGCGACCCGGTTCTTGCGGATCGATCCGTCGAACAGCGGCAGCGTCAGTTCGATTCCGATCTGTGCGTCGTCGTAGCCCTTCCACTGGCTGCCGGCGCTTTCCTGCGCTTTCGCAACCAGGTTGATCTGCGCGCGTCGTTCGCCCTTCGCGATCTCGATGCGATCGAATGCCGCCTTGCGCAACGCCTGCGCGCGACGCAACGTCGGGTGCCCGTTCTCCGCTCGCGCCAGCGCCTCCTCCAAAGAGGCGGGCAAGCCGGCCCGGATCGGTGCTACGTTGGCCAGCGGCGCCAGATCCGCCGGGCTGCCCAGGAGAGCGGTCAGCACGGCGAGCGCATCGCGTTCGCCCTGCGCGATGGCAAGCAGATCGTGACGCGCCTGCGAAAGCTGCGTCTGCAGCCGGATCAGATCGAGTCGCGCGACACGCCCTTGTGCGAGCCGCTGCGAGAGAAGCGATTCCTCTGCTTCGAGCGCCGCGATCCGGGCGCGCGCGGAGACCTGCAGATCACGCAGGTGTAGTGCCTTGGTATAGGTCGTTGCGACGTTGTGCAGAAGATCTTGACCCGCGACTCGCAACGCTTCGACTTCGGCCTCGAGTTTGTGTCCCGCAAGGGACTCGCCGGCAACGAACCTGCCTCCCGAATACAGCGGGACGCTGAGCGCGAGGCCGATGCGGGCGATATCGCGATCGATCGGAGGGAAGACACCCGCCTCGCGAATCGGCGTGACGAGGGAGGGGTGTGCATGCCGTGTGTATCCGGCATGCAGCTCGACTTTCGGCATACGCTGCCCGCGAGCGATGTTCTCTTCCAGCTCGTGATGCTGCACTTGCGCCTGGCGACTATGCATCGCCGGGTTCGACGTGATGGCGCGGTGCATGGCCTGCGGCAGCGTCAGCGGCTCCGCCCCATGGGCCGGCGCCAGGCACGAGGTAATCGAGATAGCGAGGTGCAGCAGCCGGGTGCCAGATCGCATGCAGATCTCCGCCGTTAGCCGGCTTCTGGATAAGATAGTAATTGAATACTACCCTAATTCACGCTATAGATCCTTGTCAAGGACGATGTCCACGGCGAACCCACTAGGAACATCGGGCAGAAGTACTCTTCCTAGATGCGCGCGAGCAATTACTTGTGCAAGTCCAAGACCCAGGCCGCTGCTCCCGACTTCGATCGTTCCGGCTATCGCATCCCGCAGCTGCCGACGCCGCGACGCACTGACCCCCGGTCCGTCGTCGTGCACCCGGATCGTGTTCGGCGCGACGACCTGCACACTTACCTGTCGCGCGCCGTATCGCAGTGCGTTGTCGAGGAGATTGAGCAGTGCGGCGGCGAGCAGGTCGGGATCGGCGTCGATCGGCTCATTGCCGTGCACCTCGACGGTGAGTCCCTCAATCGGCAGCTTCGCCACCAGGGAGCGCAGATCGAGTCGCTCGCGCCGAAGCTCGGTGTTGCTGCGAAACAGGGTAAGCAGCGCCGACACGACGCGATGCAACCGGGCGGCCGCTTCCCTCGCGCGTCGGATCCGCGGCTGGACATCGGGCGGGCACTCCCGGACGGCAACTGCGAGTTGCGCGTCGATTCCCGCCAGCGGAGTGCGAAGCGCATGCGCCGCATGCGCCGTGAACGCCCGCTCGCTCGCCAACCGGTCCGCGAGCCGTCGGCCCAGGTCGTCGATTGCCGACTGCAGCGGCTGCAGCTCCGTGCGTTGCGCATCGCCGAGGCTCGCGCCCTCGGCAGTCGGGTCGTGCGTCCCGAGTCTGCGCGACAGATCCTCGAGCGGTGCGAGCTCGTGGCGAACGCGGGCACGCAGCCACAGATGCCCGAGGAAACCCACGCCCAGTGCAGCGAGCGCTGCGCCGAAGGCCATGTCGAATCGTGCCTCGAAGCGTTCGGCCATGGTCTGGGCCACGTAGAGCGTCCGCCCGTCGCCCGGCAGATCGATCCCATAGATTCGCCAGTCGGGGGACTCGCTGAATCCGAGGTTCGCAGCAACACGAAGAGGCCTGTCCGGCGCGAGCGTCGAGCGCAGGAGCACACTGCCGTCGCGACCCACTACCTGCCAGGCGAAATGCTCCTCGGGCAACAGTGCGTCATCGACCACGCGCGGCCGCTCATCGCCCGCGCTCGATCGCTCGACCAGCCATGCCTCGTCAGCCGGCGACAGCAGCACCGCGAGTATCTCGGCCGACGACTGGAGCGTGTCATCGAGCAATTCGTCGACTTCGTGCGGAACGGTGAGAGCGATCGCCGCCGCCACCGCGATGCCCCACACCAGGGACCAGACGAGCAGAGCCTTCGACAGCCGGGCGCGGATCGACGGGCGGGACCTCATGCCGCGTCGACCTTCATGCTGCACCGATGCGGTAGCCGAGTCCGCGCACTGTCTCGATTACGTTCCGTCCAAGCTTGCGGCGCAGGCTCGACACGTGGACCTCGATGACGTTGCTCGCGACGTCGGACTGGAAGCCGAGCGTGACCCGCTCGAGGTCGGCGTGCGAAACCACGCGCCCGCGGCGCAACGCGAGCGCCTCGAGCACGGCCCATTCGCGTGGCGTCAGGTCGACGCGCAGGTCGCCGACGTAGGCCGCGCGCGCCGCGAAATCGATTTCGGCACCCGGCAACCGCAGGCGCGGTGCGGCGGTTCCCGCCAGGCGCCTGCCCACCGCGCGCAGGCGGGCCGAGAGTTCCTCCGGTGCGAACGGCTTCACCAGGTAGTCGTCGGCGCCCGTGTCCAGTCCCCGGATTCGATCGCTCAGCAGATCGCGCGCAGTCAGGACCAGTGCGGGGGTCGCCTGCTGGCGCGAACGGCGTGCGCGAAGCCAATCGAGGCCCGAGCCGTCGGGCAGTTGCCAGTCGATGAGCCACGCATCGTACGGCTCGCCCTCGCAGGCACGTGTCTCGTCGAGCGTGCGGCACCAGTCGACCGCATGGCCTTCCGCTCGCAGGAAATTCGCCAGGCCTTCACCGAGGATCTCGTCGTCTTCGATCAGCAGGAGGCGCATTCGGATACCGGGTGAGGCTGCTCGAGCCGCGTCGACCCGCTCGTCTTCAGGTCTTCTTCAGGAGCGTGGGGTCCAATGCGCAGCAATGTCGTGGAACACCATCAGTTTGCGCCGTTCGCCCGGCGCCGCGGCTGCCGGACATTTCACCGCCTCGGCGACGGTCGAGCAAGTGATCGTCACCGCCGCAGTATTCTGGACGTTCGTGGCCAACGGGCCGTTCTACGCTGCGGCACTCGCCGGTCGCTCGATGCTGGCGCCGGCGACGTGGGCCTATGCGCTCGCACTCGCGTCGATCGTAGCCGCTGCCCACATCCTGATCCTCGGGCTGGTCGCAACCCGCTGGTCGCTCAAGCCGATCCTGTCCGTCCTGATCGTCTCGACGGCCTTCGCCACCTGGTTCATGCAGCGCTATCGGGTCTACATGGACCCGTCGATGCTGCGCAATGTCCTGCAGACCGACACGGCGGAAAGCCTGGAGCTCGTGTCGTCGTGGTCGCTGCTGCCGCACCTGGCGCTCCAGGCGATGCTGCCACTCGCGCTGCTCTGGCGAGTGCGACTCGTGCAGCGCGCCTGGCTGCCCGGTTTGCTCGCGAGGACCCGACTGCTTCTGGTGGCGGGCGCAATGCTGGCCGCAGCGCTCTTCGCCGCGTTCCAGCCGCTTTCGGCAACCGTGCGCAGTCACCGCGAGGTGCGCTATCTCTTCACGCCGGCCAACTACCTCTGGTCGCTGGCACGCGTCACGGTGCAGGACGCACGCGGCGCGCGCGCGCCGCGCAAGCCCATCGGGCTGGACGCGGCACCCGGGCCGTCATGGACGGCGAAGGCGAAGCCGACCGTGGTCGTGCTCGTCGTCGGTGAAACGGCGCGCGCGGCCAACTGGGGCCTGGACGGCTACGAGCGACAGACGACGCCGGAACTCGCCCGCCTGCCGGTCGTCAACTTCGGCGACGTAACCGCGTGCGGCACGAGTACGGCCGTCTCGCTGCCGTGCATGTTCGCCCCCGGCGGACGCAGGCACTACGACGAGTCGCTGATCGCAACGAGCGAATCGCTGTTGCACGTCGCCGCCCGTGCCGGGGTCGCCGTTCGATGGCGTGACAACCAGTCGGGCTGCAAGGGCGTCTGCGAAGGGCTGCCGACGGAAACGATGTCCGCCGCATCGGCGCCCGGATCGTGCCGGGACGGGCCGTGCTTCGACGAAGCGCTGCTGCACGGACTGGATGAGTCGCTGCGCCGGACCCGAGGCGTGCAACTGCTCGTGCTGCACATGATGGGAAGCCACGGACCGGCCTACCACCGCCGTTATCCGAAGAGCTTCGGGCGCTTTCGCCCCGCCTGCGAGGAGGACGATTTCAGCGCATGCACGCGCGAGCAGATTCGCAACGCCTACGACAACTCGCTGCTCTACACCGATCACGTCCTCGCGACGTTGATCCGTACGCTTCAGGCGAACTCCCGTGCGGTCGACTCGGCGGTGATCTACGTTTCCGACCACGGCGAGTCGCTCGGCGAAGGCAATCTGTTCCTGCACGGGATGCCGTATGCGCTGGCCCCTGCCGAGCAGCTCCACGTGCCGATGCTGATGTGGCTTTCCGCCGGTTTCGAGCAGCGCATACCGCTGCAGTCCGGTTGCCTGCAGCGCCGTGCGGAGGCGCCGGCATCTCACGACAACCTGTTCTCCACGCTGCTCGGTCTGCTCGACGTGCGAACGGCGCTGTACGACCCGGCGTGGGACCTGCTGGCTTCGTGCCGAACCGGGGCGAGCGTGTGACGGCGGCGCCGCAGGCCCGAACCGCGCCGCAGCGCCTGATCGTTCACGCGCTGCAGCGGCCGGCGTTCGCATTCCCCGCGGCGCTCGCGCTCTACTTCCTGCTCCACCTGCTGATCCGGATCGGCCTGTCCGACTCGCTCGAGCTCGACGAAGCGGAAGCGGTCTTCCACTCGCAGAGGCTCGCCCTCGGCTACGGGTCGCAACCGCCGCTCTACAACTGGCTGCAGTGGCTCTTCGTCTCCGCGTTCGGGCTCGAACTGTTCTCGCTCGCGCTGCTGAAGAACCTGCTGCTGCTGGCCACGTACCTGTGCACCTGGTTCCTGGCGCGGCCGTTGATCGGCGTCCATGCCGCAACGGCGGCGTCGATGTCGCTGATCCTGTTTCCGCAGATCGGCTGGGAGTCACAGCGAGACCTCACGCACTCGGTGCTGGTGACCTGCCTGGCGAGCGCAACGCTGTGGTGTTACTTCGCGCTGCTGCGCAAACCCGTCCGCAGCCGCTTCGCGATGCTCGGCCTGCTCGTCGGGCTCGGGTTGATGGCCAAGTACAGCTTCGCGATCTTTGCCGGCGGTCTGGCCGCGTCGAGCTACCTCGTGAAGGAACACCGGGCGATCGTCTGGAACCGCAGGCTGCTGCTGGGCATCGCCGTGGCGATGGCCGTCGTTCTGCCGCACGGGCTGTGGTTGCTGCAGCACTTCGAGACGGCCGCGGCCGGCACGTTGCAGAAGATGGCCGAAGGAACGCGCGACGACGGCTATCTCCACAACGTTCTTCGCGGCGCCGTCAGCCTCTCGCTCGCCACGCTCGCCTTCGCCTGGCTCGTTGCCCTGGTCTATGCACTCGCTTCGCGACCGTGGTGGAGGCAGGTCGCCTTCCGACCGCGCACGCCGCAGGCGCGCTTCTTCCTTTGCCTGTACGCGAGCTTTCTCGCGTTGCTGCTGGTCGTCGTCCTGACCGGCGAGGTCGGCAAGGTCAAGGACCGATGGTTGCAGCCGCTGCTGTTCTCGCTGCCGGTGGCTCTCTTCGTGCTGACCCCGGAGTTCCCGGCCCGCCCGCTGCTCGCGCGGATCGGAAAGGCGTGCGCGGCGATGGCGCTGGCGATCCTGCTGCTGATTCCACTGCGCGTGCTGGTCGGGCCGATGCTCGGCAAGCATGTTCGCCAGCACCTGCCTTTCCCCGAACTGGCAGCCGAGCTGGCGCAACGATTCCCGCAGGTGCGCACCGTCGTCGCCGACGGAACGCTGCTCGCGGGGAACCTCCACTTCCAGCATCCGGCGTGGCGCACGACTCTGTTACGAGACGTGCTGGTCGCCAACGACCTGGCGGTCGGCGAAATCCTGCTGGTAATGCTCGACGACGAAGACGTCGACGCGAGCCAGCGTTTGCCGGCCGTCTTTCCGCACGCGGAAACGCTGCAGCAGGGGCAGCTTGCGCTGCCCTACCGCTTCGGTGGCCGGGCGATCGCCTCGTACCGCTATTCCCTCATCGATCTTCAGAAAGGACGCTAGATGTTGCTGTCGGTCGTCATACCCGTGATGAACGAGAAAGCGAACATCGCGCCGCTGGTGACGCGCATCGCCGAAGCGCTGAGCGGAATCGAGCACGAAGTGATCTTCGTCGACGACGGATCCACCGACGGCACGGTTGCCGAGATCGATCGCGTCGGCCATCCGGGAACACGCCTGCTCGTGTTGAACCGCAACTACGGACAGACGACCGCGATGGCCGCCGGCATCGATGCGGCCGAAGGCGCGCTGATCGTCCTGCTCGACGGCGATCTGCAGAACGATCCCCATGACATTCCACCGATGATGCAGGTGCTGCGGCAGGGGCAGTGGGATGTCGTCGCCGGAATCCGTGCGAACCGCCAGGACGGCCTGCTGTTGCGCAGGATTCCGAGCCGGTTCGCCAATTTTCTGATTCGCGGCCTCACCGGAGTGAACATCCGCGACTACGGATGCACGCTGAAGCTGTTCCGGCGGGAGGTGGCGAAGAACCTGAGCCTGTACGGGGAGTTGCATCGCTACATTCCCATTCTCGCGAGCCTGAACGGCGCGCGCATGACGCAGATGGAAGTGAAGCACCATCCCAGGCGCGCCGGCCGTTCGAAGTACGGCATCGCGCGTACGCTGAAAGTGGCGAGCGACCTGATGCTGATGGTGTTCCTGAAGAAGTACGGCCAGCGTCCGATGCACTTCTTCGGCGGGCTCGGGCTGTTCCTGTTTGGCGCCGGCATGCTGGTGAACGGCTATCTCGCGCTGCAGAAGCTGCTGGGAGCCGACATCGGAGGCCGTCCGCTGCTCGTACTCGGGCTGCTGCTGACGATCAGCGGCGTCCAACTCGTCACCACCGGCTTCCTGGCCGACCTGGTGATGCGCACCTACCATGAATCGCAGCGGAAGAAGCCGTATCTGCTGCGCGCGTCCCGGGAGCTCGAAAAGGTCCCCGTCGATGTCGATTGCGTGTCTTCGTGACCTGGCCCTACGGCGTCAGTCGTCGTCGTGTCCGTCATGCGGCGCCTGCGCCCACGCATTGCCGGGTACCAGGCCCGAAGGTGACTGCTGCCATTGCCAACCGACGAAGGCGACGACGAACACGAGCAGCAGCGCGGCGAGCCACGTGCGGTTGTGCTTCGCAACGTCCGGTCCGGCGCCGTCGACATAGCCGCTCCACATCGGCAGCGCCTGGTTTTTCCCCCTGAGCAGGCTCAACCCGGCGATCAGACCCAGGTGGACGAACACGACGGCAAGGATGGCCTCGCCGAAGAACTCGTGCACGTCCGCCAGCATTTCGCCGCCGCGACTATCGCCCCAATCACTGAACGTCGCGTAGCCGCTGATCGTGAGCGGCAGCGCCAGCAACAACAACGCCACCACGGCCAGCGCAGTCAGCAGGTTCTGGCCATGGCGCCAGTTGACTCCTTGCGACCCGCCGCGGCGCACTGCGTCGACGAGCGAACGCAACCAGGTCGGCGCACCGGCCAGTCTGCGAAACAACGGTACCAGGCGGGCGTGCCGCGGTCCGACCAGTCCGTACAGCACGCGGAATGCCAGCAACGCTGCCAGCGTGTAGCCGAGCGTCGCGTGCAACGCGCGCCAGCGTTCGCCGTCGGCCGTCACGTACGCACCGAGGAAACTGAGCGCGAAAAGCCAGTGGAACATGCGCGTGGGTGCGTCGACGACGCGACGGCGCGAAGCAGGTGCTGCGACCGGCGAGACGACCGTCCGGCAGACGGGTGCTGTGTTCATTGTGGTTCCCGGTAAGTCATTCGTTCCAGGCCCGGCGCCGACGAGCATCGAGGCCCATAGGGATCAGCAGGTCGTCGTCGTCGAAGCGGCCGCGATCGGCCGCGGAATGACAGGCACCGCAGTTGGCGGCACTCCGGACGCTTGCGAGCTTCCACACCGCCGGTTCGATCTCCCGGTGCTTGCGTTCGAACCAGGCAGACCGGGTGATGCGGTCCTGCGGAGGCGCCTCGGCGACACGCTTGCAGGTACCGGCATGCGCCCGCAGCCAGGCGTCGATCTGCCGCTGCGCCGTGGCGCCCAGTGATGCGTCGGTGCCGTAGTGGCTGTCGAGACGCCGATGCACAGCGCGGTAGCCTGCAGCCGAGCGCGGTGCGACGCTGCTGAACGGATGGCATCCATGGGAACTCCTGCATGATCGTCGGCGTCATTCTTCGCGGCCGGCCCTGAACCGGTGCTGAAGGCCGTGTTCATGTACCGTTCAGCTTCCTGCAACGACAATCGAGTCATGACCCGCTTCTTCATTCCGTCCTGCGTTCTTGCGCTTGCACTGAGCGGCCTGTTCGTGCTGCCCGGTGCCGGCGCGAGCGACCGATCCGATCACGAGCTTGCGCGGGCGGCCGTGCGGGCCGGCGAGGTGCTGCCGTTGCCGACGCTGCTGGATCGGTTGAGTCGAACGCATCCGGGGCAGGTGCTCGAGCTCGAACTCGAACGCGAGGACGAACGCTGGATCTACGAGATCAGACTGCTGCAGGCGGGCGGACAGCTGATGAAGCTCGAAGTCGACGCGGGAACCGGTGACGTGCTCGAAACGAAGCAGAAAGAGTCGCACCGGTCCGCGCCGTCGAGTCCCCGACCGAGGTGATCGCAGCCCCGCGCGAATCGACCGCATGAGACTGCTGCTCGTCGAGGACGACCCGACGCTGCGTGCGCAACTGCACGCCGGCCTGACGCAGGCCGGCTATGCCGTCGACGATTCCGACAACGGGCGCGATGCGCATTACCTGGGTGCGCACGAGCCTTTCGACGCGGTGATCCTCGACCTCGGCCTGCCGCAGCTCGACGGTCTGACGGTACTGAAGCGATGGCGCGAGGAAGGCCGGACGATGCCGGTGCTCATTCTCACGGCGCGCGACCGCTGGCACGAGAAGGTGACCGGCATCGATGCCGGTGCCGACGATTACCTGACCAAGCCATTCCACATGGAGGAGTTGCTGGCACGGGTCCGGGCACTGATTCGTCGAGCGCAAGGCCTGGCATCGCCGCTGTTGCAGCACGGCCCGCTGACGCTGGATACGCGCAGCGGTCGCGTCACCTGCGACGGGGAAACCGTCTCGCTGACGAGCCAGGAGTTCCGGCTGCTGTCCTACCTGATGCATCGGCCGGGCGCGATCGTTTCGCGCACCGAGCTGACCGAGCACCTGTACGACCAGGACTTCGACCTCGACTCCAACGTCATCGAGGTCTTCATCGGCCGCCTGCGCCGCAAGCTCCCGCCCGGTACGATCGAAACCGTTCGCGGAATGGGCTACCGCCTCTCTGCTGCGGATTGAGCCATGGCCGGCAACCGAAAGCGGCGCTCGCTGCGCTTCCGGCTGCTGGTCGTCACGCTGTCGGCGATGCTCGTCGCGCTGGTGCTGTTCGGCTGGCTGCTGTCGGGCCTGTTCCGCGACCACGTGATGCGCCAGTTCAGCGCGTCGTTGACGACCCAGCTCGACGAGGTCACGGCTCGACTCGAATTCGATGCCGCCGGCCAGCCGAAGCTCGATCCGCGCACGCTGACCGATCCGCGCTGGTCGCGTCCCTACTCCGGCCTCTACTGGCAGATCGATCGCGCGGACGGCACGCCGCTGCGCGGTGTCCTGCGCTCGAGATCCCTGTGGGATGCCACGCTGGAGCCGCCGGAAGACGCGCTGACGGACGGCGAGGTGCACGCCCACGAAGTGGCCGGTCCCGACGGCTCGCACTTGATGATGGTCGAGCGTACCGTGGCGCAGGACACAACGACGGCGACGCCGTGGCGACTGATCGTCGCCGCGGATCTCGGCGAGACGACCGAGGCGATCGCCCGTTTCAACGGGGTCCTTGCGACGTCGCTGGCCATCCTGCTTGCCCTGCTCGGCGCCGCGTCGGTGGCGCAGGTCATGGTGGGATTGGCACCGCTGGGAGTCCTGCAACGGTCACTCGCCGCCGTGCACGAAGGACGGTCTCGACGCATCGAAGAGACGTTTCCCGCCGAAGTGCAGCCTCTGGTGGACGACTTCAACCGCGTGCTCGATCGCAACGCCGAAGTGGTGGCGAGGGCACGCACGCAGGCGGGCAACCTGGCGCACTCGGTGAAGACCCCGCTGGCGGTCCTGTCGCAGGCTGCCGCGTCGGCGACCGATCCGCGCGACGCCGCGCTGGCCTCGCTGGTGCGCGAGCAGGTGCACGTGGCCCGGCGACATGTCGACTGGCATCTGGCGAGAGCGCGTGCCGCCGCCGCTCATGCCCTGCCCGGTGCACGCGTCGCGGTCGAACCGACGATCAGCGGCCTGATACGGGTCATGGAGCGCGTGCACGCCGAGCGCGGCCTGCGGCTGCGCTGCGAGCGCATCGAACCCGATCTCGGCTTTGCGGGAGAGAGCGAAGACCTGCAGGAAATCGTCGGCAACCTGCTGGACAACGCCTGCAAGTGGGCGCAAAGCGAGGTGCACGTCGCCGCATGGTCGGAAAAGGAGCCGGGCGGCGACCTGCTCCAGATCGCCATCGAGGACGACGGACCGGGAATCGCCGCGGAAGGACGCGAGAATGCGATGATGCGCGGCGTACGCCTGGACGAAGCGGTGCCGGGCAGCGGCCTGGGCCTCGGCATCGTGCGCGAACTCGTTTCGCTCTATGGCGGAAGCGTGTCGCTGCTTTCCGCGCCGCCGGGCGGGCTGCGGGTGGAAGTGAAGCTGCCCGCCGCCGCTTCCGGCACGGGCAGCAGCCCGCCCGCAGCCTGAAGCAACGCGTACACGCCGTAGATCATCGAGATCGTGACCGCCATCGGCGCGGCGACCCCGAACGCACCGAGCGTGACGGCCGAGGCTGCCTCGCGTGTCCCCCAGCCGCCGAAACTCACGGGCAGCGTAGCCATTACGAAGATAGGGACGGCGCAGGCCGCGATCACCCAGAACGGCAGTTCGACCTGCAGTGCACGCGCCGCACACACGAGCGACACGATCGAGAGCAATTGCACGATCGTCGACAGCGCGACCTGCACGAGATACTGCCGGCCCATGTGGCCGCGGCGCAGTGCTCGGCGCAAACGCAGCAGCCGCGGGCTGGCGTGCCGCGGCAGCCACAGCGGCAGTACCAGCAGCACGAGCAAAGGCAGGAGCAGCGCCGCTATCGCTATCGTCGTCGCGACCGAGGCGAGCGGCCAGCCGTCGAGAACGTGCCAGCGGCCGACCAGCGCCGCCATGATCGCGCTGTCCGCACCCCACGCGAGCGCGAGAAACCCGATCACGAACAGCATCCACAGTCCGCTCGATCGGTCGAGCAGAACGCTGAACCCCGACTCGAGCGCCGGGTAGCCGAGTCGCTGCAACGACCACGCGCGCAGCATGTCGCCGCCGACCACGGCACCGGGCATCAACGCGTTGACTGCCACGCCGCGGAAATACGCGACGACGGCCCAGGCGCGTGGCACGCGCAGGTCCAGCCATCGGCTCAGTTCGCGCCAGCGCAGCGCGGAAACGATGTTGGCCACGACGTTCGCGACGAGGCCGAGCGCGAGCCAGCCGGGGTTCGCGCCGCGCAGGACCGCGACGATGCGCTGCGGCCCGGCCAGCGCAACCACCACGGCGAGCAGCAGCAGGCCAGCTGCGAGGCGCAGCCACTTCCTCGCACCGCCGCGTGCCGGTGCGCTCTCCGAGTCGTTGCCGGAGACGTCGTCGACGGGCAGCGGGGCCGGTGCGTTCATCGAGCGATTGTCGTGCGGCGATCGGAACGAGGGAGTCAGGCTATCAGGTTCGAACGGTACACTGGCTCCGAGTCTCGCAACCCATGATCCACGATGGAGGTCACGCGATGAACATCGGAAAGTGGTTCTTCTGGACGGCGATGGCAGCGCTGGCGAGCGGGACGGCGGCCGTGCACGCGCAGGACAAGGTGGTCTACCACATCGACGACAGCGCATCGCAGGCGACCAAGGCGTTGCGCAATATCCGCAATCACCTCGACACGGTGCCGAAGACGAAGATCGTCGTCGTCACGCATGCCGACGGCGTCGACTTCCTGATGGAAGGCGCGAAGGACAGGAAGAACCCCGATATCCAGTATCCGGCGCTGATCTCGTCACTGACCGCACGAGGCGTCACGTTCGAGATCTGCGAGATCACCCTCGGGAACCGGAACCTGAGCCGCGAGCAGTTCGTGATGGACGCCGGTTTCACGCCTTCGGGCGTCGCGCGCATCGCGCAGCTGCAGCTGCACGAAGGCTTCGCCTACATCAAGCCCTGAGGGGGCACGGCAACGCCATGGCGACAACGCGGATCGGTCGCATCGAAGCCGTGCTCACCGGCCGTGCCGTGCCTGGAACGCGTCCGGGAGTGCGCACCGCGATCGCGAAGCACGTTCGCGAAGGACGCGTTCCCGTCGACGTCGCCGGCGCCGAAGGCGACGAGCAAGGCGATCCGCATCACCACGGCGGGCCCGACAAGGCGGTGCACCTCTACGCACGCGAACACTACGCGCGCTGGCTCGAGGAACTGGGGCCGATCGCCGTGCTGCAGGCCCCCGGCGCCTTCGGCGAGAACCTGAGCACACGCGGTGTCACCGAGAGCGCACTGTGCCTGGGAGACGAATTGCGCGTCGGGACCGTGCGCCTGCAGATCGCGCAGGGGCGGCAGCCGTGCTGGAAGCTCAATGATCGATTCGGCGTTCCGGACATGGCTCGCCGGGTGCAGCAGACGATGCGCACCGGCTGGTATTGCCGTGTGCTGGAACCCGGGACGGCGGGCGCCGGAGATGCGATCGAACTCGTCGCGAGGCCGTGGCCGCAATGGACTCTGGCCCGCCTGATCGAACTGCTCTACCACCGCCGTGCCGACGACGAATCGCTTGCGCACGCGCTCGCCCTGCCGCTGGTGCCGTCGTGGCGCCGAATCGTCGAGCGACGCCTGTCGACAGGCGCGATCGAAGACTGGAGCGCCCGCGTCGACGGGCCGCAAGCCCGCGCCTAGCACCGCCTGCTGGCCCGGCCCGCTTGCGCAGTTGCGTCGGGCGCTGCATCCGGCCGCCGGAGTCGCAAAGGGGAAATACCTGATGCCGGGAACCCCGCTCGCGGGCGAACATACGCCCGAGGAGATCCGCCGGATCGCCCGCGACACTCGAACAGGCACATGACGATCGACCCTGCACGCGAAGGCTGGTCGATCCACCGCGACGAAGGTTTTATCGATCACGTCGGGCCGATCTGGGAACTCGCCGATGCGGAATCCACCCGCTACGGGTTCGTTGCGCAGCGCAAGCACGCGAACCTTCTGGGTGTCGTGCAGGGCGGAATGCTGATGACCTTCGCCGACCGCGCGCTCGGGCTGCGGGCATGGGAGGCGGCCGGCGGCACGCCCTGCGTCACCGTCCAGTTCGACATGCAGTTCCTTTCGGCGACGCGCATCGGCGAGTTCGTCGAGCTGCGCCCGGAGGTGGTTCGCCGGACGGCGTCGCTGGTTTTCCTGCGGGGTATGCTGGCGGCGGATTCGAGAACCGTAGCCTCGGCGTCGGGCATCTGGAAGCTGGTCGCTTCCGCGAAGCCGAGGCTCGAGCCCTGATTCGCGCCGTGCCCGGGAGGAGCCGATGATCTTCCGCCAGCTCTTCGAGCCCCTGTCGAGCACCTACACCTATCTGCTCGGCTGCGAGGAAACCGGCGCTGCCGTGCTCGTCGATCCGGTCGTGAACGCAGTAGACCGCGACCTCGGCGAACTGCAACGCCTGGGGCTGCGGCTGGCCTTCACCTTCGACACGCACCTGCACGCCGACCACATCACCGGTGCGCTGCAACTCAAGCAACGCGTCGGAAGCCGGATCGCGGCCCCCGCGGTCGACCGGCTGCCGTGCGCCGACGTCGCAATCACCGACCGGATGCCGTTTCGCCTCGGCAGTATCGTCATCGAGCCGCGACACACGCCCGGTCACACCGACGACCACTTCGCCTACGTGCTGGCCGACCGCGTGTTCACCGGGGACGCGCTGCTGATCGACGGATGCGGACGCACCGATTTCCAGAACGGCAGCGCGAAGGATCTGTACCGCAGCGTGCACGAGAAGCTCTTCACGTTGCCCGACGACTGCCTCGTCTACCCCGCCCACGACTACCACCAGCGGCGCGTCTCGACGATCGGCCAGGAGAAGCTGCGCAACCCGCGGCTGGGAGCCGGCCGGACGCTCGCGCAGTTCGAGCGCATCATGGACGAACTGCAGTTGCCCTACCCCCGTTTCATCGATCACGCGCTTCCTGCGAACCGCGAGGGTGGCGTCTGCCCGATCGGCCTGCCGGCGGAACTGCAGGCGTACTGCCGGCCGATGAGCGACAGCGCCCAGGGTTGAGCCGCGCGGATCCGCATCTTCCCGAGGTCGGGTCGCGCGAACCCGCTTCTCTGTTGCCGGCGGGCGGGTAGCGGCGTATGGTTCCTTTTTATAACTTTCTGCCGCCCACCAGAGGAGACACCATGGACCGTCGCAAGTTCAACGCAAGCCTGTCGCTGGGTGCTGCCGCGACGTTCGCCCCCTTCGGCATCCTGCGCGCCCAGCCGGCCACGCTGAAGATCGCGGTGCAGAACGACATGTCGAGCGTCTATGCCGACTACCAGGGCATCGGGTCGGTCATCGCCGCGCAGATGGCGGCGGAAGACTACGGCGGAGGGCCGAAGGGCCGCAAGGTCGAGGTGCTCAACGCCGATCACCAGAACAAGCCCGACGTCGGCTCGACCATCGCGCGCCAGTGGCTGGACACCGAAGGCGTCGAACTCATTCTCGACATCCCCAACTCGGCGGTCGCGCTTGCGGTCGCGAACCTCACGCGCGACAAGAACAAGGTGTTCATCGGATCCGGGGCCGGCAGCTCGCTGCTGACCGGCGAGCGCTGCAGCCCCAACACGGTGCACTGGACCTACGACACCTATGCACAGGGCCGTGCGATCGCCAACGCGATCATGAAGCGCGGCGGCAGGAGCTGGTTCTTCGTCACGGCCGACTACGCATTCGGCCACGATCTCGAAAAGCAGGCCTCCGAGGGAGTGCTCAAGGGAGGCGGCAAGGTCGTCGGCAGCGTGCGCCATCCGCTGGGCACCAGCGACTTCTCGTCGTTCCTGCTGCGCGCGCAATCTTCGGGTGCCGAGGTGGTGGCATTCGCCAACGCCGGCGGCGACCTGATCACCTCGCTGAAACAGGCCGCGGAGTTCAACCTCGGCGCGAAACAGACGCTGACCGGCCTGATCTTCGACGTCAACGGCGTCGTGCCGCTGGGCCTGCAGGCCGCGCAGGGCCTTCTCGCGATCGATCCGTTCTACTGGGATCTCAACGACGGCACGCGTGCCTGGTCGCAGCGCTTCCAGCAGCGCCATCCGCAGAAGAACATGCCCAACGACATGCAGGCGGGCGTCTATGCGTCGGTGATCCACTACCTGAAGGCCGTCGACCAGGTCGGATCGCCGAGCGACGGGCGCGCCGTGGTCGCGGCGATGAAGGCGATTCCCACCGACGACGCTCTGTTCGGCAAGGGCGTCATCCGCGAGGACGGCCGCAAGATGCACCCGATGTATTTGTTCCAGGTGAAGACTCCGAAGGAGTCGAAGGCCCCCTGGGACTACTACAAGCTGATCGAGACGATCCCGCCCGAGCAGGCTTTCCGGCCGCTCGCCGAGGGAGGGTGCAAGTTCTAGGACGCCGGCCCGGTCGGGCTTCGGTCCGATCGGGCGACGCCGCCGGCGGTGTCGGTCTCGCCCGCGTACGACCGCTCGGCGACCTGCTTCAGTTCGGCGAGTCCCGCCTCGAAGTCGCGACCGATCATCGCGTCCATGTCGACGAACAGTCCGATCAACCGCGCGACGAACGGACTCGGGCCGTGCATCGCCCAGGTCACTTCGGTGGCGCCGCCGCGCGGCACCAGCGTGAACTCGATCGTGTTGTGCCCTTCGAATGGCTCGAGCATGTCCAGCCGCATCGTGATGCCGGTCGGCGGCGACGAGGAGACGATCTGGATGCTTCCCTTGCCGACGTCCCGGTTGCCCTCGAACGCGTAGGCGGCACCCGGTCCGCGCTGCGGCCCGAGGTAGGTGCCCTTCAGGCCGGGATCCTTCTTCTCGTACGGGTTCCAGACGTTGAACCGGCGCAGGTCGTCGATCATCGAATGGATCGCCTCGGGCGGCGCATCGATGCTCGCGCTTCTCTGCACGAGGAAGGTTTCGGGTTGCGCCGCAGCGTGCAGCAGCAACGCGGCGACGGACACGAGAGCCAGCAGCGAAATCGACCGGATCATGATGCGCTTCCTCGATGACGTCCCGATGGCGGGGATCTTCGAGGAAGCGGGTTGCCTGCGCATTTCGCTGCGCGGCGCGCGGCATTTCAACTGCAATGCAGGGCGATGCAAAGCCGACCCGGCGCTTCCCTCATCGCTCGTGCCGCGACGCCGACGTCACGCCAACGCGCGTGGAACTCCGGGCAGCCCCGGCGAACACTCGAGTTCGGCACGGTTCCAGCGACCGAGGTCGGCGGCCGCATCGTAGGTGCTCTGCAGGAATTCGGTCAGAGCGTATTCGGGGCGCGCGGCCGAACGCGCCGCATCGTAGGAAAGGACGAATTCGTGCAGGTCGGGATGGTAGAACGCTCCGCCCGGTCGCACCGCGGCCGACGCGTACCCTTCGGGCTCGGAATAGGCGTACGAGTAGAACGCCGGATAGTCGATCGCGCCGCCCCCGGGCCAGAATCCCGCGCTGCTGACTTCGTGCGAGTACGCCTCGCGAACGACCTCGTCGCGCAGGTTCGGGACGCCGCCGGGGTGCAGTTGCGCCCGCCGGCCCGAGAAGCGCGTCACCGCCAGGTCGAAGCTGCCCCAGAAGAACTGCACCGGGCTGCACTTGCCGACGAAGCCGGTGCGAAAGGCCTGGAACACACGATCGACCTGCAGCAGCACACGCCAGAATCGCCGGGCGTATTCCGGATCGTAGGCATCGTGGATGCGGTCGTCGCGAAAGCGGATGGCTCCGGGGATCTCGCTGGGCATGTCGTCGATCGAAACCGGCAACCCGAGATCGTCGAGCATCGCCATCGTCGACTCGAAGAAATCGGCCACCGATCGTGGCCGCAGGGCCAGTTCGCGTCGCGCCCCGTCGCTCGTGCACAGGCGCAGCGCGTGGTCG
Organism: uncultured Limnobacter sp.; assembly: GCA_964481165.1. GTDB lineage: Bacteria > Pseudomonadota > Gammaproteobacteria > Burkholderiales > Burkholderiaceae_E > Zeimonas. Next base: position 5,141 of record CAYZYC010000014.1, on the reverse strand, counting down.
ATGAAATCGAACTCGATCTGCAGCGCGCGCTCGCCGAACGGGATGACCGGCGTGCCCAGGCCACGCGCAGTGACGCGCAGCGTGACGTGCCAGGAATGATTGAGCCATGGAGCCTGCGACAGGACGATCTTGCCGATCACCTGCGTCCACAGATGCAGCGTGGTGCAGGTTTCCTGCCAGTCGCCATAGGCGAGTTCGGGCCAGGCCGCCGAATCGATACGTGCCTGCGTCATCGCAACCTCCTCGTCAATCAGTGTGGCGGTTCCGGCCCTCCCGGTGCAAGCGGAAGCCCCGGTACAGCAGCGCGAGTCCGCTCCACGCGAGCAGCGCCCCGACCGGATAGACGAGCACCGACGGAATCGCGACGAAGAGCACGGCCAGCAGCGTCAACGCGGCGCCGCCCAGCGTCATCATCCGCGACTCCACGGGTTCGAGCACGCGGCGATCCACCAGTGCCGCGCCGATCGCGTTGCCGATACGCACGGCTCCGGCAGCGGCCCGACTGGCGCTCCCGCCTCCGCTGCCCACGACGCCACGGCGCGGGCGCGTGACGGGCGACTTGCGCACCTTCTGCCGCGAGTCGAGCACCACCTCGGTGGCGTTCTCCAGGTCGTCCAGGTACATCTGCTCCATCTGGCGCGCGAAATCCTCGTCCTCGATGAACGCGTCGAGCTCGCAGTTGCCCAGCCAGCTCGCGATGTTCAGGTTCGTCGATCCGACCCGTGCCCAGCGATCGTCGATCAGCGCGGTCTTGGCGTGCAGCATCGTGCCGTTCCACTCGAAGATGCGCACACCGGATTCGAGCAGGCCACGATAGCCCGAACGCGACAGCGGCCGCAGCAGCGGGATGTCGGTCGAGTTCGGAAGGAGCAGGCGCACGTCGACATCGTGTTCGGCGGCGGCGCGCAGCGACTGCACGTAGGTGGCCATTCCCGCGAAATACGCGTCGGTCAGCCACACGCGCTTGCGCGCCATCGACGTGACGAGGTTGTCGAGCCGCAGCATTCCGGCGGTGGCCGGCAGCGTCGCAACGATGCGCAGGCTCGTGTTGCCGACCGGGTGCGGCTCGTCGTCTTCGGCTGTTCCGTCCCCGGCGATCGGTTCGCCGAGCATGCTCCAGATCGACGCGAACGCCCGATCGACGTCGCGCACGGCCGGCCCGCGGATCTCGACACCGGTATCGCGCCACGGATCGAGCTTGCGCTCGGGCTGGCCCACCCACATCCGCCCGACGCACAGTCCGGTGACGAATCCGACCTCGCCGTCGACGGAGATCATCTTGCGGTGGTCGCGCGACACCCATCCCAGCGGCGCGTCCAGTTGCGGCGGGTTGTAGCAGCGCACTTCGACGCCGCCGTCGCGCAGCCGGCGCCAGAAACGGCGCGAGCTCTTGCCGAGTCCGCCGAGCCAGTCGTAGACGAGTCGTACCCGCACGCCGCGCCCGGCAGCGGCGATCAGCGCGTCGGCGAACTCGTTGCCGGTCTCGTCGTCGTGCACGATGTAGCTCTCGAAGTGCACGTAGCGTCGCGCGCGCGCGATCGCGTCGAGCCAGGCCGGGTAGTTCTCGCGCGCGTCCTTCAGCAGCCGGACTTCGTTTCCGTCGATCAGCGGAGCCCCGGCCGCGCGCGAGAACGCGCGATCGGCCAGCGCACGCGCCTCGAGCGCACCTCGCTCGCGCAGGGCCGAATGGGCCGCCGCGCTGATCGCGACCCGTCCGGTGCGGAAGCGCAGCGCCACTCAGATCGCCTTCAGCTGCCGGCGCAGCGCGTCGCCCTCGTCGTCGGCGAGCGCCGCTTCGTGCAGCGCGCGCAGCGTCGCGGCCGCATCGTCGCGGCCGGCGATCCGGTCGATCGCCGCCATCAGTGTCTCGAAGTTGCGGCTCCCGCGCTCGTGCGTATCGCCATAGCCCTTGACCAGGCGCTGGCAGCGCGCGATCTCGGTGGCGAGCTCCGGATCGGTCGAAGCCGTGCTGTCGATGCGAGCGAGCCAGCGCTCGATCGCCTCGTTCTCGCGCACGTAGCGCAGCGTGGCGCGCCGCCAGCGGCGCATCGACGCGAGCGTGCGCAGCATCAGGAAGCCGCCCAGCGAGGTCGTCGGGATCACGCGCCCCTTGCGCGTGTAGCGTTCGACGATGCGCCGCGGCGTGCCCGATCCCGCCAGCCAGCGTCCGAGTCCCGCCGGCAGCGTGTCGCAGATCTCCTCCACGCGCGGGTGCATGTACTCGTTGATCTCGAGCAGCTGGCCGTCTTCGGTGCGCACTTCGTCGCGCACGCGCGCGAAGCGGCTCGAGCGCGTCTTCAGGTCGGCCACGCGGATCGTGTCTTCGTAGGTCATCCACAGCGCCAGATGACGCGCGAACTCCTTCGACAGTCCGGCATCGCCGTGCGCGGCGATGCGCGCGAGACGATCGAGGTACAGGTCCGCGTACCGCGGGTCCTGGTAGTCGATCGTGCGGCGCACGCCCGCGACGGCCATCTCCCGTACGTCGCCGCTGAACTCGCTGCGCAGGCGCTGCAGCAGGCGTGCGACGCGCGCATCGGCGTGCGTCTCCGGCAGCGGAGCAATCCGTGGCGCGTGTTCCGGCGCGCTTTCCGGTGCGCCTCCCTGCGCGCGTTGCGCCGCAGGCTGCGCGGCCCGATCGTAGCCCTCGGCGAAAGCAGCGAGACTGGCCTGCACCGCGAGGCCGCCGCGCTCGATCGTTCGCTCGTACTGCTCGCGGGTGAACGGCAACACGCCGGTTCCGCTCAACGCGCCGAACAGCACGGCGCTGATCACGCTGCCGCTTCGCTCGACCACTTCGGCCATGTCGAAGCGCACGAACGTCCGGGCCGCGCTCGCGCAAGCCTGCTCGAGCACGCCGCTGTCGACCGCACCGTCGCCCATCGCCGACTTCTCGTCGATCGACAGCACGCGGTGCGTCGAGGCGATCAGCGTCGTGCGGTCCGGCGTCACGAGGCCGCGCTGCACCGCGCGCGCCGCCTCCATCAGTTCGGAGGCGATCAGCACGTCGACGTCGCCGGGCGCCGGCATCAGCGCGAGCAGCGGCGCGGCACCCTCGCGTTCGGACTCGGCGCGCGGAAACAGCTCGACGTAGTAGATCGTCGCGCCGGTGCGCTGCGCCACTCCGGCTACCGACGTAGCCTGCGCCACGTGGCCGTTGTGTTCGCCGAGATCGACGATCCAGTCGGAGAGCACGCCGCCGCCCTCGCCGCCCATCGCGAGGATCGCGATGCAGATCGGGCGCACGGCGTCGCCCGCCGCGGAACCTGCGGCGGACACGTCCGCGGCTTGTTCTCCCTCCTGTGCGAACAGCGGCATTCAGATCGCGGTCGCGGCGAGGCGGCGATCCGTGCGCCGCTGCAGCGCGCCGATCACCGCCTGCCGGATGCGGTCGCGCCACCGATCGCTGCGATCCGGGTTGCTGATGATGCCGGCCCGGTAGAACGAAGGGCACAGCACCGCCGCGTGCGACACCTCGCCGCACATGCCGCAACCCACGCAGCTCTGCTCCACGTGCGCGACCGGATCGCGGCGCAGCGGATCGGGATTCGGCTTGACGGTCAGCGACGGGCATCCCGAAATGCGGATGCACGAGTGATCGCCGGTACAGGTGTCGCTGTCGACGCCGAAACGCTCGCGTACGACGCGCTCGCCGGCGGCGATCGCCTTGCGTCGCTGCGGCTTCTCGCGGCGCTGGCGATTCAGCATGCATTCGGACTGCGCGATGACGACCTTCGGTCCCTTCGACGGCGTCGTCAACGCCTCGCGCAGCGCGACCCGCATGCCCTCGACGTCGTAGGTCCGGTCGATCTGGCGAACCCAGTCGACACCGACGCCCCGCACCGCCTTCGCGATCGGATGACGCGTGCTGCGGTTGCGCGTGACCGCCTTCGACGACAGCACGTCCTGCCCACCGGTAGCGGCCGTGTAGTTGTTGTCTATGATCAGCGCGACCTGGTCGCTCTGGTTGAACACCGCATTGGCAACGCCGCTGGTGAGTCCGTTGTGCCAGAAGCCGCCGTCGCCCATGATGCTGATCGCGCGTTTCCCCGTGGGCGATCCGAGCGCTGCGGCGCTGGCCGCGCCGAGTCCGTATCCCATCGTCGTGCTGCCGATGTGAAACGGCGGCAGGATCGAAAACAGATGGCAGCCGATGTCCGAACTCACGTGGTGCGCGCCGAGCTCGCGCTGCACGAGCTTCAGCGCGGCAAAGACCGGACGCTCGGGACACCCGGTGCAGAAGCCGGGCGAACGTGGCTTCACGACTCCGGCCAGTTGCGCCTGCGCACTCGCGACCAGCGCGGTCACCGACTGCGGCGCCGGTGCGGCGACGGGAAGCTGCGGTGCATGGGCGCCGAAGAACGCACGCAGGCCGTCGGTGAGCACGGCGGGCGAGTACTCGCCGGCGATCGGCAACAGACCCTTGCCCAGCACGCGGGTCCGCGTTCCGGCGTCGTGCAGCGATGCCGCGATCGCCTGCTCGATGAAGTTCGGCTGGCCTTCCTCGACGACGAGTACCGCGCGCTTGCCCGTGCAGAATCGTTCGATCTCCGCGTCGATCAGCGGATAGGTAACGTTCAGCACGTACAGCGGCACGCTCGTGCGGCCGTAGGAGTCGGCCAGCCCCAGGCGCTCGAGCGAACGCATCAACGTGTTGTACAGCCCTCCCTGGACGACGATCCCGACGTCGCGTTCGCGCTCGGCGAAGAACTCGTTCAATCGCCGTTCGCGGATGAAACGCACCGCCGCCGGCCAGCGTTCCTCGACCTTCTCGCGTTCGTGCAGGAAACTCGCCGGCGGCAGCACGATGCGATCGACGTCGCGCCGCGGATTCTCGAGCGCCTGCGTCAGCGCGAAGTCCGAGCGGCGATTTTCGCGGGCGATGAATCGCCCGTGCAGGTGGCATGCGCGGATCCGCAGTTCCAGCATCACCGGCGTGCGGCTCGCCTCGGAGAGCGCGAACCCGTCCTCGACCGCCTGGACGATCCTCGGCAGGTTCGGTCGCGGGTCGAGCAGCCAGATCTGCGACTTCATCGCGAACGCGTGGCTGCGCTCCTGCATGATGCTCGAGCCGTCGCCGTAGTCTTCGCCGACGATGATCAGCGCGCCGCCGGTGACGCCGCCCGACGAGAGATTCGCGA
>CAYZYC010000013.1:21012-32838 GCA_964481165.1 uncultured Limnobacter sp. | reverse complement strand
TCCTGCAGGTAATCGTAGAGCTGCTGGTAGGTCACGCCCGGTTCGACCAGTGCCGTGCACAGGTCGGGATCGACCGACAGGATCCGGTTCATCCGGCGCAGGTCCATGACGATCTGTCCGCGCTGCACCGGCGCGGCCGAGCCGTAGCCGAGGTTCTTGCCGGTCGAGATCGGATATACGGGGATCCTGTGCTCGTTGAGCGCTTTCATCACCTGCTGCACCTGTTCGACGCTCGCCGGCGTGATCGCCGCCGACGGCGCGTGCTGCTCGTCGGGCACCGGCATCATGATCTTGTTGTACGGGACGAGGCGCTCGGTTTCGGCAAGAACGTTCTCGGCGCCCAGGATCGTGCGCAGCTGCGCCAGCGCCTTGTTGAATGTCGAAGCTTCGACGCCCCGGGGAAGCGCGTTGCCGTTGGTACTCATCGTTCCGGTCTCCCGTTGTGGTTCTGGTGCAGGTCGATGACGAACGAAACCAGTCGCGTTGCGTCCGCTTCGCCGTTCGCCGGTGATGCGCCGGCGTCGATTGCGCCGGTCGCAGGCCGGCCCGTGACGATCTCCGTGTAGCGCCTCGCGATCCGCGGCGCCCATCCTTCGACGGGCTCGGACCACGCGAGTGCCGACGCGCCGACTGCGTTCAGGCGATGCCGGACGTCGCCGCCGTCGAAGCGGTGCTGCCCCTCGACGAGCCACGACCCGCCCTGCGATGCGGCGAGTTGCTGGAACAGCAGCGCGGCGGCGTCGTCCATCACGCCTGCGACGCGAGCGCCGTGCGCGCCGCGCAGCACCGAATCGATCGACGCGAACGAGGCGAGTTCCGGCCCGCTGCGATCGAGCAGCGTCGCAGGCATGCCTTCGGCGCGCAGTGCACCGACGATCGCCGTGGCCAGCGCGGTGGACCCCGGCAGGTCGCTGCGGTGCACGACGAGAACGGGTTGGGTGCGCACGCACGGCGACAAGGTCGACGCCGCCGATGCGGAAGCGGGCATCGCCACTGCGGAGCGTACGAACACCGCAGCGCCGGCGAAGAGGGTGCCGCCCGCGATGCTTCCGAGAAAGTTGCGCCGGTCCATCACTGCACCGGCTTGCCGGAAATCAGCCGGGCGACCTGCGCGAGCATTTCGTCGTCGATCTCGCTCGGCCGGAAGCTCGGCATCGCGCGGTTGCCGTGGCGGACGATGTACTGGACGTACTCGACCGGCAACGAACGCCCCTTGAGCACCGGGCCGACGTTGACTTCGTGGCAGTAGCCGCAGACCTTGTCGTAGACCTCCTGGCCGTTCTGCCATCTGCCGGCGCTGTCGGCGTTGGCAGTCGACGCGATGCCTGCGAGAGCGAGAAAAGCAAAACAGCGCGACGCGGTCGCGCGTATCCCCGGGTTCCGCATGGGTCTCCTCCTCGAGCGGTTTGTCCCGTTCTCGTTGCAACATGCGTGCCGAACCTGCAGTGCGTTGTTTTTGCTGGGACTGCGCCGGCATCGCACTGCACCAATCAATCGGAGGCCTCGATCAAATCGTCAAACGAGGCCGGGATTGATCAAATGATCAAGCGCCGCGAGCGGGGCGGCGACTGCGCTACAGTTGCAGACTGGCGAGCACCGGCGTATCGGTACGATGCATCGTCGGCTACCGGGCTCCGCGCCTTCCGAATCTCGATGTCGCAATCAACGGACTTCTCGCAGCGGCTCGATGCGCTCGCATCGCGGCTGCGGTTCTCAGTCGACTCCGGCCATATCTGGCTCGGCGAGCAGCGGATGCTGCTGCTGCACGGCGCATCGGTCGCGGCGCTGCGAAAGGAACTGATCGACTCGCTCGGCGTCGATCGCGCACGCGGCGTGCTGATGCGCATCGGATTCGCATCGGGCGCGCGCGATGCCGCCTGGGCACGCGAGCTCTATCCGGATGCGTCCGACACCGAACTGCTCGGGATGGGCCCGATGCTGCACACGCTCGAAGGGATCGTTCGTGCGCGCGCCGACTCGATGACGATGGACGTTGCACACGGGATATTCCGTGGCGAGTTCACGTGGGAGAGTTCGTACGAAGCCGACGTGCATTGCCAGCTCTACGGAATTTCCACGGAGCCCGCCTGCTGGATGCAACTCGGGTACGCGTCGGGGTACTCGACGGCTCTGATGGGGCGCATGATCCTGTACCGGGAAACCGCATGCCGCGCCGCAGGAGCGCACGAGTGCCACATCGTCGGTCGTACCGCCGACGAGTGGCCCGATGCAGCCGGGCAGTTGAAGTACTTCGAGCCCGACTCGGTCGCCGAAGACATTTTGCGCCTGCAGGACGAAGTGAAGAACCTGCGCTGTTCGCTGGACAGCAACACCTGCGCCAGCGATCTCGTCGGCCAGTCGCCGGCGTTCGTCGCGTCGTGGGAACTGATCCGCAAAGCTGCGCCGAGCCAGGTCACGGTGCTGCTGTTGGGCGAGACCGGGGTCGGCAAGGAGATGTTCGCAAGAGCGCTGCACCGCATGGGGCCACGCGCTGGCGCTTCGTTCGTCGCCATGAACTGTGCGGCGATGTCCGAGTCGCTGATCGAGTCGGAGCTCTTCGGCGTCGAGAAGGGCGCGTTCACCGGAGCGCACCAATCGCGCCCGGGCCGCTTCGAACGCGCACACGGCGGCACGCTGTTCCTCGACGAGGTCGGCGAACTGTCCGCATCGGCGCAGGCCAAGTTGCTGCGCGTGCTCGAGGAGGGTGAAGTCGAGCGCGTCGGTGACGTACGCACCCGCAAGGTCGACGTTCGCGTGATCGCTGCGACCAATGTCGACCTGGACAGCGCGGTGGCCCAGGGCCGGTTTCGCCGCGACCTGTATTACCGGCTCAACGTCTATCCGATCACGATTCCCCCGCTGCGCGCGCGAACCGAGGACATTCCGGAACTGGTCAAGTGTTTTGTCGAGCGGTACGGCACGCGGCACAGCAAGCGCGTGCCCGGTGTCACCGATCGCGCGCTGCACGCGCTTCGCCACTATGCATGGCCAGGCAACGTGCGCGAACTCGAGAACGTGATAGAGCGCGGAGTGATCCTCGCTTCGGCGGGTTCGTACATCGACCTCTCCGACCTGTTTCCGTCGATCGCGGCGCAACCGCGCCGCCAGCGAATGACGGGCCTCGGGCGTGACGGCCGGATGCTTTCGCACGACGAGGATACGGTCAGCAACTTCCTCGATTACGTCGCGTCGAAAAAGGCGAGCCTCGACGACGTCGAACGTATCCTGGTCGATGCCGCCGTCGAGCGTGCCGGCGGCAACCTGAGTTCTGCTGCGCGGGCACTCGGAATCACGCGCCCGCAGCTCGCCTACCGGCGCAAGAAGCGCGAAGTGGAAGCGCCGTAGTCCCGTGAACGTACGGCGCGACGGCGTCTGTGCGCTACGCGACTCGCAGCCAGTCCCGGATCCGCCGGTACACCGCCGGGCTCGACAGCAGGTCGAGATGGTGCAGCCCGTAACACACTGCCCGCTGTGATTCCGGGATGGGCAGCGTCCGCGCGGCATTGCGGTGTATGCCCAGCGCACTGTTCACCGGGACCAGCCCGTCGCCGAGCACGGTCCGGTTCGGGGCGGCAGGCCGGCGTTGCCGGCTCGCGGCGAGCGCCAGGCACCGCACGCCGGCAGGAAGCGGCACGATCGCTCGAGGATCGTGACGATGCGCTTTCGGCGTCTGCGCCCAGTCTTCGTCCACGAGGTTGCCGTGGCGCAGGTCCCGGATCCCGGCGCTGCGCAGCGCACCCAGCCGGGCGAACGGTGCCGTGTAGGGGCTGATCGCGACCAGGATGTGTACCCGGTTGCCTGCGCGCTCGAGCGGCGCACCATGGTGCGGCGTGCCGAGAAAGACGAGCGTCTTCAGCCGGCGCAACCACCCGTGACCTGCCTGGCTCGCGTGATGACAGGCGCTTCGCGCGACCAGTCCCCCCATGCTGTGTCCGACGATGACCAGTTCGTCGATCGGCACCGGCCACGCCTGAAGCAGCCGTTCCATCGACTCGGCGAATTCCAGACCGTTCGTCGAGACGCGCAGACCGCTGTTGTAATGCAGGTAGAGCGCGCGCAAGCCGAGATCCTGCTCGAGCGACGCGCCGTGATCGTGCCCGTCGCGTTGCCACTCGAGGTCGTTCATGCACAGCCCGTGCACGAGGACGACGAGACGGCGTCCGGGGCTTCCGATGTCGGCGGACAGCGCGTCGCGGTCGAGCGTCAGCGAACGTCCGTTTCGGCGCAGCCGCATCGGAATCGCCAGCGGGTTGCCCGAGGCAACCAGGTAGTCGCCGAGCACGCCGTTCAGCGCCGCGAGGACGGCTTCGCGCCGCGCCTGCGAAACGCCGATTCCGCTGACCAGCGGGGCGAGTCGCCCCAACGCCACGTCGAGCCCGGATCCCGCGACGCCGGTGACGCGACGCACGTTGCGGTAGACGAGACCGGTGATGCCCCGCGTGCGTCCCGCAGGAGAGCGGCCGACGACGGGCGACAGCGTCGCGATGGTTCGGTGGATCTCCTCGACGATGTCGGTGACGCCGGCAACGGCGTCGACGAGCAGCCGTCCGACCCCCTGCAAGTCGGAACCCGTGTTCACCCGCGTGCGCTGCGTCGCGGAAGGTGCCGCTGCAGTTGCGCATACAGCAACGACGGATCGACGGGCTTGTCGAGCACCGCTCGAACCCCTCCGGCCTCCAGTTCGGTAGCGGCGACTCCGTCGCGGTAGCCGGTGTACAGCAGGATGGGAACGTCCGGACGCGCAGGTGCGACGGCACGCGCGAGTTCGGTTCCGGTGAGTCGCGGCATCGTCTGGTCGGCGATCAGCACGTCGAATTCGAGCCCGTGCGAAACGATCTGGCGACGCGCCTCCTCGGGATCGAAGAACGGCGCCACGCGCAGCCCCCAGTTCTCGAGCAGCTCGCGCATGAACCCGAGCACCGACGCTTCGTCGTCGACGAGCACGACGCGGCCGTGGAGCTGCGGGCGATCGGGCTTCGCGGCCGCCGTGGGCGTTGCGCCGGTCCCGTCGACGAGCGCCGCCCCCAGCGGCGGCAGAAGCACGCGGAAGACCGCGCCGCGGCCGGGTTGCGAGTCGACGACGATGTGGCCGCGGTGATCGTGCACGATGCCGTGCACGGTGGCCAGCCCCATGCCGCTGCCCTTGCCGACCTCCTTGGTGCTGAAGAACGGCTCGAACATGCGATCGAGCACTTCGGCGACGATGCCCGGACCGGTGTCGGCGATCGACAGCTCGACGAAGTCGCCGTCGATGCTCTGCCTGCACGACGTGCACACGCCGTGCAGGCCGTTGCGCGAGACGGCGCGAACGCGCACGGTGCCGGAGGCTTTCATCGCGTCGCGCGCGTTGATGCACAGGTTCATCAGCATCTGCTCGAACTGCACCGGATCCATCATCACCGCCGGCAGGTCCGCGTCGAAGTCGGTGGTCATTTCCACCGTCGCGGGGAACGAGGCGCGCAACAGCTTCGTCGCCTCGCGCACCGCAGCCGGCAGGCCGATCGGACGCGGCTCTCCGCGCTGGCCGCGACTGAAGGTGAGCATCTGCCGGATGAGATCGCGTGCGCGTTCGCACGACAGCTGCGCCTGCTGCAGGTACTGCCCGAGCCTGGGGTCGCCGAGGTTCTCCTGTCGTTCGCTCGCGAGCACGACGTAGCCCATGATCGAGGCGAGCAGGTTGTTGAAATCGTGCGCGATGCCGCCGGTCAGGTGGCCGATCGCTTCCATCTTCTGCGCCTGCCGGAGCTGTTCCTCCAGGGTCGCGCGCCGGGTTTCTTCGCGCTTGCGCTCGGTGAGGTCGCGCACGATGGCGAGCACGTGCGGTTCGTTGCGGTACTGCATCGGCTCCAGGTGGACTTCGATATCGAAGGTCGACCCGTCGCGGCGGCGCGCGATGGATTCGACGCTCTGGGGAGTGCCGTCCAGCGCTTCGCGCACCATCCGCCTGCAGTGCTCGCGCCGCTCTTCGGGGACGAAACGTTCGCAGTCGGCATCGAGCAGGTCTTCGAGCTCGAAGCCGTGCATGCGCACGAACGCCTCGTTGACGTCGACGACGCGACCGGTCGAGTCCCACAGCAGCATCCCGTCGACCGACGCGTTGAAGATCGATCGGTACTGCTCCTCGCTTTCGCGCAGCGCCTGTTCGGCGAGCTTGCGCGAAGTGATCTCGCGCGTGAACGACAGGATGCGCGGCTTTCCAGCGATCTCGGCCGGCTTGATGTGCACCTCGTCCCAGTGCAGCGAGCCGTCCTTGTTGCGGCGATGCCACTCGAACGTCGTCGGTTTTCCGGCCTTCGCGCGCTCGAGCAGCCGGGTCACCTCGTCCCCGGTGTACGGGTACACGCCCGAACCGAGCTGCGAGGGCAGCAGGTTGCGCATCTCCTCTACCGTGTATCCGTAGGCGACGCACGCCTTCGGATTGACGTCGACGATGCGGCCGGTGTCCCAGTCGTGCACGAACAGCGCGTCCTCGCTCGCGTCGAAGATCGCGCGATAGCTCGCCTCGGAAGCGCGCAGCGCGTCTTCGGCGCGCCGCCGTTCGATCTCGCCGGCGGCGCGCCCGGCGAAGATCCCGAGCACCGACTCGGCCAGTGCCTCGTCCTCGAGCGGCCTGCGCGAGAGCACCGCGATCACGCCGAGCAGGCGCCCGTCGGAGCCGCGCAGCGGGTAGCCGGCGTAACTCTCGATGCGCGCCTTGCGCAGCCGGTTCGACTGGGGAAAGGCTTCGCAGACGTTCCGTCCGTAGCACCGGAACCCTTCGAGCACGGTGCGGCACGGCGTCGAGGTCAGCAGGTACGTGTGGTTCTCGAGATAGATGCCGTCGCCGTACATGGCGATCGTTCGCACGCGCCGTTGCTCGCCTTCTCCTTCGATGACGCCGATCAGCGCGAGATCGGTGCCGAGGATCGTCGCCAGGTAGCCCGTCAGCGCCTGCACCAGGCCCTCTTCGTCGGCGCGCGAAACGGCGAGCGCCGCGTCGTGCAGCGCCTGCTGCGTGCGTTTTCTCGCCGTGATGTCGGTCGAGATCCCCCAGGCGCCGTAGGCGCTGCCGTCGGCGCGCATCAGCGGGAACTTCAGCGTCAGGTACGAGCGCGGTTCACCGTCGACTTCGCCCTGTTCCTCGAAATCGAGCGGCCGGCATTCCTCGAGGACCATCGCGTCCTGGCGGCGCGCATTGCGTGCGAGCGCTGTCGGCAGCACGTCGGTGTCCAGCAGGCCGACGACCTCCTCGGGCAGGCGGCCGAGCATCTCGGCGAACGAACGATTCACGAACAGGTAGCGACCCTCGAGGTCCTTCGCGAAGACCATCGCGGCGGTGCCGGCCAGTGCCTGCTGCATGCGCGACCATTCGACGCCGCGAAAGCGCGTCAGGTCGCGCAGCCTTGCGCGTACCGGCGCGCCGCCGGCGTCCGGCGTGTCGCATGCACCCGGCGCATCGCCTCGTGCGGTTGCCGCGGCGCTCTCCGGCGTGTCGAGCGCCGGTGCGTCGGCTTCCAGGTGCACCAGCGCGTCGACCACCCCGCCGTCGCGGCGCACGAACTGCCAGAGGAACCACTGCGCCAGTCCGGAACGGGCCGCTGCGAGACGCTCGCGCCAGGCACGCAGCGAGTCGCTTCCGTCGGGTTGCACGGCGGGCAGCACGGTGGCCAGCGGCTGCCGGCACAGCGACTTCGCATCGCAGCCGAACAGCGCGCGAGCCGCCGCGTTGCAGTCGATGATGGTCTCGCCGATCAGCAGCGTGGGAAGTGCGTCGCTGACGAGCAGATCGTCGAACACCGGCAGGGGGTGCGTCATGGCCGTTCCTGCGATGGCAGTGTCGTGACTGTCAGTCTAGGAGCAAACGGCGCGCTTGCGGCGCCATGTTACGGCGCCGAAACCATCGAAACAGAACGGATACAAAACGGCGCGGCACGGGGGTACGGAACCGCGCCGCTTCGGGAATGCGGACCCGCGCGGCTTCGGGGAGAAGCGGTCAGGCCGCCGGCGGAACGTAGATGTATCCGACGCCGCGCACCGTGCGGATCGCCTGCGGGTTCTCCGGATCGGCTTCGATCTTGCGGCGAAGCCGCGCGATCCGGATGTCGATCGAGCGATCGAAAGGTTCCCACTCGCGGTTGCGGGTGAAGGTCAGCAACTGGTCGCGCGAGAGCACCCGGTTCGGGTGCTCGGCGAAGACCTTCAACAGGTCGAACTCCATCGCGGTGATCGGGATCTCCCGACCGTTCTCGCCGATCAGCCGGTGCGACGCGATGTCGAGCGTGCAGCGCGCCAACGCGACGCGGCACTCCGCGTTCGCCGCACCCGCCGGCGGACCGGCCGACGGCCTTGCCTGCAGCCTGCGCATCACGCTCTTCAGGCGTGCGCGCAGTTCGCGGGGGTCGAAGGGCTTGCCGATGTAGTCGTCGGCACCGACTTCGAGGCCGATCACGCGGTCGACCGGATCGGTCGCCCCGGTGACCATGATGATTCCGACGTCGTAGTGCTCGCGCAGATAGCGCGCGAGCGTCAGGCCGTCCTCGCCCGGCAGTTGCAGGTCGAGCAGGATCACATCGGGCAGGGCGCGTTCGATCTCGGCGCGCATCGCCTTGCCGCTTCCGGCGCTGCAGACCTCGTAGCCGTGCGAGCCGAGATACTCGCCCAGCATTTCGCGCACCGCAGGGTCGTCGTCGACGACCAGTACACGTCCGGTGTCCGTCACGTTGGCCAACCCTCCTTCGCCGTCGTCCACCGGCGGCGCTCCAAGGCGTCACGAGTATAGCGGCGCGTGCCGCGCCCTTCATTACACGCTCGCGTCGCGCGAATACAAAGCGGCAACACAGCGTTTCGCCCCGGAAATTGCGCGATCACGTTGCGCTCGCAGACTCGGTCGCCTGATGCCCGGCAGGTCGCAAGGGCTCGAAACCGAACGGAGCGAAACGATGGACCAGACGCCGGGCACGCACGGAATTTTCCGGATCCACCGATATCCCGCGGCGCTGATCGACCGCATGCTGCTCGACGACGGGCGCAGCGTGCTCGTGCGTCCGGTGCTTCCGCAGGACGCCGAACTGCAGCAGCGGTTCGTTCGCGGGCTTTCGCCGCAGAGCCGGTATCGCCGCTTCCACAGCGCGCTCAGCGAACTGTCCGGAACGGCGCTCGACTACCTGACGCAGGTCGATTATGCGTCGCACCTCGCGCTGCTCGCCGAGACCTTCGACTTCGACGGCGAGGAGCGGCAGGTTGCCGAGGCGCGCTACGTGCGCCGCGTGCCGTCCGACGCGAACTATCGCGACGGCGTGGCCGACTTCGCGATCGCGGTGGCCGACGAATGGCAGGGCCACGGGCTCGGCTCGCAGCTGCTGAACGCGCTCGTGCGCAGGGCACGGACGAGCGGAATCCGCCGGCTCGAAGGCAGCGTCCTCGCCAACAACGACCCGATGCGCGCCCTCGTGCGTTCGCGCGGGTGGCGGATTCGCCCCGACCCCGACGAGGATCGGCTGGTAATCGCCTCGCTCGACCTGGCCACCGAGGACGAAGTGCCGTTGTGGAGGGCCGCGTGAGCGCAACGGCGGAGAGCGCCTTCGGGCAGCGGGTTGCCGCCTCGGCGCGCGCGGCGTTCGGGGGCGGAATCGGCGCATACGCGATACCGGCCGCGGTCCTTCTCGCGGTGATCATGGGGCAGCGGATGTCGTCGGGACTCTTCCTGTCGTCGATGAACTCGACGACCGGAATCGGCTTCGCCGCGTTGAGCCTGGCGATCGCCATCGGGCAGGTGAGCTGGGGACTCGCACAGCCGGCTGCCGGCGCGCTGGCCGAACGATTCGGTCCGGCGCGCGTCATCGCCGTGGGCGGGGCGCTGTGCGCGCTCGGCAACATCGCGACGACCTTCGCGAAGAACGTGCTGACGATGGCCTTCGCGATGGGTTTCGCCGGGGCGGCCGGCGCCGCCGCAGGCGGGGCGTCGCTGCTGCTGGGAATCGTCGCCCAGCGTGTCGCGCCGTCGCGCCGCGGACTCGCCTGCGGCATCGTCGGTGCCGGCGGATCCGCGGGACAACTCATGATCGCGCCGCTCGTGCAGGTGTCGATCGCTTCGGCCGGCTGGGTCGGCGCGATGTGGCTGATGGCGTTGCTCACGGTGGCCGTGCTGCCGCTCGCGCGCGCGTTTCGCGCGAGGCGCGGCGGCGGCGAGCGGTCGCAGGCGCAGCGCCAGCCCCAACCGCATGAGCATGTCGCCGCGCAGCGTTCGGCGGCGCGCCGCGCGGCGTTTCGCGACCCGGCGTACTGGCTCGTCGCCGGCGGGTTCTCGATCTGCGGATTCCACGTCGGATTCCTGACCGCGCACATGCCCGGCGTCATCGAATCGTGCGGCATGCCGGCGGCGCTGGCCGGCACCTGGCTCGCGATCGTCGGCGCATGCAACATCGTCGGCAGCATCGTCTCGGGCGTGCTGACGCAGAAGCGTTCGATGGAGGGCATGCTGATCGTGCTGTACGCGGCTCGTGCGGCCGGCGTGCTGCTGTTCCTGCTCGCGCCGAAGACGCCCGCGGTGATGCTCGCGTTCGCGGTGTGGATGGGCGCCACCTACATGGCGACCGTGCCGCCGACGACCGGCATCCTCGCCCGCCGCTACGGCGCCGAGCATCTCACCGCGCTGTTCGGCGTCGCGATCCTGCTGCACCAGGTGGCCGGTGCGCTGGGCGTCTGGCTCGGAGGAGTGGCGTTGGAATCGACCGGGCACTACGACCTGCTGTGGTCGGCGGACATCGCGCTGGCGCTGCTGGCCGTCGCGCTGCACGTGCCGTTGCGCAGGGCATCGCGCAGCATCCTGCGCCTGCCCGCCGGTGCGGCTGCTGCGTGACGGCGCATCGGCTCGGCGCGTCCGAAGGCCAGCGCCATGGTTCGCTCGACATCGCGTGCACTGGCGTTTCGTTCGTTGCGGGCCATGCGCAGCGCAATGGACCACGGAGATGCTTCCGCGCCGGCGCGCCGCTGCCGGAGCTTTCCCGGGCGCGCGTCACCCGGCGTGTTCACCCGGCATGATGTCCTGCGCCAAGCACGTCGTCGACGATCGAGCGCAGGCGGCGCCAGTGCGACCCTTCCCAGAAGACGCGCCGGCAGGCTTCACAGGTGCTGAAGCGCTCGTGCAGTTCGCGCACCTGCGCAGGCAGCGCATCGGCGACCTGTGCCTTGTCGACCGCTCGCAACGGGGCGTTGCAGGACAGGCACAGCGTGAACGGACGCGCGCTGCCCCTCAGGTCCAGCCGCCGGAACACCTCGTGCAGCTGGCGCTCGGGCTGCAGTGCGCGCACGTAGCAGCCGTGCGTGATCGTCCGGCGCATGAGCAGCTCGCGGTCGCGCGTGAGCACGATGCGCGCGTGTGCGGTCGAGATCCGTCCGATCTGCCGGTCGTCGAACGCGTTGTCGTAGAGCGTGTCGAAGCCGGTGAGCCGGAGCAGGCGGGCGAGCGCACCGAGGTGCGCGTCGGCGACGAAGCGCACGACGCGCAGCGGGCGCTCGCGCACGCGCAGCAAGGCAGTGACGTCGAGTGCCTCGAACTTCGGGTACACGGCGACGCGGTCGCCGTCGTGCAGCAGGTGTTCGAACCCGACCGACTCGCCGTTGACGAGCACCAGTTCCACTTCGGTGTGCGGAACGCCCAGCGACTCGATCTCGTGCTTGACGGTCGCCGCGCGCGCGCAGGCGTGGTCGAACTCGCGCCTGCGCCGCTGCGGAGCGAGGAAGTCGTTGAGCTCCTCGTAGAAGCGGAATGTCGCGACGGTCATCTGCGAAACGTCCTTCGAACGACCGGTTTACGATGCGATGATGTCACCGATCGACGGACCGGCG
>CAYZYC010000013.1:0-20912 GCA_964481165.1 uncultured Limnobacter sp. | reverse complement strand
GTCCTTCGAACGACCGGTTTACGATGCGATGATGTCACCGATCGACGGACCGGCGAAGCGGTGGATCTGCGGACCGGCAACGCGGCCGACCGGCGAAGCGGTGGACCGAACGAATCGCCGAATTGACGAACCGATGCATTGAACCGATGAACGAAGAACGGGCGGGAGCGGGACCGGGATCCCTCGAAGAACTCGCATCGGCGCTTCGCCGCTTCGCCGACGCGCGTGACTGGGACCAGTTCCACGCGCCGAAGAACCTCGCGATGGCGCTCAGTGTCGAGGCGGCCGAACTGCTCGAGCACTTCCAGTGGCTCGGTGACGAGGAATCGCGCCGATTGCCCTCCGACGAGGTCGGCCGGATCGCAGAGGAAATGGCAGACGTATTGCTGTACCTGGTGCGGCTTGCCGACAAGCTCGACGTCGACCTGCTCGAAGCCGCGGCACGCAAGCTCGAGTCGAACGGAAAGCGCTACCCCGTCGAGCGGGCGCGCGGCAGCCGCAGGAAGTACGACGCGCTATAGAGCACGGCGTGGAGTCGGGGGCCCAGCGGCCGTGGGCGGTGGGCGGTGGGCGGTGGGTCGACGGACGCCGCATCCGCTGCTTTGCGCTGCCACTGCCGAGAATGCTCGAAAAACGAGCGTCTTGCGTCGGACAATCGATTCTTCGCGCGGAAACGCTCGAAAATCGAGCGCACCCGCCTACATCCGCGGCGCAGACGCCCTCAACCCATCCCCACCCGGCGTGCGCCTTCGCGGAAGTGCGCCTCGCCCTGCGCATCGAAGTGGAACGCTGCGAGGAAGTCGCCGACGCCGTATCGCGGCAGGTCCCTGCGGATCGCGGCGGCGAATGCGCGCGCCTCGTCGAGCGAGCCGGCCAGCGCCAGCGTGAACGCCGCGATCGCGCGGATGTGCGGATGCGCGTTGGGTCGTGCCGCGGCCTTCACCGCCCACTCGGCCGCCTGTTCGAACTCGCCCAGGCGCACCAGCGCCATCGCGCGCGCGCCGAGCATGCCGAAGAGCAGGGGATCGAAAGGGCTCAGCCGGCGCGAGTGATCGGACGACGAGATCGCCGCTCGCGGATCGCCGGCCTGCGACTGGACGAAGGCCATCGTGTAGTGGCCGAGCGCGAAGTTCGGACTGAGGTCGATCGACTTTCGCAGCTCCGCGACCGACTCGTCGTTGGTGCCGCGCAGCCACAGCGCCCTGCCCATCGCCCAGTGCGCGGCGGGATCGCGATCGTCGGCCATCAGGCTCTGTCCGGCCGCGGCGTATGCGCGATCGATCTCGGGCTCGCGTTCGGTCCATCCCTGGAAGGCGTTCTGGAAATGCGTGAACGACAGTCCGGCCCAGGCGCGCGCGAACGTCGGGTCGAGCCTCACCGCGGTTTCGAAGAAGTGCCGCGCCTGTTCGTTGTCGATCCTGCTGAACCGGTACATGTGCCACAGCGCGCGATGGTGGGCTTCCCATGCGTCGAGCGACTCGGGCGGCTTCAGGATCGCGCGGTTGCGTTCGACCGTCTCGATCTCGCTGTCGATCGACGAGACGATGCAGTTGCCGATTTCGTCGAGCACCGCGAGCGTGTCGCCGGCCTTGCGGTCGAAGGTCTCGGTCCAGACGATGCGCGCACTGCGCGTCTCGACGAGTTCGACCGTCACGCGCAGGCGATCGCCGTCGCGCCGCACCGACCCGCTCGCGACGTAGTCGACGTCGAGCATGCGGCCCGCTTCCTCCGAAGCGATCCCGCGTTCGTGCAGCGCGAACACCGTGCCCTGTGCGATCACGAGCAGGCTGCGCAGCTTGGCGAGCCGCGTGATCACGTCGTGCGCGAGCGCATCGGCGGCACCGCCGCGCGCGCCGGCCGCGGGCGACGTATCGACGAAGGGCATCACGGCGAGCGACGCACGGCGGGGCGCGACCGTGGCGATCCGTTGGCGGTCGTCGATGCGATGGCGCTCGCCGGCTTCCTGCGAGTCCGCGGCCGACTCCTGCGCCTTCGGTGGCATCTCGAAGCGCAGCGCGCCGCCGGCCCGTGCCCTGCTTGCGTTCCACGCGTCGCGCAGCGGCGCCGCGTCGAGCCCCTCGGCCTCGAACAGGCGGATCGCCGCGGCGAGATGCTCCTCGCCTTCGCGGATCCGGCCCCGCCGCGCGAGCGCGTCCAGCAGCCGCTCGTGGGCGCGTGGATCGAAAGGCGACAGCACGAGCCAGCGCTCGAGGTAGCCGAGCGCTTCGTCGTCCGGGACCCGTGCGACGAGGTCTTCTAGCAGGGCGGTCTCGCACGCGCGGAATCGACGCCGCTGCGCGGTGAGCCATCCGCCGAAGACCGGGCTGCGATCGAGTTCGAGCCCTTCGAGGAAGTCGCCGCCGAACAGCGCGGCGAGTTCGCGCTTTCCTTGCACGCCGAGCGCACCGATGCCTTCCTCGGCCGCGCGCGCGACCGCGATGGCGTCGACGAAGCAATCCGCCAGGTCGACTCCTACGGTGTCGTCGCGCGTGTAGACGCGTTGCCGCGCCGGCTCGTCGACGAGGCCGCGGATCTTGCTCAGAGACCAGCGAAGCTCGCCGCGCGGATCGTTCGGAACGTCCCACAGCAGTTCGCACAGGTGGCTGCGCGTCGGCGGACGTGGAGCGATTGCCAGGTAGCCGAGGAGCGCGCGCACCTTGCGCGAGGCGGGCAACACCAACGCGACCCCGTTGCGGCGGATCGTCAACGGGCCGAGCAGCCGTACGTGCAGCGGATCTTCGGCGCCGGCGGGCGTATCCAGGTGCACTTCCACGCCGGCTACCACGCTGGCCTCCACGCCCCGCGAATACGGTGGGAATCGGCGAGACCGCCCACGTTCCCAAGGAGAAACCGTATGAACACCGCCGTAGCCACCAGTCCTCGAAACACGACGTCGACCGCGGTCGATCTCGAAGCGCTCAAGGCCCGCCAGCAGGCGGCATGGTCCTCGGGCGATTATGCCCTCATCGGTACCACGCTGCAGATCGTCGGCGAGACGCTGTGCGAGGCGCTGGACCTGCGCTCGACGCAGAAGGTGCTCGACGTCGCCGCCGGCAACGGCAACGTTTCGCTGGCCGCAGCGCGCCGCTGGTGCGACGTCGTCGCCAGCGACTACGTGCCCGCGCTGCTGCATCGCGCACGCGAGCGCGCCACGGCCGAGCGGCTCGACATCGAGTTCCGCGAAGCCGACGCCGAGGCGCTGCCCTTCCTCGACGGCAGCTTCGACGTCGTCGTGTCGACCTTCGGCGTGATGTTCACGCCCAACCAGGAGCGCGCGGCGGCCGAGATGCTGCGCGTCTGCAAGCCGGGCGGGCGGATCGGACTGGCGAACTGGACCCCCGACGGGTTCATCGGACAGGTCTTCCGGACGATCGGGAAGTACGCGCCGCCGCCCGCCGGCGTGAAGCCGCCCGCATTGTGGGGTACGCCCGCACGCATCGCAGAGTTGTTCGAGGCCGGGTCGAGCGCGATCCGGACTACGCCGCGCGACTTCGTCTTCCGCTATCGGTCGCCCGAGCACTGGCTGGTGGTCTTCCGGACCTGGTACGGCCCCGTGCTGAAGACCTTCGCGGCGATCGAACCCGCAGCGCAGGAAGCGCTCGAAAGCGACCTGATTGCGCTGATCGACCGCTTCAATCGTGTGGACGACGGATCGATGGCCGTTCCGGCCGAGTACCTGGAAGTCGTGATCGACCGGCGCTGAGCCGATCGACTGGCATTGAATCCGAGCGTCCGTCGCCGAGGCGGGCGATCGGCGCTCGGGCGGCCGGGGCGCGCCCCCGGCCCAACCGAAGGAGAACCATCATGAGAGTAGTTCCGCGAACCCGTACTGCAGCCCGGCTGCTCATTGCCTCGCTCGGCGCTGCCGCCGGACTCGGCGTCGCTGCGCCGTCGCAGGCCGCCGACGCACCGCAAGCGCACCACACCGTGGTGTCGAGCGACGCGATCGAATGGGGACCGGCGCCCGCATCGCTTCCGCCCGGCGCCCGCGCCGCGGCGCTGCTGGGCAGCCCGGGCAAGCCCGGGCCTTTCGTCCTGCGCCTGCGCTTTCCCGACGGCTTCGTGATCCCGCCGCATCGTCATTCGAAAGACGAGTTCGTCACCGTGATCTCCGGCACGTTCGCGATTGCCTCCGGCGAGACGCTGCAACGCGCTGCGCTGCAGTCGCTGCCGGCAGCGAGCTTCGTGCACCTGCCGGCCGGGATGCCGCATTACGCGGTGAGCCGGGGCGAGACGATCGTGCAGATCAACGGCACGGGCCCCTTCGACGTCGTATACGTCGACCCGAAGACCGATCCGCGTAGGCAGTGACCCGCGTGCCCGCCGGGCGCCGACCTCCCCGGAGGCAGCCGCCCGGCAGGCCGTTCCGTGCGAATCAGGGGCGCTGCGTGCTGCGGCCGGCCAGCATGGTGCGCACGAACGCGCGCGAGTGCACGCCGAGTTCGTGCATCGACGGCAGGAGCGCCTGCACCATCGCGTCGCGTGCCGCCGGCGCCGTCGCGGCCAGGTGTGCCTGGAGGTCGATGCCGACCGCCTCGACGCCGAACTCGAAATCGGGATCGTCGACGAACTTCGACGGCAGCGCGGTCGCGACCGCGTGGTCCAGCGCATCGGCAGCCTGCGCCGCTCGCCGCGCGACCAGCGCACGCGGATCGTCCTCGCCGAAGGCCGTGCGTTCGTCCGCGACGGGTTCGCTCGATGTGCCGGCCCGGACGGCACCGGCTGCAGCGGACGCACCGGCGAGCGCGCGCGTCAGCGGACCGTCGCGCGCCGCGTCGCGATGCTCGGCAACCAGCGCGGTGCGCTGGAAGTTCTCCAGTGCGAGGTGCCGGTTCGAGACGAGCGTGATCGCGCGGTTCTTCGCATCCGGCCAGCCGGCGATGTCGAGCGCGTTGATCCAGAGCATCCGCACGGTGCTCACGCCGGGAAGCACGCGCGCGTGGTACGGCTGCGCGAGATCCTGGATGTAGTGCATCGCCCATCCCGCGAAGCGCCAGCCCCAGTACTCGTGCCCGGCGCGAAACGCGTGCAGCGCGAGCGTCCGGTACAGGTGGATGCGGTACTCGGGATAGGTGCGCTTCAGGAAGCCGGCTGCCGCATAGACGATGCCGGATTCGTAATAGAAGCCCATGTGGAACGGCGCCTGCGTGCCGAAGTCGAGAGCGGGGTTGCCGAACGGCTGCCTGCCGAGGCCGTATGCGCGCCCGTGCTCCGTGCCGTTGTCCTCCCAGACGCCGATGTCCAGGCCGTAGTCGGGTTCGTCCGACGCAGATGCGACGACCGCGAGCGGCGAGACCGCCTCTCCATCACGCAGCGCGACGAAGGGCGAGTCGCCGGCATCGCCGCCTTCCTCGTCGGCGAGTGTGCTGACGCGGTCGCGCGCCAGCGCCGGACGGCCCTGCGCGTCGTCCGCGGAAACGTCCTTCACGAAGAGCGCGAACCGCGCATCGGGAGCGATCCGTAGCGCGGCGACGAAGCGGCGATGCAGTTCCTGCGGCGTCGGCGCGCCCGAGGCCGTGAAACGCAGCGCGTCGGGTCGCGGTGGATACGAGGGCACCTCGAGACGCGCCCACGCCTCCTGCGCATCGAGCACCTTCTCGAGCGCGCCGGCCTGTGCCGCGAGGAACGCATCGAGCGACTCGACGCGCACCGGCTCGAGTCGGGCGAACTCGGCGACGCCTTCGATCGCGGCGCGGGTGTTCAGCGCGTGGTTGCTCCACGCGAACGCGGGTCCGGCGACGCACGAAGCGACGCAGAAGGCCACGATCGCGCGCAGCGCGGCGATCGCCCGGAGCGCGGGCACGCGAATACGGAGATCCATCGCGACAGGATAACCGCGATGATCGCGACGCAGACGGGCAGCCATCGGTCGAGGCGGCACCGTCGTGCGCGATTCGCGCGACGGCGGGTTCACGCCGGCGGGCGCGCGAAATCGGGCAAGCGGAAACGCCTGCGATAGTCGCTCGGCGCCATTCCGGTCGTGCGCTTGAACAGCCGCCGGAAGAACGCCGAGTCCTCGTAGCCGACGCGCCAGCCGATCTCTTCGATCGCCACGTCGGTGCGCTCGAGCCGGCGCTTGGCGTCTTCGATGCGCAGGCGCTGCACGTAGGCGATCGGCGCGAGCCCGGTCGCGTTCGTGAAGCGCCGCTTGAACGTGCGCCCGGCGAGCTTCGATCGCCGGATCATCTCGTCGACCGGATTGGCGATCGCGAAGTGTTCGCCCAGCCACCGCTGCGCGCTGCGGATCTCCCCGTCGCCGTGGTCGCTTCGGCCCTCGAACACGATGTACGGAGCGAGGCCGTCCTGGTGCCATTGCAGCGCGAACGCGCGCGCGGCTTCCTGCGCGACGTTCGATCCCGCGTAGCGCGCGATCAGGTAGAGCGCGAGGTCGTGCCACGTCGTCGATGCGCCCGAGCTCAGCAGTTCGCCGCGCGAACCCGAGACCACGAGCACGCGCTCGGGATGGATCGAGATGGCCGGATACGCCTGCGCGAACGCCGGCGCGTAACGAAAGTGCACGGTGGCGTCCCGGCCGTCGAACAGGCCCGTTTCGGCGAGCAGGAAGATCCCCGAGCACGCCGAGCAGAGCAGCGCGCCGCGCGCGTGCATCGTGCGCGCCCAGTCGACCAGGCGCGGATAACGCCCGGCGTGCCAGCCCTCCGGGCGCAGCAGGATCGACGGCACGATCACGATGTCGCTCGACTCGATCGTGTCGACCGACCGCGGCACGTCGATCGGAACCCCGCTCGCGAGTTCGAGCGGACCGGTCTTCTCGCCGACGATCTCGACGCGGAACGCGGCGCCGTCGTCGGCGCCGGCGCCCGATTCGCGCATCAGCGCGAACCCGCCGAGCACGTCGAAGATGCCGAAAAGCGTCGAAGCCGCGGCGTCGGGCAACGCGACGAGGCTGACGTGCCGGGGGCCTGCCGTCGATGCGGATGCGTTCGTCATCGCTCGGATCGATGCGTCATCGACGTCAATTTGGCACGAACCGACCGATCGCGGGCGATTTCCGCTCTTCTGCCGCAGGCGTCGCGTTGCGATCATCTGCACGTCCGGCGTCGTCTGCCGGCATGCGCAGAAGGAGCGAAGAGATGGATGCACCCGTGATCGATCGAGCGAAACTGGATGCCGTGGTCGGGCGCGCCGTTGCCGACCTGTCCGCAGGCTACGGCGGCGTGATGATCAGCCTGGGCAACAGGCTCGGCCTGTACAAGGCGATGTCGGGCGCCGGACCGATCTCGGCGAAGCAGCTCGCCGCGGCCGCCGGCTGCGCGCCGCGCTACGTGCGCGAATGGCTGAACTCGCAGGTCGCCGGCGGCTACGTCGACTACCGGGAGCAGGACGACACCTACGAGTTGTCTGCCGAGCAGGCGATGGTGCTCGCCGACGAGGAGAGCCCGGTATTCGTTCCGAACGCGTGGAACGTTCCGGCGTCGATGTGGGCCGACGAGGACAAGGCGATCGAGGCGTTCCGCACCGGCAACGGCGTCGCATGGGGCGCGCACGATGCGCGGCTGTTCTGCGGCGTGGCTGCGTTCTACCGCAACGCCTACCGCAGCACGCTGGTTCCGGAGTGGCTGCCTGCGCTCGACGGCGTCGTCGAGCGGCTCGAGGCGGGAATCGTGGTGGCCGACATCGGCTGCGGACACGGTCACTCGACGGTGCTGATGGCCGAGGCGTTTCCGCGGTCGCGCTTTCACGGATTCGACGTGCATCCCGAGTCGATCGACGAGGCGCGACGAAACGCCGACGACGCCGGCGTCGGCTCGCGCGTGTCCTTCGATGTCGGTCGTGCCGCGGATTTTCCCGGCCGCGACTACGGACTCGTCTGCTTCTTCGACTGCCTGCACGACATGGGCGATCCGGTGGCTGCAGCGCGGCACGCGGCCGAAGTGCTCGCGCCGGACGGCACGGTGATGCTCGTCGAGCCCTTCGCCAACGACCGGGTCGAGGACAACGTGTCGACGGTCGCGCGGATGTACTACGCCGCGTCGACGACGATCTGCGTCGCGCATTCGATCGCCGACGGGGGCCACCTCGTGCTCGGAGCGCAGGCGGGCGAGCGGCGCCTGGCCGACGTCTTCGGGCAGGCGGGCTTCACGCGCTTTCGTCGCGCCGCCGAGACACCGTTCAACCTGATCCTCGAAGCGCGCCTTTGATTCGCGCCCTGGGCGAGCGCGGGCGCGAAGCGTCAGGGGTGGCTCGCGCTTCCGGAAGCGCGGCGCAGCCGCTCGCGCTCGCTGCGACCGATCACCAGCGGATCGGCCACCGGCTCGCCCGAAGCCGGGCCGAAGAACGGCGTCTCGCGGTAGCTGCCCGTCACGCGCGCGCGCGCGATCCAGCCGGCTGCCCGAAGCATTCCGCCGATCGTGCGCAGCGGCGCCGACTCGACGCGATGACGCGCGCTCTTCGTGTTCGCGCGAGCGCGCAGCGGACCGAAGGATCGCTGCAGCGACGCGGAGTCGCCGAGGCACGAATGCACCAGGCCGACGTAGGCGATCCTGCGGTTGCGAAGCGTGTTGCCGATCGGCGTGTTGCAACAACCCGCGTACCAGCGAAGCAGTCCTTTCGGACTGAGCGACATGCACGCGAGCGCGTCGGCGCCCTGCGTGAACGCGACGTGGCGCGGATCGGTGGCGACGACGACCGTGCCGCCGGCGTCGTCGAGCACGTCGCGCGCCCTGTCGAGGAAGTGCGCGAACGATCGGCAATCGATGCAATAGCAGATGCCGTGGACCGCGTTCGCGGGCTCGCCGACCAGCCCGGCCAGCCTGCCGCACCGGCACTGCAGCGGATGCGAGGAAGCCACTCGACGATCTCCGTTCGACCCTGCATGGGCGCGATCCAGTGTAGATCCGGATCGCGTAGCCGAACAGCGCCCGCACGCCCGCTGCGACTTCGGGTTTCGAACGTAGCGCGCCGGGGCGTGGCACGGCGGCGGGTGGAGCCACCGACATCCGGCCGGCCCGAGCCCCGGGCGCATTGTTCCCTAGAATCGCCGCTCGCAGGTCAACCACGGTAGACGCAGCCGTCGCGCTGCGCCTCCTCCCGCAGTCGCATGTTGCACGCCCCCCGCATCATCTCCGCACCTTTCGTCGCCGGCCTGGCGGCAGTCGTGCTCTGGCTCGTGTGGCCCGACGAGGCCGGCGCGGCCGACGTCGCCACTTTCGCGTCGGTCTACCAGAAGTCCTGGATGGACTCGTGGACTTCGCTCGCCGTAGGCGCGCTCGCGGCGATCGCCGTGGGCGGCATCCTCTTCGTCACGGGCGGCGCCGTGAGTCCCGTGGCCGGCAGCCTGGGCACGTGGGTCGGTTCACTCTACGGATACTCGGGCGCGGCGGCCACGAACTTCGGCCTTGCGCTGCTCGGTGCCGGCGCGGTGGCTTCGGGAGGGCTCGGTGCGGGAGGCGCGCAGTCGCTGCTCGGCTCGGTCCTCGGCTTCAGCACCGACGTCGTCGTCGACTACGCGAGCCCGCAGGTCATCGAGCGCTTCCAGTACGCGCGTTTCGTCGAGCAGAGCCGCAACATGGCGACGCTGCCGTTGCCGCGAAACGGGAAGGGACCCGCGCCCTACGGCGCGGCGATGGATGCGCTCGGCAAGGCGGCGCGCGACGAGCCGCCGTCCTCGGCGCGCAACCAGCAGGCAATCCGCGAAGCGATCGAGGCGCTCGAGGCATCGAGCGCGAAGCGACCGGGCTCGGTCGAACAGCGCGTGCGCGTGGCGTCGATGTTCTCGTTGCTCGCGTTCCTGCGCAACGACTA
This sequence comes from uncultured Limnobacter sp., assembly GCA_964481165.1. Lineage (GTDB taxonomy): Bacteria > Pseudomonadota > Gammaproteobacteria > Burkholderiales > Burkholderiaceae_E > Zeimonas. Next base: position 11,147 of record CAYZYC010000013.1, on the reverse strand, counting down.
CGCGCGCGCGCACGAACAGGCCGACGTCGCGATCCGCCTGGCGCGCGACGAGAACCTTCCGCATACGCTGCCGGCGTTCCTGCGCGCGACGTCGTCGCTCGCTCTGCCCGATGTCGATCCCGCGTCATCGCTGGACGACCTGCGCTCGGCGATTCGCGCCGAACCCGGCAACGCGATGATCCCGGTGCTCGTATCGGTCTACCTCGACCGCATGCTCTACCGTTTCCACGACGGGCGTTTCTCGGCGAAGCACCTGCTCGAGATCCGCGACATCGCCAACGACGCGAAGCTCGCTGCGCACTGGACCCCGGTGCAGGTGTCGCTGCTCTCGTATCACATGATCCGGTTGAAGGCAGAGCAGCAACGGATCTCGTCGCTCTCGGCATCGGAGGAAGCCGCTGCGCGCAGCGACGGCCGGACGGCCGCGACGCTGAGGCGTTCGCTCGAGGAGTACCGGTTGCTGCTCGAAGGCTGCAATCGCATTCTCGGCGGACTGACGACGCCGGCGGCGCGTCCCGATGCGAAGGCCGCGGACGAGATCGAGCGCATGCGCTCGACGCTCGCGCAGTATTCGGCGGACCTGCCGCGGCTGCAGTCGATGGTCGAAGCGTCGCTCTAGCGTCGCGCTTTCGTTGCTCGTGACGCAGCGGACGAGCGCCTTGCGCGTCAAGTCCGTGCGGCGTTTCGCACCGACCGTTCGTCCACTGCACGTTGCCGGGACGAGACATCGTGTCGTGCGATCGACCACAAAAGCTTCGTCGATGCGTAAAGGTCGACTAGAGTTACTTCTACCTCGTTCCCCGGCAGTTTCATGTTCACCCCCGTACTCGTGTGCGCAGGGACGACTTCGTTCGCCCTGCTGGTTCTCGAGCGCCGCGCAGCGTCGCTCGGGCTCGTCGAGAAGCCCGGCGGCCACCGAACGCATCGCAGGCCGACACCGGTGGTCGGCGGCATCGGAATGGCGCTCGGCCTGCTGATCACCTGGGCGCTGTTCCACGAACGGTTCTTTCCCGGCATCGCCATCGTCGCCGGTGCTTTCGCGCTCGCGGCGGTGGGACTCGTCGACGATCTCCATGGAATGCGCGCGCGACCGAAGATGGCGCTGCAGGCTTCGATCGCCGGACTCGCGCTCGCGCTCGACGGAGGCCTGCTGTTCTCGCTCGGCGAGCTGCTTCCGTCGATCGACGTGCGGCTCGCCACGGCCGTGGCGCTGCCGTTCAGCGTGTTCGCCGTGCTCGGGATCATCAACGGCGTGAACATGCTCGACGGGCTCGACGGGCTCGCCGGAAAGGTCGTCCTGGTCGCGCTCGCGTGGTTCTCGGTCTGCGCATGGCTGATCGGCGACGCGGCGCGGATGGTGGGCAATCTCGTGATCGCCGGCGTCGTGTGTGCGTTCCTGCTGTTCAATGCGCGCATCCCGGGGCGCTCGCACGCGCGGTTGTTCATGGGCGACGCCGGGAGCATGCTGCTCGGGTTCCTGCTCGCGTGGGTCGCGATCGAGACGACGCAACGTCCCGACGGCGTTCCGCCGGTGCTCGGGTTGTGGATCTGCGCGATGCCGATCCTCGACACGTTCTCGGTGATGGCACAACGAGCGCGCCGCGGCAGCCCGTTGATGGCTGCCGGTCGCGACCACGTGCATCACCTGCTTCGCGCGCGCGGATTGTCGGTCGGCGCCACTGCGACGGTCATCGCGTCGATGGGAGCGGTCTCGGGGCTCGTCGGTGTCGCGGGCTGGCGCTACGGCCTCGCCGAATGGATGATGTTCGCGCTGTTCGTCGTGTTCGCTGCCGCCTACATTCAAGTGTTCCATGCGGCGTGGACCGAGACGCACGCGCGCCACGCCCTCGAGGCGTCGCCTGTCCAGTTGACGGACTTGCCGCTATGATGCGGGCCGCAGCAGTTCGGGGCGGCGATGGATCGTGTGTCGTTGAAGCTACTGGTCGTCTGCACGGCCAACGTCTGCCGCAGCCCGATGGCCGAGGCCGCGATGCGGCACATGCTCGCCGCGCGAGGGCTGCGCGCCGAGGTGTCGTCGGCCGGGACCGAGGCGCTGCCCGATGAGCCGGCGCATCCGCTGTCGATCGCTGCGGTCGCGAAAGCCGGCTTCGGTGACCTGTCGGGACACCGCAGCCGTCTGCTGTCGCCGATGATCGCGCAGCAGGCCGACTTCGTGCTGTGCATGCGGCATTCGCAGCGCAACGCGATCGTCTCGCGGATGCCGCAGCTCGCGGGCCGCACGCGGTTGCTCGGGCACTGGAGCGACCTGGAGATCGACGACCCGGTAGGCGGGCCGCCCGAAGGTTACGAGGAATGCCTGGAACGGATGAACGATTGCATCGGCGAGTGGGTCGAGCGCCTGCGCCGGCAGGGGCTGCTGCAATGACCGGCGCGCGCGCGCTCCGCCGGCTGGCCCTGGCGTGTTCGGTGCTGGTGCTCGCAGGATGCGCATACGCTCCGGGCCTGTTCCTCGGGCGCACCAGTACGCCCGAGGCGGGCGCGATCGAGGCCGAAGGCGTGGCGCCCACGGCGATCGACTGGTCGCTGATCCGCCGCTTCGACGCCGTTGCGCGCGTCTCGGCTCCGAAGGTTCCGCAGGCCGAGCCCGGTGCGTACCGGATCGGCCCGAACGACGCGCTGCGCATCACGGTCTGGAACCACCCCGACCTGAACTTCGCGCCGAACCTCTCGGTGACGACGCTGACCGCAACCAACGGCAGCGTCGGCCAGGCGAGCAACGTCGTGCCGCAGCGCGTCGTCAACCACGACGGTTCGATCTATTTCCCGATGGCGGGCCGCATCGAAGCCGCCGGACGCACGGTGCCCGAGCTGCGCAGCCAGATCGCGCGACAGCTGTCGCGCTACGTGAAGGATCCGCAGGTCGAGGTCGAGCTTGCGGCTTTCCGCAGCCAGCGCGTGTTCGTCGTCGGCGAAGTGAAGACGCCGGGCAACCTCGCGATCACCGACGTGCCGATGCGGATCGCCGATGCGATCGGGCAGGCAGGCGGCACGACGCCGAACGCCGACCTGTCGACCGTCAACGTCACGCGCGGCAGCGAGCGCTTCACGCTCGACCTCGATCGCCTGTACTACGAAGGCGAGATGTCGCAGAACCTGCTGCTGCAGCACGGCGACGTGGTGACGGTGCCCGACCGGCGCGAACGCAAGATCTTCGTGCTCGGAGAAGTCGTGCAGCCGAAGTCGTATCCGCTGCAGCGCGGCCGCACGACGCTCGCCGACGCGGTCGCCGATGCCGGCGGCCCGAACCCGTTGTCGTCGAACGCCGGGCAGCTGTTCGTGCTGCGGCTGGGCGCCGACGACACGCCACTCGTCTATCACCTCGACGCGCGTTCGCCCGAAGCGCTGCTGCTTGCCGACCGCTTCGTGCTGCAGCCGCGCGACGTCGTCTACGTCGACCCGACGCAACTCGCGCGCGCAGGACGCGTGATCGCGCAACTGCTGCCCTGGCTGCAGAGCGCGAACACCACGTCCGACATCGGCCGATGAGCAGGGCTTCCGAAGGCGAGCCGACGACGGCCGGGCAAGCTGGGGCCGGCCCCGCACCCGCGACCCGCGCTCCGAGCGGGTTCCTCGAATCGTCGGGCTCGCGTTCGTCCCGCTCGTCGTCCGGAATGTCGTCGTCGGTTTCGACGGCGGATGCGGACGACGACACGATCTCGCTGGTCGACATCTTCGAGAACCTCGCCGACCACAAGTGGCTGTTCGCGCTGGTCACGATGCTGTGCACGCTCGTCGCGCTCGCGTACGCGCTGCTCGCGACGCCGGTGTACACGGTCGACGCGCTCGTGCAGGTCGAGGACAAGAAGGGGTCGGCCCTGGGCGGTGCGTTGTCGTCGGTTGCGCAGGCGCTCGACGTTTCCAGTTCGCCGGTCGAAGGCGAGATCGAGATCCTGCGCTCGCGCACCAACGTCGGCCGCGCCGTCGAGGCGCTGCGGATGCAGAGCGACGTCGCAGTGGCGAATCGGCTGCCCGTGGTCGGCGAGTGGCTCGCGCGACGGCTCGAACGCGACGAACGCGGACTGGCGCTGGCGCCGTCGCTGCCGCTGATCGATGCCGGTCGCTGGGCGTGGGGCGGCGAACACCTGCTGCTCGCCGAATTCGAGGTTCCGCAGAACCTGCTCGGCAAGCCGCACCTGCTGACGATCGGCGAACAGGCAAGCTGGACCCTGCACGACGAAGACGGCACGCTCGTGCTCGAAGGCGGCGCCGCACGCGCTGCCGACGAGCAGGCCGGCTATGCGCTGCGCATCGCCGAACTCGTTGCGCGACCGGGCACGCAGTTCGAGTTGCGCCGGCATTCGCTCGCCGGGCGTGTCGACCAGATCCGCAAGGAGCTGCGCGTCAGCGAAACGAAACGCCAGTCCGGGATCATGCGCATCGAATACCCGGGCACCGATCCGGTCGCCGCCGCGCGGCTGGTCAACGCGATCTCCGACGCGTACGTGCGCCAGAACGTGCAGCGGCGCGCCGCCGAAGCCGAGAAGAGCCTGCAGTTCCTCGAGGAGCAGCTGCCCCAGTTGCGCAGGCAGGTCGAGGCCTCCGAGAACGCGCTGAACGCATTCCGGAACCGGCACCGCACGATCGACATCCCGGGCGAGATCGAGGCGATGCTCTCGCAGACCGTCGAGCTGGAGAAGGCGCGGCTCGACCTGGACCTGCGCCGCAAGGAAGCCGAAGCGCGCTACGAACCTGCGCATCCGGTCGCGCGCGCTCTGCGCGAACAGATCGCGCGCGTCGACGCGCAGCAGAAGGACATGGGTGAACGCATCCGCTCGCTGCCGCTGGTGCAACAGGACTTCCTGCGTCTTTCGCGCGACGTCGAGGTCAACACGCAGTTGTACGTGAGCCTGCTGAACAACGCGCAGCAATTGCGCGTCGCGCAGGCCGGCACGATCGCCAACGTCGCGATCGTCGATCGCGCGATCCCCCCCGAGTTGCCCGCCAGGCCGCGACGCGCGCTGGTCGTCGCCGTCGGCCTGCTCGGCGGACTCGCCGGCGGATTCCTGCTCGCGCAGCTGCTCGCCGCGTTGCGCGGACGCATCCGCGACCCGCGCGAACTGGAAGCCGCACTCGGAATCCATGTCGCGGCGACGGTTCCGGATTCGCACGAGCAGAAGGCGGCCGACAACCGCAGGCGGGCGGCGGTTCCGTTCCTGCTGGCGCGCGCGCGGCCGACCGCCGGCGCGGTCGAATCGCTGCGCACGCTGCGACTGAACCTGCAGCTGGCGCTCGCCGAGACGCGCGGCGGACGCACGATCCTGTTCACGTCGGCGGTGCCGGGGCAGGGCAAGAGTTTCGTCTCCGCGAATCTCGCGTACCTGATCGCCAGCGCCGGGCCGCGCGTGCTGCTGATCGACGCCGACGTGCGCCGATCGTCGATCGCGCGGTACTTCGCGCTCCAGGGCAGCCGCGGGCTGTCGGACATCCTGCGCGAGCGCCTCGATCCGGCGCCGTTCGTCAAGGAAGACCCGGCGTCGAATCTCAGCGTGCTGCCCGCCGGGCCGCCCGCCGACAATCCCGGCGAGCTGCTGACGACCGAGCGGCTGACGCCTTTGTTCCAGTGGGCTGCCGCGCGCTACGACGTCGTCATCGTCGACGCGCCGCCGATCCTGCCGGTTTCCGATGCGGTCGTGCTCGGCGGCTTCGCCGACGTCACCGCGTTCGTCGTTCGCCACAAGCGCGTCGCGCAGGCCGACGTCGCCGACGCCGTGCAGCAGTATCAGCTGACCGGCGCGCCGATCGCCGGATTCGTCTTCAACTGCTTCGTGCCTTCGCGGATGCGCTACGGGTACGGCGCGCGCTACGGTTACTACCGAGGGAAGTACGGGTACGGGACGCGTCCGCACGCGTAGCGGGCGGCGCCGCCGCGGCGTGGGATGGCACCGGTGCGGCGCGGGATGGCGCCGGCGCGGCGAGCTGCGAGGCCGCCACCTCGAACACCGCGAAGCCGCAAGGCTCGAGCCGCCAGCGCTCGGGCCCCAGCTCGAAGCCCTGGCCGAGCAGCGTGCGAACGGGCTCGAATGCGTCGGGCAACTCGCACGGTTCGTCGTCCAGATTGAAAGCGCAGGCCAGCGCCTCGTCGCCGTGCACGCGTGCGAAGACGAGCGCGCGCGACGTTTCCTCGACGCCGGCTTCGGGAAAGACCACGTACCCGCGCTGCAGCGCCGCCCGGCTGCGACGCAGGGCGAACACCGCGCGCGCCAGCGCAAGCACCGAATCCGGCGACGCTTCCTGCGCGGCGACGTTCAGCGGCAGGTGCCGCTCGTCGACCGGCAGCCACGGCTCGGCCTCGCTGAATCCGCCGTGCGGCGCCCGACTCGTCCACGGCATCGGCGTGCGGCAACCGTCGCGTCCCTTGTACTGCGGCCAGAACGACTTTCCGAACGGATCCTGCAGGCGCTCGAACGGGACCTCGGCCTGCGGCAGGCCCAGTTCCTCGCCCTGGTAGATCACGACCGTTCCGGGCAGGCACGCGAGCAGCGCGAGCATCTGCATGGCGAACGCCCGCGGATCGCGATCCTCGCCCCAGCGCGTCACGACGCGCGGCTTGTCGTGGTTGCTCAACGCGAAGCACGCGCCGTTTCGCGTCGGGATCGACGCCTGGAGGTTCTCGATCACCGAGCGGATGTACGGCGCGCTGCGCTCGTTGCGCAGCAGGTCGAAGCTGTAGGCGCTGTGCAGCCGCCTGCCGGAGACGCACTGCGCCATCCACGGGAGCGCGTCGTTGCCGCCGACCTCGGCGATGCTGAACGCGCCGAACTCGTCGAGCAGCGTGCGGATCCGCTCGAGGAACGGGAACGTCTCGGGGCGGCGCCCGTCGTAGAGATGCTGCTGGAAGCCGTACGGATGCAGCGCCCGACTGGGGTCCGCCACCGGCGGGTTGTCGCGCAGCAGCGGATCCTGGAAGTAGTGGCCGCATGCGTCGAGCCGGAAGCCCTTCACGCCGTGTTCGAGCCAGAAGCGCATCTCGGCGAGCATCCGGTCCTGTACCTGGCGGTGGTTCAGGTTCAGGTCGGGCTGCGTCGACAGGAACGAGTGGTAGTAGTACTGGCGCCGCTGCGCGTCCCATCGCCAGGCGCTGCCGCCGAACACCGACATCCAGTTGTTCGGCGGGCTGCCGTCCGGTTTCGGATCGGCCCACAGGTACCAGTCGGCCTTGTCGCCTTCGCGCGCGCGGCTCTGGCGGAACCACTCGTGCTCGTCGGAGGTGTGCGAGGCGACCATGTCGACGAGGATTCCGATGCCCAGGCGCCTCGCCTCGGCCACCACCGCGTGGAAATCGTCGAGCGTTCCGAACAGCGGGTCGACCTCGCGGTAGTCGGAGACGTCGTAGCCGAAATCGTGCTGCGGCGAGCGAAAGAACGGGCTGATCCAGACGTGGTCTACGTTCAGGCGGGCGATGTACTCGAGGCGCTCGAGAATGCCGCGCAGGTCGCCCACGCCGTCGCCGTTGGTGTCCTGGAAGCTGCGCGGATAGACCTGATAGATGACCATCGTGCCCGGCGGCTGCGTCAGAACTGCACCACCACCCCCACGCTGGCCGCCCCGTACCTGCGGTCCGAGCGCTTCGCCGTCACCGCGTTGTACAGGAACGGCACTTCGCCCATCAGCTGGCGCTGCCACGCGGTGCCGCGCACGAACGCGGTGAATCGCGGGTTGAACCGGTATGCCACTTCGAGCATCGCGCTGATGCTGGCGTCGTCGTAGACGCCCGACAGCTGTTGCGCGGAGTCTTCGAGCGCGCTGTCCCGGTCGAACCGTTCGTAGCCGACGCCGCCGCGCAGGCGCCAGGCGCCCCAGCGCTTGACGCCGTTGACACCGGCGCGCAGCACCGTGACGTCGTAGGCGAGCGCGCGGCGCGGGTCGAGTCCGAGTGCGTCGTTGTTCACGGCGATCTGCGTGCCGGCGGCGACGGTGCCGCCGCTGCCCGTGCACGGCGCGGTCTGCGTGAGCACCGTCTGCGTGTCGCCGAAGGCGACCGAGTACGGGCAGCTGCCGGCGCTCGCGGTGCCGCGCAGCGACGAGTAGTCGACCTTGCCGCGCTGCACGCCGCCGTACCAGCTCAGCGCGGCTTCGCTGTTTCCGCGCGTGCCGATCAGGTCGAGCTGCCACTGCGTGTCGCGCGGGTTGCCGATGCGGACGGAATCGATCACGTAGCCGGCGAGCGACGTCGGAGAGTTCTTGTGCAACGCGCCGGCGCGGTCGCCCCAGACGCTGCCCCGCAATGCCCACGCGGTGCGCCCGTCGACGGCGTCGCCGGTGAAGCGGTATTGCGCGCCGAGTTGCCAGCTGGTGAGGCTGCCGCTGTCGTTGCGGTATTCGATCGTGCGGCGCCACAGTGCGGCGTCGACCCACCAGTTCGGCGCGAGCTGCCAGCCGCCGCGAACGTGTGCGCCGCGATAGTCGCCGACGTTCGTCCCGCCGTACACCGGGTCGCGTCCGCGCACGTCGAACACGTCGAGCGTGTCGTTCATCGCGTCGACCGCGATCTCGAGCCGGCGTGCTCCCTCGTCTTCGGGGCGCGCGCTGAGCGTCTGGTCGAACGGCGCCGCGGCGAGCGGTGCGGCAACGATCGTTGCCGCCAGTGCCGCCGCGCGTATCGCGCCGCCGCGCGGAAGCGGCAGGGCGCGCCTCGCGCGCCCGAACCGTGTCGACGACATCCGGCTTCGTTCCGCTTGTATCAGCTGCCTGCCCTCAGCTGCCTACCGTCACGGTGCCGCGCAGCCCGCGGCCCGAAACCGCACGCGAACCGGCGCCCAGCGTCACGGTGTATGCGGTTGCGAGTCGCGGCGTCGAGTCGACATTCGAGGTCGCGTGCGCGATCCGCAGTTCGCCGAGTACGACCGTCACCGTGAACGTGCCGTTGCTCACGCGGTTCTGCGCGAGTTGATCGAGCGCGCTGCCGTTGGCCGCCGCGTTGCCGATGACTCCGAACAGCTTGTCGATGTCGATGCGGATCTCGCCTGCCGTGGTCGCGACGATCGGCAACTCGTCGGTGGTCAGCGTGACTTCGAACGGCACCGTCGTTTCGCTGTTCGCGGTCTTGCCATAGACGGTCAGTCGCGCGTTCGGCGGGACACTCGCGTGCACCACGTTGCCGACCTGCTGCAGCGTGACACGGTCGACGATCGCCTGGAACGTGCGCGTGGCGTCCCGCACTTCGATCGCCAGCGGCACTTCGCGGTTCGCGGCCAGTTGCGTGCCGTCGGCCGACTGCTCGAGCACGAAGCCGACTTCCGACAGGTTCTGCGCGATCGCGACGCCCGGGGATCCGGTGAACGCTGCAACGGTCGCGGGAGTGCCCGGACCCGACGGTCCGTACAGCTGCAGGTTGTCGTTCTGCAGCTTCGCGAAGTTCGTCAGTCCTGCGGGAACCGGCACGTTCTTCGTCGTGCCGCCGACCGTGACGCTTGCCGCCGTCGTCGATCCGGCCGCTGCCGCGTCGGCCGCCGTGGCGAGCGCGTCGAGAATCGCCTGCTGCTGGCCCGCGTTCGGTGCGGTGCCGAGAATGTCCGGCATCGATCCGATCACCGTCGCGATCGTGTCGTTGCCCGCGAGCGTGCCGGCCCGGTCGACCGCCTGCTGGATTCCGGCCGCAGTGTGCATCGCGTTTGCCGCCGACGCGACGAACGGGGCGGCGACGAGCGACAGGGTCTCGGGCTGCACGCTGGCCAATCCGCCGACGGCGGCGTTGTTCTTCGCGGCCTGCGTCGCCTGCGCGATGATCGACACGAGCGGCGACGTCGGAGTCGTGGTGCCGGGCGCGGCGGCCAGCTGGGCGAGCGTCGTTCCCTGCGCGAGGCTCGCGGCGAGCGCGTCGGTCACGGCGTTGGCGATCGCCTGCGCGCCGGCGTCGTCGGTGACGCCTCCCGCCGCGGCCAGCGCAGCGCTCGCCTGGTCGATGATCTGCGCGACGACGCCGGCGGCCCTGTACAGCGCGAGATCGGTGGTCGGGTCGGCTGCCAGCGGATCGACCGACGGCGCCAGCCCGAGTTGCGTGCGCACGATGTTCGCCGCGTCGGCCTGCGTTCGGCCGCTCGCGACGAGCGACTGCATCAGCGTCGAAAGCGGAGAGACGACGAGGTTCGCGAGCGATGCCGCTCCGGTGGGCACCGGTGCACGCAGCACGCCGGCGGGACGCACGATGTCGTCGGCCGGATCGTTCGGCGTGATTCCGACGTCGACGCCGCCGCGTGCTTCGACCGTGTCGCAGGTCTGCCCGGCGGGCAGTGCGAACGCGTAGCTGCCGGACGCATCCGATATCGTCGTCGCCTGCACTGCACCGCCGAAGAGGCAGGTCATCGTCGCACCGGCGATGTGCCCGTCGACGACCTTGCCGGCGATCGACTGCGGCCCCGACGGTCCCGTGCCGCCGCCGCCTCCGCCGCCACCCCCGCAGGCGGACAGTGCGATCGATGCGACGGCAAGCGCGATCAGGCGCGGAAGCGGACGAGCGGGGGCCTTGGGCATGCGGTGGTTCTCTCGAAATGGGATAAGACCCTGAAGCGGGCGCGGCAATCTTAGTGCATCGAAGCGCGCCCCGGACGCCCGGGCCGACGCCCGGTACGCCGCAACGGCACTTTCGAGCCTTCGGTCGGCATTCGCGCAACGAAATGGCGAACCGCGAATTTGCGCTACGTTGCATGCACGCGTCGCCGACGCGGCAGTCCGGACGATCCAGCGAGGAGATCCCGATGATCAGGCTATGCGGAATGCGCTACAGCAACTACCACAACAAGGTGCGGCTCGTCCTGCTCGAGAAGGGCATCGCGTTCGACGAGGACCACTCGCTGACGCCGTCGCAGGACGCCGCGTTTCTCGCGCGTTCTCCGATGGGCAAGGTGCCGTTTCTCGAGGTCTCGGGAACCGTGCTGACCGAGTCGCGCGTGATCTGCGAGTACCTGGAGGACGCGTATCCGCAGCGACCGCTGCTGCCGCGCGATCCGCTCGCGCGGGCGAAAGTACGCGAGATCGTCGACTACATCGAACTGCACCTCGAACTCGAGGCGCGCAGGCTCTACTGGGCGGCGTTCGCCGGCAAGAGCCTGCCCGACGAAACGAAACGGCAGGTCGAGCGCAACCTGGACAAGGCGGTGAAGGCGTTCGCACGCCTGGTGAAGTTCGAC
>CAYZYC010000012.1:8744-35797 GCA_964481165.1 uncultured Limnobacter sp. | reverse complement strand
CGACGATCGTCAGCGGGATCGGCGCCATGATCACCAGCGGCGTCGTGTACGAGCGAAACTGCGCGACGACCAGCAGGTAGATGAGGACCAGGCCGACCGCGTACGCGGCCCCCATGTCGCGGAACGTCTCGAAGGTGATCTGCCACTCGCCGTCCCATTTGATCGCGTACTGCCGCCACGGGTCCTCCGGCTGGCGCACCCAGTACTCGCCCAGCGCGCCGGTGCCGGGCAGCGCCGCGTCGGCGAGCGAGGCGCGGATCGCCGCGAGTCCGTACAACGGCGAATCGGTCGCCCCGGCCATGTCCCCGAGTACGTACTGCACGCCGAGCAGGTCCTTCGTGTGGCGCGGCTTGTCGATCACGCCGCGCTCGATGCGCACCAGTTCCGACAGGGGAACCATCGAACCGTCGGCCGCGCGCATCGGCAGCGCGAGCAGGGAGTCCAGGCCGTCCTGCGCCTCGCGCGGCAGCTGCAGCCGGACCGGCACCGGGTACCTGCTCTGTCCGTCGTGCAGCCAGGCGGCATCGAATCCCGACAGCGCGCCGTGCACCGTCTGCGCGATCGTGGCGGCTGCGATGCCCAGCGCGTCGGCGCGCGAGCGTTCGACGCGAAGGAACACGCGCGGCGCATCCTCCTCGAGCATCGTGTCGACGCCGACGATGTCCGGGGTCGCGGAGAAAGCCTGCGCGAGTCGTCGCGCCAGCGCGTTGCGACCCGCCTCGTCCGGACCGTAGACCTCGGCGACGATCGGCGCGAGCACCGGCGGGCCGGGCGGCACCTCGACGAGTTGCAACCGGGCGCCGTGCGCCGCGGCAATGCGCACCAGTTCCCCGCGAAGCCGCGAGGCGATCGCGTGGCTCTGTTCGTCGCGATGCGCCTTGTCGACGAGATTGACCTGCAGTTCGCCCTGTTCGGGGTCGGCACGCAGGTAGTACTGGCGAACCAGCCCGTTGAACGTGATCGGCGAAGCAGTGCCCGCGTACGCCTGCAGGTCGCGGACCTCGGGCTGTTCCGCGAGAAAGGCCGACAACTCGTGCAGCACCGCGGCCGTCTCCTCCAGCGGCGTTCCCGCGGGAAGGTCGACGACGAGCTGGAATTCGCTCTTGTTGTCGAACGGCAGCATCTTCAGGATCACCGACTGCATCGCAACCAGGGCCAGCGAAACCAGCATCGCGCCGAGGATGCCTGCGGCGAGCAGCCAGCGCGCGCGCGCGCTGCGCAGCAAGGGGCCGAGAACGAAGTCGAACACGCGTTGCAGCCGCGCACCGTGGTGTCCGGAGGCTTCGTCGTGCGCCGGGGCCGACGCGGACGATCCGGTCGGTACGCCCTGCCCGGCCGGTTCGCCCCGCCCATCCGGAGCGGGCGAAGCGTCCGTCGCCGCGAGCCGGCGCATCGACCGCGATGCCAGCCACGGCGTGAACGTGAACGCGATCGCCAGCGAAAGAGCCATGCCCATGCTCGCGTTGATCGGGATCGGGCTCATGTACGGCCCCATCAGTCCGCTGACGAACGCCATCGGAAGCAGCGCGGCGATCACGGTCAGCGTCGCCAGGATCGTCGGGCCGCCGACCTCGTCCACCGCGCGCGGCACGAGCGCCGCGAGCGGTTCGCCGGGATGCAGCATCCGGTGGCGATGGATGCTCTCGACGACCACGATCGCATCGTCGACGAGGATGCCGATCGAGAAGATCAACGCGAACAGCGACACCCGGTTCAGCGTGAATCCCCATGCCCACGAAGCGAACAGCGTCGTCGCCAGCGTGAGCACGACGGCGGCGCCGACGACGACCGCTTCGCGCCGCCCGAGCGCGAGTGCGACGAGCAGGATCACCGACCCCGTCGCGAACGCGAGCTTGCGGATCAGCTGGCTGGCCTTCTCCGCGGCCGTCGCGCCGTAGTCCCGCGTGACCGTCATCTCGACGCCTTCCGGGACGAGCGTGTCGCGCAGCGCCTCGAGTCGTTCGCCGGCGCTTCGGGCGACCTGCGTGGCGTTGGCACCGGGCTTCTTCGTCAGCGTCAGCGTGACGGCCGGAAACACGCTGCCGGGCTCGTCGGCGGAAGTCTGCGCGGCAGCGCCGGTGCGTGCGCCGCGGCCGGGCGAGAACCACACCGAACGCAGCGCCTGCGCGGCGCCCGTCCCGACCTGCGCGATTTCGCGCAGGTACACGGGCCGGCCGTCGTGCACGCTCACGACCAGCGAGCCGACGTCTTCGGCCGACTGCAGGAATTCGCCGGTCTGCACCGCGAGCATGCCCTCGCCCTGCTGCGCATCGAAGACCGACCCCGACGGCATTCCGAGGTTCGCGGCAGCGAGCACGCGCTGCAGATGCGCCATGTCGACGCCGCGTTCGCGCATCCGCGACGGCTCGAGCGCAACCGACACGATCGCACCGGGGCCGCCGATCGTCGCGACTTCGCGCACGCCGCCGACGCGTTTCAGCTCGGATTCGATCGTGTGCGCGACCCGCTCGAGCTCGGCCGCCGGAGCCGCATCGCGCGTCCACAACGTCACCGCGAACATCGGCACGTCGTCGATGCCCCTGGGCTTGACCACCGGCTCGAGCACGCCGAGGTCGCGGGGCAGCCAGTCGCGGTTCGCGTTCAGGACGTCGTACAGGCGCACGAGCGCCTCGGTGCGCGGCACACCGACTTCGAACTGCACCGTCAGCACGGCGAGTCCCGGTCGCGCGACCGAAAACGTATGCTCGAGACCCGCGATCTGCGAAAGGACCTGCTCGGCCGGATGCGCGACGAGGTTCTGCACGTCCGCGCTCGAGGCGCCGGGGAACGCGATCAGCACGTTGGCCATCGTCACGTCGATCTGCGGTTCCTCTTCGCGCGGCGTCACGAGGATCGCGAAAGCACCCAGCAGCAGTCCGACCAGCGCCAGCAGCGGCGTGAGCGCGCTCGACTCGAACGCGCGCGCGATGCGCCCCGAAATCCCGAGCGTTTGCCGGGCTGCGGTGCCTGTCGGCGCGGCGGCCATTCAGCGCGGCGCCGGTCCGGGGGTGGCGCCGTACAGCCCGGCGCGCACCGGATCGATCGCGATGCGCTCGCCTTCGCCGATTCCGGCGAGCACTTCGATGCCCGCCTCGCCATGCGAAGCGCCCAGGCGCACCGCGCGCAATGCGAAGCGTTCGCCGCGAGCGACGTAGACGGCGGTGAGTTCGCCGCGACGCAGGATCGCGGCAGCGGGAACGATCGTCCGCTTCGCCGCATCGCGGGCGAAGCGCACCCGCACGCTGCGTCCGGGGCCCCAGGCGCGCGTGGAATCGGGCGACAGATCGAAACGGAATTCGATCGTCTGCGAAACCGGATCGACACCCGGTACCACCTCGCGCGAAACCGCGTCGGTCCGCTCGCCCGACGGCAGCTCGACTTCGACCGGCCAGGCCGCGCGTGCCGCCGCCTGCTGCGACGCGGGCACGTGCACCACCGCGCGCATCGGCTGCGACGCATAGACCACCGCGACCGCCCTGCCCGGTGCGACGAAATCCCCCGCCTCGACGTGCGTGGCGAGCACGAGTCCGTCGTAGGGCGCGACCACGGTCGCGAAGTTGCGCGCGAGTGCAGCCTGGCTGCGCTCGGCCAACGATTCGCGTTCCGCAGCCTGCGCGATGCGCAGTCTCGCTTCGGACGCGTCGAGCGCGGCACGACTTACGAATCCGCGACCGACGAGCTGGCGATCGCGTTCGTACGCCGCTTGTGCCTCGGCCAGTTCGGCCCGCACGCGCGCGAGCGCGGCCTGGCTGCGCGCGAGGCTCGCCTGTGTCTGCCTTTCGTCGATGCGAATCAGCGGCTGGCCGGCCCGGACCGCATCGCCCGCGTCGACGAGCCGCTCGACAACGCTGCCGGCGACCTGCGCTGCGACACTGCTGCGCCGAACGGCCTGCAGCGTGCCGTCGAGCTCGAAAGCCCCGGCAACGCTGCGCGCGCGCACCTCGACGGTGGCCACGGTCGGTGCGTCGGCCCCGTCGGTTGCGGGCGAGACCTGCTTCGCCGCGATCGCGCCCGATGCGAGCAGCACGACGAGCGCCGTGCCCGCGATGCGCCCGAAAAGCATTCCGGATGTCGTTTCATCGACCATCCGGCGATTCTACTACATACCCCGTGGGGTATGTAGTCCAGACGCGGATTCGAGAGTTGCGACGTCCGCCGGACGTCGCAACCTGCTCAGCTTGCGCCGGCGAGTATCCAGTCGACCATCGCGCGCACGTCCCCGTCGGGCACCGCCGGATTCGGCGGCATCGGGATCGGTCCCCAGACTCCCGAACCGCCTTTCTTCACCTTGTCGACGAGCTTGTCGGCTGCGCCGGCCTCGCCCTTGTACTTGGCCGCGACTTCCTTGTACGCCGGACCGACGAGTTTCTTGTCGATGGCGTGGCAGGAAACGCAGTTGTGTTTCTTGATCAGCGCCTCGGGGTCGCCGGCCGCGGCGACCTGCGTCGCGCCGCCGCTCGCGCCTCCTGCAGCGCCGGCTGCGGCGCCCGCTGCCGCTCCGGCGGCACCGGGTTCGCCGTCGCTCGCCGTCCCGACGTCCTTCGACAGCGCCTCGCTCGAATGGGTATTCGCCTGGCCGGCCTCCGGCATCTTTGTCTGTTCTTCGGCCTTGGTCTGTTCGCCCGCGGGATTCGTGGCTGCCGAATCCCGGCCCGAGTCCGAGGGTGTGTTGCCACCCGGTACCGCCGGCAATGTCTGCGCCTCGCCTTTCGGTCCCGTGGTGACGGGGCCGCTTCCGCCCGTTCCGGTGCCGGGCGCGACTGCAGGCGTGTCGGGTTGCGCGGTTTCGTCGCGCCCGCTGTCGCACCCGGCAATCAGGAAGAGCGCGGCAACGAGCGATGCGATCGTTACTGTGTTCGGTGAAGTTCTCGGTCTCATTTCGTACTCGGGATAGGAAGCTTCAGGAAAGACGAGGACGCCTCTCGGCGTTCCTCGCGAACGATGCGCGCGTTCCGGCCGAGGCCGGAACGCGGCTGCCTAGCGGCGCTCGTCGCGGTTCTTGCCTACTTCGTGGCCGAGAACCCCGCCGACTACCGCACCTCCGACGGTGCCTGCAGTGCCACCGATCGCAGCATTGCCAGCGACGCCGCCGACCGCTGCGCCGACTGCGGTTCCCTTCTGTGCCCCCGACATGCCGTCCCATGTCGAGCACCCGGACAGTACCGCAATCGAGGAACCGAGCACGACTGCAGGAATGATTTTCTTCATGATGCAACTCCTCGGGACGTTCCGTTCACCGCGATCCGCCGCGAACCAGGCCCAACACGAGACTGATCACGGCGACGATGAGGAACAGGAAGAACAACACCTGCGCGATGCTCGCCGCACCGGAGGCGATTCCGCCGAATCCGAACACCGCAGCGACGATCGCGATGACGAAGAAGACTAGAGCGTAATAGAGCATGTCGCACTCCTCGTTCCGGGCCGTGCACCGGCGTCACGAATAGCGTCGGCCGGCAGCGCCGCCGTCTTCGGGCAGCCCGCGCTCGAAGTCAGAGATCTGTTTCTCGGCTTCGTCCTTGCTGTACCCGTACGCTTCCTGCAGCTTGCCTGCGAGCTGCTCGCGCTTTCCGGCAATGACGTCGATTTGATCGTCGGTCAGCTTGCCCCAGCGCTCGCGGACGCTGCCGCGCAGTTGTTTCCAGTTGCCTTCGATGCGGTCCCAGTTCATGGCGTTCTCCTGTCGAACTAATCGATACCGACGAGCGCGCAACTCACGTGCCCGACCCGATTGCGGTCGGCACGGGTAATCCCGGGTTGACGCATTGGGCACGCTGCTTGCGGAAGCGCAGGGCGCATCAGTCATGCAACAGGAGTCACCAACGATGAAACATCGAACTGCAATCTTCGCGCTCGCGATTCCCGCCGCGTTTCTACTGGCGGCGTGCGACGACGCGAACATGCCCGACACCGCCCGCGACGGCACGCAATCCGCGCCGGCCGGCCAGGCGCGCACGTCGCCGCGGGACGCGACACCGCCGGCGTCGCGCGACATGGCCCGCTCGACGGCTCCGGCCCCGACTGCGGGCGCCGAGCAGCGCCCGTCCGCAGCGGCCGATACTGGAACAGCAGGCAACACCGCCGACCGCGGCGACGGCGCCATCAGCGGCGCATCGCTGACTGCCGCAGTCAAGGCCAGGCTGATGAGCGAGCCTTCGTTGAGCGCGATGTCGATCGACGTCGACACGACCGGCCCGGGTACGGTGACGCTCTCGGGTGAAGTGAAATCCGCGAACGCCCGGCAGCGCGCAGAAGAACTCGCGCGAGCCACCGACGGCGTACGATCGGTCGAGAACCGGATCGTGGTACGGCCTGCCTGAAGAACCTCGACGCCGACTAAGCACAACAACCCTTCCGTCACTTCCGCAAAGGAGGCTCTCATGCACGTCAGACACCTCGGCGCCGTACTCGCCAGCGTTTTCGTTCTTGCCGTTGCCGGTTGTTCGGTCACTCGTGGCCAGCAAGGCATGGGCGATTACATGAGCGACGCAGGCGTCACCACGGCCGTGAAGGCGAAGTTCGCCGAAGACCCGACGGTTGCAGCAACCAGCATCGGCGTGGAAACGCTGAACGGCACGGTGCAACTGACCGGGTTCGCGAAGTCCCAGGCCGAGAAGGACCGCGCCGTGGCGCTCACCCGCCAGGTGAAGGGGGTGACGGCGGTCAAGAACGATATCGTCGTTCGGCCGTAGGCGACCGGCTGAGGGAAGGCGTCTCGCCGGGCGCGGCCGCTCCGGCCCGCCCGCGGGGCGCCTGCTACGTTCGCGCGGGTGTTCCCGCGCCGGAATCGGCCGCTGCGCCGGCGTCCATCGCCGCCTCGTCGCGCCCGGCACGCAACACCCGCAGAAGCACCCGCTCGAGATGCTCGGGCGAGAACGGCTTCGCGAGGTGCGCGACGAACCCGGACTCGAGCGCCCGGGCCCGATCGCTGTCCGCAGCGTACGCCGTCAATGCCACGACAGGCGTCGGTGCGTTCCGGCCGAGACGCGCTTCCAGCTCGCGCAGTGCGACGAGGAAATCGTAGCCGTCCATCTCCGGCATCTCGATGTCGCACAGGACGACGCCGGGCCAGCCTGCCGGCGACAGCGTTTCGAGCCATTGGATCGCCCGCTTCGCCGACTCGCGCGCAACGACGTCGAACGACTCCTCGTGCAGCCAGTTGCCGATCGCATCGCGCGCGTCCGCGTTGTCGTCGACGACCAGCACCGACTCGCGCGACTCCGGCGCCCTGGCGTCGAGCAGTCGCTGGATCGCCTCCACGGTGTCATCGGCGGATTCGAGGACCGGCAGCCGGATCGAGAACACGGCCCCTCGTCCCTTGCCCGCGCTCGCCGCGCCGACGGTGCCGCCATGCGCCTCGACGATGTGCTTGACGAGCGCGAGCCCGAGCCCCAGTCCGCCCTGCCGGCGCCGGCTCGAGGCATCCGCCTGCCGAAAACGCTCGAAGAGCTGCGGCAGCAGCTTGGGATCGATCCCTTCGCCGTCGTCTTCGACGTCGAGTACGAGCCGGTCGTCCTCGCGGTGCATTCGCAACGCGACGCGCCCTCCTGGCGCGCTGAACTTCACGGCGTTGACGACCAGGTTGCCGACCGCCTGCTGCAGGCGCACCGGATCGCCGTGCACGTCGCCGCGAGCCTCGATCTGCACGTCGATCGACAGGCCGTTCGCTGCGGCGGTCTGCCGTTGCGACTCCGCGATATCGCGAACCATGGCGTCGAAACGCACGCGCGACATCTCCAGCGCGAGCTTGCCCTGTTCGATGCGTGCGAGATCGAGCAGGTCATCGATCAACGTGCTCTGCGCTTCGGCGTTGCGGCGTATCACCTCGATCGCCCGCTGCAGGTGTTCCGCACTCGCGGGCCTGCGCTCGAGCACCTGCAGCCAGCCGAGAATCGCGTGCAACGGCGTACGCAACTCGTGCGACACGATGGCGAGGAATTCGTCCTTGCTGCGGTTGGCGGCCTCGGCATCCATGCGCGCGCTTCGCTCGCTGTCCACCGCTTCGGCGGTCGCCATCGCCGCAGTCACGAGCAGCACGAGCTGGTGGATGACCACCTCGTCCTCGAGACGAAACGGTCGATCGTCTCCGTGCAGCAGGTAGAGGCTCGCGACGGGCGCGCGGGATCCCACGCGGACCGGAACGATCATCGCCTGTGTACAGCCGGCGGGCCATGCCTGCCGCGCGATTTCCGGGTTGTCGGCCACGCGCACGACTTCGATGCGTTCGCGCACCGGCCACAGCGCGCACGCGTCGATCAGCGCCCGGCGTTTCTCGAAGCTCATCGGCTCCGCGCTCGATACCGCAGTCGTGCGCTCGCCCTCGGCATCCCAGCGCACGAGGAACGAATGACGACACTCGACGATGCTGCACGCGCGGTCGGCGAGATACTCGAGGCGCGCCTGGTCGTCGTCGAGGTCGGCGACACCGAGACCGGCGTCGGCGAGCGCGCGCAGTTGCGCCGTGCGTTCGCGTTCACGCTCGAGCGCCGCCGCGCGCTCGGTCTCGACGCGCTGCCGCTCGACCATCTCGGCGCGCAGTTGTTCGTTGCTCGTGCTGAGATCCTCGGTGCGTTGCCGGACGCGCGAATCGAGCTCGACGTTGGCACGGCGCAATGCGATCGTCATCGAGTGGGCGAGCCTGTGGGCGCGATCGCGCGTGGTCGCCAGCGACCAGAGCACGCCGAACAGCAACAGGCTCAGCAGGAGTCCGCCGATCAACGACTTCCACGGCGTGCTGGTCGTTGCCATCGCGGTACCGGACGCAGGAATGCCCTCGAGGGTCCATACGCGATCCGCCGCTTCGATGGACACGCGGACAGCATCGGTCGATAGTTGGGCCGAGTCGGGAAGTCCCGCATCGCGGTACAACAGGCTGCCCGCCCCGGCAGTCTTCGAATCGAGCAGGCGTACCAGTACCGACGGACGCGTTCCGCGTCCGAGTCCGTCGATCAGCGCGGCAGGCCGGAACGGCGCATAGATCCATCCGATATGCGCCGACCTTCGCGCCTCGGGGGCATCCCCTTCCGGCCTGCTGCCGTTCACGTAGACGGGCAGGTACAACAGCACGCCGGTGCTTCGCGGGCCGCCCGCGTCCTGCAGCAGCGCCAATCCCGAGGTCAGCGCCGCACGCCCGCTGTCGCGGCTCGCATGCATCGCGAGCCGGCGGTCGGGCGCGCTGAGCATGTCGAAGCCCAGCGCACGCGCGTTCTCGGCATTCATCGGCTCCATGTACAGGATCGTGCTCGCTTCGGCCCGCGGCCCGGTCGGCCAGACGCGGAACTGTTCGAAGCCCTCGGAATGCACGCGATGCTCGAGCGGCGCGATGTCCTGCGGCCGCAGCCGGGGGGCGAACGCGACCCCCAGCACTTCCGGGTAGCGCTTCTCGATTTCGAATGCCTCGACGAACAACGCCCACTGCGCGCGCGTGGGCGTCGCGGTGACCGCGAACAGCGACACGCCCGCGCGGAGCATGACCTCGTAGGCGACCAGCCGCTGCCGGATGCGCGCGGCCATGTAGTTGACCTGCTCGAGCGTCCTCGCAGCGACTTCTTCCTGCGCACGCTGTGTTTCGGCGCGCCAGACCAGGACGCTGGCGACAAGTCCGAACAGCAGTACCAGCACGGCGAACGCCTTGCCGATCGAACGCTCGGTGATCCAGTGCCAGATCGCGGGCATCGGCATCCCAGTGACAGCCCCGTACAACCTCGGGGGTCGGTTCGCGGCCGACCGGCATCGCGCCGCCGCCCTCGGAACCGAAATCGGTCGATCGATTGTAACCCGCGCTCGGGCACCGGGATTGCTTGCTCAGGTGCAGGCCGATCGTGGGCGCGCTCCACGAATGTCTCCTCCCCTGTCCGTTTCGACGGACTTCTCCCCCCGGGGCAACCCGGGGTTTTTTTTTGCGCGTCGATCGCACGGTTCATGGGCTATCATCGGCGCGCCCCGGGGTTAGAGGAGCCGATCGCAATGCCGCGCCTGTCGTCGACCTGTTCGTTCCTTCTTTCGCTTGCCCTCATGGGCGTTGCGCCCACGCAGGCACAGGCACCCGATCCGGCGCAGATGCAGCGGATGATGGAGGGCGTGCAGGCGATGCAGCAATGCCTCGCCAGGATCGACGAGAAGACGTTGCGGCGACTCGAACAGCGCGGCGAGCAGATGGAACGCGAGATCGACTCGCTGTGCGCCGCCGGCAAGCGCGACGAAGCACAACGCAGGGCCATTGCGATGGGCGTCGAATTCATGAACGATCCGGCAGCCAGGCAGATGAACGCCTGTGCGAAGCAGGCGCAGGAACTGGTCCCCTCGATGGCCTCTGCGACGTCGCCGCCGTTTGCCGACCCGGACGCGCGTTCTGCCGGACACGTGTGCGACCAGCGCGACTGACCGTTCGACGGGATTTCGCATTCCGATGCCTGCAGCCGCTGCACCCGCGCGTGTGCTGATCGTCGACGACCATGTCGATGCGGCCGAGAGCCTGGCGATCGTCCTGTCCGGAGAAGGGTTCGAGGTACGGGTCGCGCACGACGGTGACATCGCCTGGAAGACGATCGAAAGCTGGCGCCCCGGTGCCGTGCTGCTCGACCTCGACCTGCCCAGCCTCGGCGGCATCGAGGTGGCTCGTCGCGTTCGCGCGGCGCCGTGGGGCCGCGACGTGCGGCTGCTCGCGGTCACCGGCTATGCGCGCGATTCGGATCGCAAGGCGTCGAGTGCGGCCGGATTCGAGGCGCACCTGATCAAGCCGGTCGAACCGGCGGCGGTGCTCGAGTGGCTCGCCGGCGAGGACCCGGGCGCCATCTGACCGCAGTTGCAGCGGATCGCGCGGCAGCTTTTCACTCGCGCGATACGAATTGTCCGATCGTGTCGAACGCGGCGATGTGATCGGCGCAGATCTTCAGGACGACCAGCGTCGGCACGGCGATGAACAGCCCGCCGAGGCCCCAGATCCAGCCTCCGAACATGATCGACAGGAACGTCACGACGACGTTCAGTTCCATCCGGCGTCCCACGAGCAGCGGCTGGATGACCTGTCCCTCGAGGGTCGTCAGCACGAGGAAGGTCGCCGGGACGGCGAAGATCGACCATCCGTCCAGGCTGACGACTGCCGCAGCGGTCAACAGGATCAGGCTGACCGCGGCGCCGAGGTACGGTATGAAGTTGAGCAAACCCACGACGGCGCCCCAGAACACCGGCGACGGCATGCCGATCAGAGCCATCGCGGCGGCGGTCACCACGCCGAGCCCGATATTGCTCATTGCCACGGTCGCGAAGTACCGGCCGATCTCGCTCTGTATGGTGCGTGCGATCCCGACCGCCGTTTTCTTGTCCTCGAGCGTGGGCAGCACCCGGATCAGCTTGCGCAGGAACATGTCGTCGGAGGCGAGCAGGAAGAACGCGAGCACCACGGTCGAGACTGCCCCGAGCGCGATCGCCTGGAACTCGCTCAGTGTCGTCATGACATCGCGTTTTTCCACCACGACCTCGCGCGGCCGGGGTTTGCCGGACGGCTCGGCAATGTGGGCGACGCGTTCCTGTGCACCCTGCAGCTTCTCGAGCGGCTCCTTCAGCGCACGGATCTGCGTTTCCAGCTTGCGCCACTCGGGAGATCGCGGGTTCAGCCAGCGCTCGGCCGGGGCGGACAATTGGCTCGCCGCGGCGGCAACCCCGGCGAGCGCCAGCAACACGACGATTACCGCGCCGAGCCAGCGGGGCACGTGGAAGCGGGCGATGAAACTGACTACGGGAGTCAGGATCAGGGTGAGCAGCACGGCGAATGCGATCGGCATCAACAGCGCCTTGGCTGCCCAAAGCGCGGCAACGGTCGCCAGCGTTGCCAGCAGGACGACGCCGACATGCACGCCGCGCCCGGCGGCAGCGCCGGCGACCCCTTCTTCTTCCTTGTCAGGCGAGAGCTCCGGCATCGAACGCTCCGAGGGTGGTCGTCCGGGGTGCGCGCACGCGACGAAAGCGGAAGCAAGTGTCGCGCCTTTCCGGGTATGACGATTGCTGATGAATCTTCAACTCCTGGCGAGCCCGGGCCCGGCTCACTCCGGGCGAAACACACGCAGATTGGGTCAGAATTGCACCATGTCTCCGCCACGCGCCGTTTCCCATAGCACCGGCCGGATAGCCCCGCCGAGGAATCCGGGCACGCATGCGGTCGATCCCGACGAGAACGAGGAGTCGGAGGGGGACCGACAGGATCGGCGCATGGCGCAGCTCGCGCACGAGTTGCGAACACCGCTGAACGCGATGGTCGGGTGGCTGCACCTGCTGGCCTCGGGCGTGGGCGACGATCTGCGCGAACGCGCGCTCGCCGGACTCAAGCGCGCGATCGAACAGCAGCGCCGCGTCGTGGAGACGCTCGATACCCCGGTCGACAATGCCGATCTCCGCCAGCCGGCGCCGCCTGCGGGTCCCGTCGGCGAAGCGCCCCGGCGGGCCAGGACGGTGGCAGGCGGACCGCGCGCGACTCCGGCCAACGGCGCGGAGAAAGCCGAGCGTCCGTCGAGCGCGTTGCTCGAGGGCGTGTACATTCTCGCGGTCGACGACGATCCGGACGTTCTCCAGATGCTGCGCTCGCTTCTCGAGCACTCGGGCGCGACGGTCGAATCGACGACGTCCCCCGACGACGCGCTTCGACGGTATGCTTCGTGGGCACGCGGGGGTGGCGAACGCCTCGTCGTGTCGGACCTTGCGATGCACGAGCGCGACGGGATCTCGCTGATGAACGCGATTCGCGAACTGGAAGTCGATCTCCGGTTGCGTCGGTTGCCCGCGATCGCCCTGTCCGCGCATTTTCGTCCCGAAACGCGACGCAAGGCGTTCGACGGCGGGTTCGACCTCTTCCTTGCCAAGCCGATCGATCCAACCGTGTTGCTGAACCACCTGCGTAACATGCTCGATCGCTGATCACGGGAGGATACCGGCCTTGGCGCACGCGCTGATCGTCGAAGACGACGAAAACTCGGCGGAAATGCTCGCGGAGATCGTATCGGCCGAAGGGTTCTCGACTGCGACCGCAGGAAGCCTGCACGATGCGTGCCGGCAGTATGCATTCCGCCCGCCCGACCTGGTCCTGCTCGACCTCTCGCTTCCCGACGGCAACGGCATCGAACTGTTCGACCGTGTCGAGCGCAGCGAATCCTGCGAGATCGTCCTGATCACCGGTCACGCGACGCTGGAGACTTCGATCCAGGCGCTGCGCCTGGGCGCGGCCGATTACCTGCTCAAGCCGGTCAACGTGCCGCGGTTGCGGCAGATCCTCACGCGCGCCAGCAGCGGACCCGAGACCCGCGGTCGCCTGGCGAGCGAACGCGTCCATCTGGACGCCGAGGGTCGCTTCGGGCGCATGTGGGGCAAATCGGCGCCGATGCGCGCGATCTACCACCAGGTGGAACGGGTGGCCCCGACCGCGGTGACCGCATTGATCACCGGCGAGAGCGGTACCGGCAAGGAGGTGGTCGCGCAGACGATCCACGACCTGTCGAAGCGGTCGAAGGCGCCGTTCCTGGCGATCAACTGCGGGTCGATCTCGCCGCAACTCATCGAAAGCGAGTTGTTCGGACACGAGAAAGGCAGCTTCACCGGCGCGCTGCGCCAGCATCGGGGCTATTTCGAGAGAGCCGACGGCGGAACGTTGTTCCTCGACGAAATCACCGAGATGCCGATGGAGTTGCAGGTGAAGCTGCTTCGCGTGCTGGAGACCGGTTCGTTCGTCCGGGTCGGCTCCGACGAGACGATCAGCGTGGACGTGCGCATCATTGCCGCGACGAACCGTCCGCCGGCCGACGCAGTGAACGCCGGCAGCCTGCGCGAAGACCTCTTCTACCGGCTCAACGTGTTTCCGATCGCGCTACCCCCGCTGCGCGAACGGCTCGACGACGTGCCGCTGCTCGCCGGTCACTTCCTCCAAGAGCTGAACCAGCGCGAAGGAGCGTCGAAACGCTTCAGCGGGGCAGCGCTCGCCGCGCTCGGGAAATACGCCTGGCCCGGCAACGTTCGCGAGCTTCGCAATGCGATCCACCGCAGCTTCATTCTCGCCGAAGGCGACACGATCGAAGCTGCGCACCTTCCGCTCGGATCGTTGACCGCTACGCGCGAGCCCGGCCTCGCACGTTCGCCGTCCGCCAACGCGGTTCCTGCCGCCGCGCCGAGCGCGCCGCCCGCCGTCGCGGATACGGTGGCCACGCCTGCCACCGGCGCTCCCGCGCGCGCCGGTGCACGACCGTCGTCGCTGGCGATCGCCGTCGGAACCTCGATCGCGGAAGCCGAGAAGCTGCTGATCCTCGCCACGGTCGATCATTGCGGCGGACATCGGGAACGCGCGGCCGCGATGCTCGGCATCAGTGCGAAGACGCTGTACAACCGCCTGAAAGGCTACGAGCGCGACGGCAACGACGAGCGCCAGGCCGCCGATCCGTAGTCCGGCGAAACAGGGAAATCGGCTGCACGCCGTGGCAGTGCGCCGCGCGCGATCGATTCTTCGGCGGCGGCCGCCCAGGAACTGGAAGTCCGTCAGCGCGCCGGCGCCGAAGCCATCGCGATCATCCTGCGTGCCTCGACGGGAGGTATCCCGATCGCGTCCCGGTACTTGGTTACCGTGCGACGGGCAACGCTTGCACCACGCTGCTCGAGTTGCCGCGTGATCCGGATGTCGGACAACGGCCGCGCCGGATCCTCCGCCTCGACGATGTCGCGAATCAGCGTCTGGATCGCGCGCGGCGAGATGCGATAGCCGTCCTCGCTGACCAGGCGGCTGCCGAAGAAGTGCTTGAACTCGATGAGTCCTCGCGGAGTCGCCATGTACTTGCCGCTGGTGACCCGCGAAACGGTCGATTCGTGCACGCCGACTTCGGCGGCAATGTCGCGCAGGTGCAGCGGACGGATCGCCACGTCGCCATGGTCGAAGAAGCCCTGCTGGGTCGCGACGATCGCGCTCGCCACCTTGAGGATCGTCTCGGCCCGCTGCTCGATGCTTCGCAACAGCCAGCGCGCCTCGGTGAGTTGCGCGCCCATCGGCGTCGACGACCAGCCCCGGTCGCGACGCACCGCTTCCGCATACAGGCGGTTGATCCGCAATCGCGGCGTGGCGGCGGCATTCGCGAGCGCGACCCAGCGTCCGCGCACCCGCCGCACCGTCACGTCGGGGATCACGTGTTGCGGATCCTCGGTGCCGAAGGTCGCCGTCGGCCGGGGAGCCAGGCTGCGGATCAACTGGTTGGCCTGCGCGTACTCCGCTTCGGTGCAGCCGAGTGCGCGCGTGAGCCGTCCGGTGTCGTGCGCGGCGAGCAGCTTCAGATGCGACTCGACGATGCGCAACGCGAGCTGCAGGCCCGGTTCGTCGGACGGGCGCGCCCGCAGTTGCAGCGCGAGGCACTCGGACAGCGAACGCGCTCCGACGCCGATCGGATCGAGGCTCTGCACGAACGAGAGCACGACTTCGAGTTCACGCTCGGTCTCGCGCACGCCGGGCTCGATCATCTCGGCGACGTCGGCCAGCGAATCGCGCAGGTATCCGTCGTCGTCGAGCGCTTCGACGACGACGCGTGCCAGCGCAAGGTCGCGTTCGCCCAGGCCGCTGACATTGATCTGCGCGAGCAGGTGGTCACGCAGGGTGCGCGGCGCCGGCGCCAGCAGCACCGGATCGTCGGCGCTGCGATCTCCCGAACCCGAACTCGACGTGGCCGACCACGTCAGTTCGCGTTCCGGATCCGTTTCGTCGATGCTCGCCTCGGGCTCGCTGCCCGATTCCGATTCGTTCGACGAAGCTTCGTCCAGTGCGTCAGCGCTCTCGAGCAGAGGGTTGCCCGCGAGCGCCTGCGTGATTGCCTGCTCGAGCTCGAGGGCGGACATCTGCAGCATCTTCAGACCCTGCTGCATCTGCTGGGACAGTGCTGCGCCCTGCGTGGCGCGCAACTGCATACCGGGAGCTTGCATCGGAACGGATACCTTTCGGAGCTTCGTGACTGCGAGATAGCACGCAAGGTGCGTGCCAGGAGACGATCGCCGCTGTTTCAAAGACTTGCGGTCTTCGAACGGGTCTCTGCGTCGGTAAAAGCTCCCGAGCCCGGTAAGCCGCGAGCCTCGCCGTTCGAGTCGCGCGTCGCCAGCGGCAGTCGGGCGTTCGCAGTTTCACGATTTCCGGCGTCCGAGCCTGCGCCGGCGCTGGAACAGGACCACGAACCTCCATATCGACAGCGTTGCGCCGTAGCCCAGCGCCGACGCGCCGAGCGCCAGGATCGCGAGCCCGACGAGCAGCGGCTTCCCGATTTCCCGCGCTCGATCCCACCAGAAATCCAGCCACCCGGCGACACCGATCCCGTCGGGCGCTCCGTTGCCGAAGACCGTCGTCCCTTCCGGGACCTCGACGATCCACGCTCCGATGCGGAACGCCGCGTAGTAGATCGGTGCATACGTCAACGGGTTGGACACCAGGGTTGCGGAAGCGCTGACCCAGGGGTTGGCGCGCAAGGCGAACGCCGACAGCGCCGCGATCGGCAGTTGCGCCACCGGCACCAGAAAGGCGCAGAAGAATCCGATCGCGACCCCCCGTGCGACGGCGTGCCGCTGCATGCGCCAGGCCCTTCGGTCGTGCAGACGCGGGCCCAGCCAGCGCAACAACCGGCTCTCGCGAATTCTTTCGGGATCGGGAAGGAAGCGGCGCACGGGGGCTTGGATTCGACGAAACGCGCACCGCAATCGGACGGCCCGCATCCGTGCGCGCGCCAGCGGCCGTGGCACTTCCCGCTTCGGGGGCATTGGAGCGGCGCTGGAGGATGCGGGAGAATCGGTTGCGGGCGCCTGCAGCAGGTGGCGGGCGGGCGCAGCGAGCGGCGGGCGTTCTGCGCGGTTTGGCGGCGCCCGCAGCGGAGGTCCGTGATGTCCACGAACGAATTCCGCGATACGGTTTCGAAACGGTCGTCGCACGGGTTGCGCGGCGACTACGCGGCGATGGCCGACGACTACACGATCGCGCAGGACTACTCGAAGTACGGGGAGCAGCAACAGGACACCTGGCGGCGGCTCCACGAGCGCCAGATCGCGCTGGTTGCCGGGCGCGGCTGCAAGGTCTTCGTCGATACGCTCGCGCGCCTGGACTTCGGTGCGACGATTCCACGCTTCGACGACGTCAACGACGCGCTGTACGCAGCGACGCGGTGGCAACTCGTCGCGGTGCCGGGGCTGTTGCCCGACGAGGTCTTCTTCACGCACCTCGCCGGGCGTCGTTTCCCGGTCACCGTCTGGATCCGCGAACCGGAGGAGTTCGACTACATCGTCGAACCCGACCTGTTCCACGATTTCTTCGGCCACGTCCCGATGCTCTTCGATCCGGTCATCGCCGACTACCTGCAGGCGTACGGCGCAGGCGGATTGAAGGCGCACCGCCTCGGCGCGCTCCAGTACATCGCGCGCCTGTACTGGTACACGATCGAGTTCGGACTCGTTCGCGAGGACGGCGGCATTCGCGCGTACGGCGCAGGCATACTGTCGTCGCCGGGCGAAATCCGGCACGCGCTCGAGGATCCCTCGCCGCGACGACCGCGATTCGACCTGATCACCGTGATGCAGACGCGCTACCTGATCGACGACTTCCAGAAAACCTACTTCGTCGTCGACTCCTTCGCACAACTGTTCGAGGAAACGGCTCCCGACTTCTCGCTGCTGTACCGGGCACTCGATCGTCTCCCCGAGCTCGCGCCGTGAGCGCGTCCACACAGCCGCACGCCGCGGTGCGGGCGCGCTGACGATGCGCGCCTTCGACGCGCTTCGGACCTCGGCGGCGCTGGACTGGCCCGGGCTCGCCGAAGCGCTGCGTGCGATGCTCGTGCGTCGCCACGCCGGAAGCACTGCGTCGCCGGAGCGCCTGTCGTTGCCGCTGCCCGGCGGCGTCCTTCTGGCGATGCCGGCGCTCGACGGAGAATACGCGAGCGTGAAACTGGCCACGCTGCACGACGCGAATCCGGCGCGCGGATTGCCGACGCTGATCGGCGAAGTCATCCTGATGAAAGCCGACACCGGCGAACGACTCGCGATCTTCGACGCGCCGACCGTGACGGCGCGGCGCACCGCGGCGTTGTCGGCGCTGGCGGCGATCGAACTTGCGCCACCGCGCCGCCGACGGATGCTGATCGTCGGGTCGGGCGTGCAGGCGCAGGCGCACCTCGACGCGTTCGTGGCGATAGTCGGCGTGCGCGAAGTGCTCGTGCACTCGCGCAGTGCGGCGCACGCGGGCGACTTCGCGCGCGCCGCGCGCGAACGCGGGATCGACTGTCGCACCGTCGACGTTCCCCTCGCGCGTGCGATGGAAGACGTCGACCTGGTCGTGACGGCGACGCCGAGCCACGCACCCCTCTTCGAAGACACGAACCGGTTCGAAGGCTTCGTCGCAGCCATCGGCGCGTACCTGCCGCAGATGTGCGAGTTGCCGGCTGCACTGCTTCGGCGCGCGGCGCTGTACGTCGACGACCTGCCGGGAGCGCGCGTCGAAGCGGGCGACCTGATCCAGGCGGGAATCGACTGGGCATCGGTCACGCCGCTCGAGCGCGTCGTGGCCGGTGCGGCACCGAAGCCGGCGACCGGGCCCGTGGTGTTCAAGAGCGTCGGCCACGCTTCGTGGGACCTCGCCGCCTGCCGGCTCGCCTGGGCGCGCTCTTCGGCGACGCAGCGATGACCGATCCGGTGTCCCGCGTCGACTTCGGCCGCGCGAGCGTGCATTTCGGCGAGAAATCGGGCAAGTATCCCGACGGCAACCAGGTCGTCGTGCGCGGCACCGATACGCTCGCCGCGTTCGACACGCCGCTGGTCGCCAACCGCATCGGCCCCGCGTTCGACGCGGCCGAGCTCGTCGTGCTCGGACACGTACACGAAGACCACATGGCCGGTCTGCACCGGCTGCCGAACGCGCGCGTGTACGCGCACGAACTCGATGTCGACGCCGCGCGCAGCTGGCCGGGGCTCGCGCGGCACTACGGCATCTCGCCGGGCGTGGCCGGCGCGATGCTCGACAAGATCCGCCGCGAGTTCCACTACGTGCCGCGCCCGGACGCGATGCCGTACCGCGACGGCGCGTGCTGGGACCTCGGAGCGGCCCGGGTGCGCGCGATCCACATGCCGGGACACACCTCGGGCCATTCGGTGCTGCTGGTCGAGTCCGAAGGCCTGGCCTTCATCGGAGACATCGACCTGAGCGGCTTCGGACCGTACTACGGAGACGCGACGTCGGACCTCGCGGCGTTTCGCCGCACGCTCGCGCGGCTTCCCGGGATCGACGCGCGCATCTGGGTGACCTCGCATCACCGCGGCGTCTACACCGACCGCGGGCGGTTCCTCGAGGCGCTGTCCGCGTACGCAGCGAAGATCGACGAACGCAGCGACCGGCTCGTCGCGATGCTACGCGAGGGGCCCAGGACGCTCGAACAGCTGGTCGCATTGCGCCTGCTCTATCCGGTCGGCCACGACGAACCGTGGATCGACGACGCGGAGCGACGGACGATTTCGCAGCACCTCGACGAACTGATCGCTGCGCAACGGGTGCTGGTCGACGACGCGGGGCGCTTTCACGCGCTGTGACGCCCGAAGCGCGGGGTCGCCCGCGCGTGGACGCGGGTCGGTGCGGGTCAGTTCAGGTAGCGCCGTTCCCGCTGGCTGATCCACGCCGACCACCCGAGCATCAGCGGCAGCGCGGTCTCCATTCCCTCTTCGAGCGCCGAGAAGTACAGGCCGACGATCGGCGCCAGGTGCACGCCGAACTCGTCGGCCAGCACCGCGGGGGTGCGATCGAGCACCTTGGTGGCGAACAGCAGCGCCCATCCGGCGAGCAGCCAGCCGCCGGAGCGCGAACGCCAGCCACGCTCGCGCCACAGGAAGCGGTAGATGATCCAGCACGCGTAGGCGAACAGCACCAGCAGCACGACGGCCACGAGGAAGGCGATCAGCTTCTCCTCGAACGGTGCCGCCGTGCGGCGGTAGTAGGCATTCTTGAAGATGCTGTCGGCGGTGAACGCCTTGTGCCAGTCGGCCTCGCGTGCCGCGAAGACGAGATAGAGCAGCGCGAACGCGAGCGCGCGCGCGCCGAACGGCCGGATCCGCACGAGCACCATCGCCGATGCCGCGATCCAGAGGACGATCGCGGCCCGCTCGACCGGACCCTCCTCGGAGTAGAACCACTCGAAGCCTTGCGGGGACAGCACGAGCGGCGTCGCCAGCAGCATCGCCGTGTACAGCACGAGCACCCAGGCGAGAACACGATCTCCGGTCGTCGCACGATCGCCGGTCGTCACGCCATCTCCGCTGGTCATCGTCGGGAACCTTCGGCAGCCGCGGGCCGGGATCGTTCGCGCAGCACGCGATGATAGACGGCGAGGTTTCCGTCGACCATCGCATCGACCGAGAACTCCCGCACGACGCGCGCGCGCCCGGCCTCGCCCATCCGCCTGCGCAGCGCCGGATCGGCCAGCAGTTCGCGCAGCGCCCGGGTCAGCGCGGCCACGTCGCCGGGATCGACGAGCCGGCCGCCGACCCCGTCGGCGACCGCCTCGGGCATGCCCCCGGAGCGGGTCGCGACAACGGGCACCGCGGCCGCCTGCGCCTGCAGCAACGCGATGCCGAGACCTTCGATGTCGGCCGGATGCGCGAGAACGTCGACGCCGCCGAGCCACTGCGGCAGATCGTCGCGAAAACCGGCGAAGCGGACGATCCCTGCGAGCCCGCGCGCTGCGGCTTCGGCTTCGAGAGCCTCCTTCAGCGGCCCCTGCCCGAACAACACGATACGCAGATCCGGGAATGCGACGCGAAGACTTTCGGCGGCCTCGAGCAGGTAGCGATGTCCCTTCCGGGGAATCAGCTGCGCGACGGTCGCCACGACGAGCGCGT
Source organism: uncultured Limnobacter sp. (assembly GCA_964481165.1). Lineage (GTDB taxonomy): Bacteria > Pseudomonadota > Gammaproteobacteria > Burkholderiales > Burkholderiaceae_E > Zeimonas. Next base: position 14,926 of record CAYZYC010000012.1, on the reverse strand, counting down.
TCTCGGGCAGGTCGAATTCGCGGCGAAAGGCGCGCCGGTCGACGCCGTGCAGCCAGGGCGCCGCATCGACCGCGCTGCGCACGCAGCTCACGCGATCCGGATCGACGCCCTGCGCGAGCAGCACGTCGCGAATGCCTTCGGAGATCGCGATCACGTGATCGAAGAGCCGGTACTTCAGCGCGACCCACGCGCGCGGTTCGCGATTGTCGACCCGGCGCGAAAGCACGCAGCGCACGTTGCAGGCGCGCGCGGCAAGGGCGCCCCAGACGTCGATTCCCCGGCGGCTGTGCAGGTGCACGACGTCGGGCCGGTGCCGCCGGATGTGTGCGGCGAGCCGCCACGCCATCGCGAGGTCGGCGTCGCCGCGCATCGCCGTCGGCAGCACCAGCGCCGACTGTGGTGCGTGCTCGACGATGCGTGCGTGCAGCGGGCACGCGAGCACGTTGGCCACTCCGCGCGCTGCGAGCCCCTCGATCAGGTAGACGACCTGGCGCGCACCGCCGTAGTAGTGCCGGCCGCCTTCGACGTGCAGCACCTTCAACGCGGCGCCTCCAGCACCGCGGCCGCTTCGTGCATGACGCGCGACACGGTGATCTCGCGCATGCAGTTCCACGCACCGCCGCAGGTCGGCCGCCGATGGCAGGGCGCGCACGAAAGGCCGAGCCAGATCACGCGCGCGTTGCTCCTGCCGGTGATCGTGTAGGGACAGGTGGATCCGAACAAGGCGACGGTGGGCACCGAGAAAGCGGTTCCCATGTGCGTCAGGCCGGTGTCGACGCCGACGATCAATGCGGCGCTTCGCACGAGCGCCGCGGCTTCGGCGAGGTTCGTCTGCCCGGTCAGGTCGACCACCCCCGGCGCCCCGCCGACGATCGCAGCCGCGCCGGCGCGGTCGGCGGGCCCGCCGAGCAGCACCGGAACCAGGCCCGTGCGTTGCGACAGCGCCGCGGCGAGCTCCCTCCACGACGCCTCGAACCAGTGCTTCTGCGGCCGCGTGGTGAACGCGGCGAATACCGCGTAGCCGCCCGGAGCCAGGCCGTTTCGCGCGAGCAGTTCGGCTGCGCGTCGCTGCGCGTCGGCATCGACGTGCAACCGGGGAAGGAAGTCGTCGATCTGCAGGCCGAGGTACTGCGCGAGGTGCAGGTACTCCGAGCCGATGCGCGCCCGGTCCCCGCCGCGCGCGACGACTTCGGTAACCAGCCATCGGCTTCCCTCGCGGCCTCCCAGGCCGATGCGGCGCGGCGCGCCGCTCAACCACGCGATCAGCGCGCTCTTGGCCAGTCCGTGCAGGTCGAGTGCGACATCGAAGCGGCGCGCCCGCAGTCGTGCGCGAAACGTGCGCACGCGCTGCCACAGCGCGATCAGCCGTCCGCGACGCAACAACTGCGACCACTCCCGCTTCGGCCACACGATGCACTCGTCGATCGACGGGTCCGGCGCGACGAGCGCGTCGATGCCCGGTTCGACGACCCACGCGATATGCGCCTGCGGAAACGTTCGACGCAGTGCGGCGGCCAGCGGCGAGGCGAACACGACGTCGCCGATCGCCGAGGTGCGCACGATCAGGATGCGCTGCATCGCCGGCTCGACGACACGCCGCACCAGCACGCCGCAGTGAACAGCACGTACATCATGCTGACGTTCGAGCGCAAGAGGTACGACTCGAACAGGCAGATCACGATCAGCAGCAGCGGTACCGCGCGACGGATGCGCCGGCGGTCGTCGTCGAGCGGCGCGCGACGCAGCAGCGGCGCCAGCAACACGAGCGCGAGCATTACGCCACCCGCCACGCCCGCGGCAGTCAGCGCGTACAGGTACTGGTTGTGCGGATTCCAGCCCACGCCCCACCCGGGTGTGCGTTCGGCGTTGATGCGTTCGTATTCGCTGGGGAAGTCGCCGATTCCCACGCCGAACCACGGATGCCCGGCATACATGTGCCACGAATTCATCGCCAGGACGATGCGTATGCCGACCGAGCTTCCGTTGCGCTGCTCGAAATGCTGCACCTCGTCGATCGCCTGGTCGACGCGCTCCGCGAAGTGGTCGCTGCCCGAGTAGGCGGCAATCATGATTCCGGAAACCAGCAGTATCGAGATCGCCGCCGCGCGCGCCGGGCGCTGCGCGTAACGCTGGAACACGAGCAGGCACAGCAGCACGAGAAACCCGACGACCCCGGAACGTCCGCCGGCGATCACGAGATTGAGCATGGTGACGGCCAGCAGCGCCGCGTACATCAGCCGGCGGCGGACCGTGAGCGTATCGAAGCAGACCCGATGCGCCGCCAGATACCCGGCCAGCGCGAGCATCGGCGCGTACATGATCCGGTCGACGAAGGGCGCCGTGTCGGACTCGCCCTTCTCGACGCGGATGCCTTCGGGCCACAGCGGAAACCAGTGCAGCTGCATCCAGTTGTACAGGGCGAGCGCCTCGCACATCGCGATCGACAGGAGGAACGCCCCGACGTAGCGTCCGAAGTGCTCGCGCCGCGCGACGCTCAGGTACAGCGCGAACAGCAGGAAGAAGTTCTGCCGCCGCACCATCCGCCAGCCCCATTCGGTGTCGTCGGTCCACAGCATCGAAGCAAGCAGCGTCAGGTGGTAGCCGACGAAGATCCACACCAGCGGCTCGACCGACAGCGCGCGAAGCTTCCCGGAGATCCTTCCGTCGACGATCCAGACGGCGAGCATCGCAGCGGACAGCACGTAGCCCGGCGCGACCGGCAACGGTATGCAGAAGAAGGCGGCAGCGAGCAGCCACGAATTGACGTTGGCCAGGTCGACCGACGCCGGGCGGCCGGGCAGCGCCTGCGGCACGCTCGCGCTCACGCGAACTCGACTCCGCAGGCGACGAATGCCGCGCGCATGTCGCTGCGTTCGTCGTCCGACGCGAAGCGAACGCGATCCCAGCCGAATGCGAGAACCTTCACGGCGGGCGGATAGATCTGGCGCGCGAACAGCAACGCCGACGAGCGAACGCCGAGCACCGCGTCGTATGCCGTGCCCGCCAGATGCGACTCGAGCGCGCCGGGCGGATCGATCAGCCGGTAATCCGGATGACGCAGTTCGTGCGCGGAGTCCTTCGGGTGGGCCTTGTAGTCCACGTACGCGAAGCCGTGCGTCGCGAGCCAGTCGCGGATCTGCGCCGTGACGATCTTCAGGTCGTCGGAAGACATCAGCCGGAAACCCGTCAGCGGCTGACCGACGACGAGCGCGCGGCGCTCCGCGGAGGCCCCGTCGACGGCAGGCATCGGATCGACGAGCGGCGGCAACAGGCAGGCCTTCGCCGCATCGTACTCGTGCGGCAATCCGGGCAGCACGTAGACGCGGTCGCAGAAATCGGCGTCCGACCCGATCCGGTCGCCGTCGAAGCGGCGATAGTCCAGTTCGGGCGCCGCGAGACGACGCAGCTTGCGCACGCGCTGCAGCGCGCGGCGCAGCCGCGACAGCGGGTACCGGCGAACGCTGATCAACCCGTCGGGAAGGATGCGCGCGTGCGTCTCGTGCGCCCCGCTGGCGACCGGAAGCGCGTTGAGGAAATAGTTGATCGCCTCGGTGTCGTAGACGGCGCTGTGCAGCAGCAGCCGATCGCACCGCCCGACCGCCGCTGCGACGGTGCGGATGTTCGCGCGCAGCCGCCGATGGCGCCCGAAGGGCCCCGGCAGCGGATCCCATCGCGGCCACGGCAGGTAGCTGCAGACGTCCCAGTCGCCCGGCGCTACGACGCTGGCGAGCGTCGGCTTGTACCAGTACAGCAGGTGGCGCGCACCCGTGTCGAAATGCCCGGCGATTCGGCGAGCCGCCAGGTATTGCAGCGGGGAAGCGACGAAGTAGACCGCGACCGTGCGTGCGTCGTGCATGTTCGATCAGGAGACGTCGGCCGTCGCCGCGCGGTGCGCCAGATGCGCGAGCACGCGCGCAGCCGCCGCAAGACCCATCGCTGCCGTAACGGTGACCAGCGAGCCGTAGCCGGCGCATCCGAGCGGCGATCCGCCCGGGGAACCGGACAGGCCGGTCCCCGCCGTGCCCGTAGGCAGCGGCTCGTCCGACCAGATCGCCTCGATGCCGAACGCCGCGCCGCCTCGCGCGTATCCGTGTTCGCGTCGCAGGCGCGCGCGTACCGAAGCCAGCAGCGCGTCGCCCCGCGTGCTCGACAGGTCGCCGCGGCGCAGCCGCAGCGGGTCGGTACGACCGCCCGCCGCGCCGCAGACGACGACGGCCTGCGCACGCCGATGCGCACAGGCGATCATCGCCGCCTTCGCGCGCGGAGCGTCGATCGCGTCGATCACCACGGCATCGGACGGTACGAGGTCGGCGACGTTCGCCACGGTAACGAAGTCGTCGACGCCGTGCACGATGCAATCCGGCGCGATGTCGGCGACACGCCCGCGCATGACGTCGATCTTCGCCGCCCCGAGCGTGGAATCCATCGCGTGCACCTGGCGATTCACGTTCGATTCGGCAACGTGATCGGCATCGATCAGCGTCAGCCGGCCGATGCCCGAGCGCGCGAGCGCCTCGGCCGCCCACGATCCGACGCCGCCGACGCCGACGACGCAGATGTGCGCCGAGCCGAAACCGCGCAGCGCGTCGGCACCGTAGACCCGAGCGACACCGCCGAAGCGGCGCTTCGCATCGGCCGGAACCGTCGCCACGGAATCGGATGCGCGCCCCGAGGAATCGAACGCGCGCATCAGCAGGCTACCGGAGTCGAGAAGCGCCCGAGCCGCACTAGTCGCACTGTCGCACTAGGGCAGGAGCAGCGATGATCCGGTCGTCCTGCGCGCTTCGAGGTCGCGATGCGCCTGCGCCGCGTCGGCCAGTGCGTAGCGTCGATCGATCTCGATACGGATCCGGCCCGAGCCCACCATGCGGAAGAGTTCCGCCGACATCTGCTCGAGGTTCGAGCGATCGGCGGTGTGCGCCATCAGCGTCGGGCGCGTGAGATAGAGCGAACCCTTCAGCGCGGTGAGCGGCATCGGCGGCACGGGCCCCGACGAAGCGCCGAAACTCACCATCAGGCCGAACGGCTGCAGGCAGTCGATCGACGCCTGGAACGTATCCTTGCCGACCGAGTCGTAGACGACCGGGACCATGTCGCCGCCGGTGATCTCGCGCACGCGCTCGACGACGTTCTCGTGCCGGTAGAGGATCGTATGGTGACAGCCGAAGCTGCGCGCGAGGCGGGCCTTCTCCTCGGAACCGACGGTGCCGATCACGGTGACACCCAGCGCACGCGCCCACTGCATCGCGATCAGCCCCACCCCCCCGGCCGCCGCATGGAACAGGATCGTCTGCCCGCGCTGCAGGCGGTACGACCTGCGGAACAGGTACTGCACCGTCAGGCCCTTGAGCATCATCGCCGCGGCGGTTTCGAAGCCTACGCCGCGCGGCAGCTTCACCAGCGGCTTCGGCGCCATGTTGCGCACCTGCGCGTACGAACCCGGAGGCAGATCGCAGTAGGCGACCCGGTCACCCGGCTTCAGCCAGTCGACACCCTCGCCCACCGCGGTGACGACGCCCGCCGCCTCGAGTCCGAGCCCCGCGGGCAAGGGCTGCGGATACTGGCCGTTGCGGTAGTAGACGTCGATGAAGTTCAGACCGATCGCCTCGTGGCGCACCTGGACCTGCCCCGCGGGCGGAGCACCGACGTCGACGTCGACGTAGCGCATCACTTCGGGTCCGCCGGTCTTCTCGACGCGGATCGCCTTGACCATGTTTTGCTCCGGGAAACCGCGCCAAGTATAGCGACGAGACTCCCGACCCCGGCGAAAACGCCAGCGGCGGCGCTGCTGCGGTTCTCGCATTCGAACCGGCGACGGCGTCCTAGAAAGTCCCCGGGTACGCTCCGCCGTCGACCAGCAGGTTCTGCCCGGTGATCCAGCCGGCCTGCGCGCTGCACAGGAACGCGCAGGCCTGCCCGAACTCCCAGGGGTCGCCGATCCGGCCGGCGGGAATCGTCGACAGGCGCTGCGCGAGCGCCTCGCCGTAGCCGATTCCCTGCGCCTTCGCCTGCGCACCGATCACGGTGCGCACGCGGTCCGTGTCGTGGAATCCGGGCAACAGGTTGTTGACGGTCACGTTGTGCGCGACCGTCGTGCGCGCGAGCCCGGCAACGAAACCGGTGAGACCGGACCTCGCTCCGTTGGACAAGGCGAGCGCATGCAACGGCGACTTCACCGCGGC
>CAYZYC010000012.1:0-8644 GCA_964481165.1 uncultured Limnobacter sp. | reverse complement strand
CGGACCTCGCTCCGTTGGACAAGGCGAGCGCATGCAACGGCGACTTCACCGCGGCGGACGTGATGTTGACGATGCGACCGAATCGGCGCGCGATCATCGCATCGACGGTCTGCCGGATCAGCTCGATCGGCGCGAGCATGTTCGCGTCGAGCGCCGCGATCCAGTCTTCGCGCTTGAACCCGCGGAAGTCGCCGGGCGGCGGGCCGCCCGCGTTGGTCACCAGGATGTCGACCTGCGGGCAGGCCGCCAGCGCCTCGGCGCGCCCTTCGGCGGTGGTGATGTCGCACGCCACCGCGATCGCGGTGACGCCGGCTTCGTCGCCGATCCTGCGGACCGCTTCGGTCAACGGCGCCGCGGTGCGCGCGTTGACGACGACGTTGACGCCTTCGCGCGCCAGCGACAGCGCGCATCCGTATCCGAGACCCCGGCTCGCGCCGCAGACGAGCGCCCACTTGCCGGCGATTCCGAGATCCATGTCGGTGCTCCGCGATCGGTCAGCGGCGCTTGCCGCCGAGCAGCGTGCCGAGCACGCCGCGGATGATCTCGCGGCCGATCGTCGATCCCATCGAGCGCGCCGCACTCTTGGCCATCGCCTCGATCGCCGAGTCCTTGCGGCCGCTGCCGGTCAGCACTCCGCCGAGCGCATCCTTGAACATGCCGCCGAATCCGTCGTCGCGCGGCGGCTCGACCGGACGCGCATCGGCAGGCGGCTCCGCGGCGGCACGCGCCTGCAGCTTCTCGTAGGCCGACTCGCGATCGACCGGCTTGTCGTAGATGCCCGCGACGTTCGAATCGCGGATCAGCGCCGCTCGTTCGTCTTCGGTGATCGGACCGATCCGCGAAGCGGGCGGCGCGACGAACGCGCGCTCGACGACGCTCGGGCGCCCCTTCCCGTCGAGGAAGGAAACGAGCGCCTCGCCGACGCCGAGCTCGGTGATCGCCTGCTCGGCGCTGAACGCGGGGTTCTCGCGCATCGTCGAGGCGGCCGCGCGCACCGCCTTCTGGTCGCGCGCAGTGAACGCGCGCAGCGCGTGCTGGACGCGATTGCCGAGCTGCCCGAGCACGGCATCGGGAATGTCCAGCGGATTCTGCGTGACGAAGTACACGCCGACGCCCTTCGAGCGGATCAGCCGCACCGTCTGCTCGATCTTCTCGAGCAGCGCCTTCGGCGCGTCGTCGAACACCAGGTGCGCCTCGTCGAAAAAGAACACGAGTTTCGGCTTGTCGGGGTCGCCCACTTCGGGCAGGCGCTCGAACAGCTCCGACAGCAGCCACAGCAGGAACGCCGCGTACAGCTTCGGCGCCTGCATCAGCCGCTCGGCAGCGAGGATGTTGACGACGCCGCGGCCCGACGCGTCGGTCTGCATCAGGTCGTCGATGTCGAGCATCGGCTCGCCGAAGAAATGCTCGGCGCCCTGGTCTTCGAGCCGCAGCAGCGCGCGCTGGATCGCGCCGACCGAGGCCGCCGAGATGTTTCCGTGGCTCGTCGTGAACGCGCGCGCGTTCTCGCCGACGAATTGCAGCATCGCACGAAGGTCTTTCGTGTCGAGCAGCAGCATTCCCTGTTCGTCGGCGATGCGGAACACGAGATACAGCACGCCTTCCTGCGTCTCGTTCAATCCGAGCATGCGTGAGAGCAGCATCGGGCCCATGTCGGAGGCCGTCGCGCGCAGCGGATGGCCTTTTTCGCCGTAGACGTCCCACAACGCAACCGGGGCGCCGGAGAAGTCGGGTTCGGCGAAACCGAGCCGATCGAGGCGCTCCTTCAGCTTCGCGGACATCGCGCCGGGCTGCGACAGCCCCGCGAGATCGCCCTTGACGTCGGCCGCGAAGGTCGGAACGCCGATCGCCGAGAAGCGCTCGCACAACACCTGCAGCGTGACTGTCTTTCCGGTGCCGGTGGCTCCGGTGACCAACCCGTGGCGGTTCGCGAGCGCCGGCAACAGGAACAGTTCGGATTGCCCGCTGCGGGCCACCATCAGGGGATCGGTCATCGCTGAATGCTAAAATCGAAGGTTCCTACGATGCAGGTATTCGACCACGCAGCGATCGTGCCGTGCAAGCGCGATCGTCACCAGAGGAAGGAATGGCCGGGCACTCGAAGTGGGCCAATATCCAGCACCGCAAGGGGCGCCAGGATGCCAAGCGCAACAAGATCTACACGCGGGTAATCCGCGAGATCACCGTTGCGGCGAAGATGGGAGGCGGTGACCCGACCACGAACCCGCGCCTGCGGCTCGCGCTGGGGAAGGCCTCCGACGCGAACATCGCGAAAGACACCGTGCAGCGCGCGATCCAGCGCGGCGCCGGCGGACTCGACGGCGCCTCGTACGAGGAGATCCGCTACGAAGGCTACGGAATCGGCGGCGCGGCGGTGATCGTCGACTGCCTCACCGAAAACCGGGTGCGCACCGTCGCCGAAGTGCGGCACGCGTTCTCGAAGAACGGCGGCAACCTGGGAACCGACGGCAGCGTCGCGTTCCTGTTCCGGCACTGCGGCCAGTTCCTGTTCCCTCCGGGAACGCCCGAGGAACGCGTGATGGAGATCGCCATCGAAGGCGGCGCCGACGACGTCTTCAGCGACGACGAAGGCGGCGTCGAGGTACTTTGCGCGCCGGCCGGCTTTCCGGCGCTGAAGCAGGCGTTCGAGGACGGCGGGCTCGTCCCGGCAGTGGCCGAACCGACGATGCGCCCGATGAACGAAGTCGTACTCGTCGGCGAGGATGCCGGAAAGATGCAGAAGCTGCTCGACGCGATCGAGAACCTCGACGACGTGCAGCAGGTCTACACGAACGCGGCCTTCGACGAGACGGCCTGAACCGGCAACAGCGCGGCATCACGAATGAAAATCCTGGTGGTCGGATCCGGAGGCCGCGAGCACGCGATTGCCTGGCGTCTCGCACGATCGGGGCGCGTACAGGTCGTCTACGTCGCTCCCGGCAACGGCGGAACGGCACGCGAGCCGAACCTGACGAACGTGCCGATCACCGACCCGAATACGCTCGCGGCGTTCGCAGAACGCGAGAAGATCGCCTTCACCGTCGTCGGGCCCGAAGCGCCGCTGGCGGCCGGCATCGTCGACCTCTTCCGCTCGAAACGACTGCGCATCTTCGGTCCCACGCAGCGCGCCGCGCAACTGGAAGCCTCGAAGGATTTCGCCAAGTCGTTCATGAAGCGGCACGGCATCCCGACGGCGGACCACGAGACCTTCGACGACGCGGCCGCAGCGCACGCGTACGTCGATCGGCGCGGCGCGCCGATCGTCGTGAAGGCCGACGGACTCGCGGCCGGCAAGGGCGTCGTCGTGGCGACGACGACGCAGGAGGCGCACGACGCGATCGACTCGATGCTCGTCGGAAACCGGCTCGGAGCGGCGGGAGCGCGTGTCGTCGTCGAGGAATTCCTCGAAGGCGAGGAGGCGAGCTTCATCGTGATGGTCGACGGGCACCACGTGACACCGCTCGCGTCGAGCCAGGACCACAAGCGCCTGCACGACGACGACCGCGGGCCGAACACCGGCGGCATGGGCGCCTATTCGCCGGCGCCGGTGGTGACGCCGGAGGTCCACGCGCGCGTGCTGCGCGAAGTCATCCGGCCGGCGGTCGAGGGAATGCTCGCTGACGGAACTCCCTATACGGGCTTCCTGTACGCCGGCCTGATGATCGACCCGCACGGCGGCGTGCGCACGCTCGAATTCAACTGCCGGATGGGCGACCCGGAAACGCAGCCGATCATGGTCCGGATGAAGACGGACTTCGTCCACATCGTCGAACACGCGCTCGCCGGCACGCTCGATCGCGCGTCGATCGAGTGGGATCGTCGCACGTCGCTCGGCGTCGTGCTCGCCGCCGGAGGGTATCCGGAAGCGCCACGCACCGGCGACGAGATCGTCGGGCTTCCGCGTGGCGGCGCCGTGATCGACGAGGACTGCTACGTATTTCACGCCGGAACCGCGGTCGCGGACGAACGCACGGTGACTTCGGGCGGACGCGTGCTCTGCGTGACCGCGCTCGGCGACTCGGTGAAGATCGCACAGTCGCGCGCGTACCGCGCGATCGACTCGATCCGCTTCGAAGGCATGCAGTACCGGCGCGACATCGGACATCGCGCATTCGGCCGCGGCGGACCGCGGTGACGGCGCGGTGAGCGAATCCCGGGCGCAGCGGCCCGACGGCGAAGTCGATGCCGCCGCGGTGCGCGAGTACCTGGTCGACCTGCAGCGGCGCATCGTCGCCGAACTCGAGCTTCTCGACGGGCAGGCGTTCCTGTCCGATGCGTGGCAACGCGCCGAAGGCGGCGGCGGCATCACGCGGGTGATCGAGGACGGGGGCGTCTTCGAGCGCGGCGCGGTGCTGTTCTCGCACGTGCACGGAACACAGCTGCCGCCGGCGGCGAGCGCCCGTCGACCGCAACTGGCGGGGCGCGCTTTCGAAGCGATGGGCGTTTCGCTGGTGCTGCATCCGCGCAACCCGTACGTGCCGACCGTGCACATGAACGTGCGCTTCTTCCACGCTGCGGCCCGCGGCGTCGGCCGCGGCGGCGATGGCGACCGCGGCGGCGCGGTGTGGTGGTTCGGCGGCGGAATGGATCTCACGCCGTACTACCCGTTCGAGAAGGACGTCGTGCGGTTCCACGGCGCCTGCAGGGCGGCGCTCGAACCCTTCGGCGCCGACCGGTATCCGCGATTCAAGCGCTGGTGCGACGAGTATTTCTTCCTGAAGCACCGCAACGAGCCGCGCGGCGTCGGCGGGATCTTCTTCGACGACCTCGAAGAAGGCGGTTTCGACCACTGCTTCGCGCTCGTGCGCTCGGTGGGCGACGCATTCCTCGAAGCGTACGCGCCGATCGTCGTGCGCCATCGCGACGCTGCGTTCGGCGAGCGCGAGCGCGATTTCCAGGCATGGCGGCGCGGCCGCTACGTCGAGTTCAACCTTCTCTACGATCGCGGCACGCTGTTCGGGCTGCAGTCGGGCGGACGCAGCGAGTCGATCCTGTGTTCGATGCCTCCGGTCGCGAAATGGCGGTACGACTGGCATGCCGAGCCGGGATCCGCCGAAGCGCGCCTGGCCGATTTCCTGGTCGCACGAGACTGGGTCTAGTGGTGTCCATCGCGCCGAAAAGCCGTCGGCGGCGCATCGGCCTGCTCGGCGGGACCTTCGACCCGGTCCACGACGGGCACCTCGCGCTCGCACGCGCGGCGTTCGACGCGTTGTCGCTGGACGAACTGCGTTTCGTGCCCACCGGTCGTTCGTGGCAGAAGGCGAACGCCGGCGCCGGTGCGCGCGATCGAGTCGAAATGGTTCGTCTCGCGATCGAAGGCGTGCCGGGATTCCGCGTCGACGAACGCGAGGCGCGCCGCCGCGGCAACACGTACACGATCGACACGCTCGTCGCGCTGCGTGCCGAACTCGGCCAGGCGCCGGCGCTCGTGCTTCTTCTGGGAAGCGACCAGCTGCGCAACCTGCCGACCTGGCATCGCCACGACGAACTCCTGCGGCACGCGCACATCGCCGTGACGCGGCGCGGGAACGACGATCTCGTCGGGCTCGATGCGCCGGTCGAAGCGCTGCTGCGCGCGCATCGCCGCGAGACGCTGCCGGACACCGCCGCCGGGACGATCGTCTTCTTCCCGATGGCACCGGTGTCCGTGTCGGCCAGCGAACTGCGACGGCAACTGGCGCGCGGCGACCGCCCGCTGCGCGGCCTGCCGATCCCGGTTCTCGACTATATTGACCGCAACGGGCTGTACCGCAGCGCGCCGCGTACCGACTCGGCGCGCGCCGATCCGAAAGCCAGCACAAGGAGCCGGATGGACCTGAGAAAGCTGCAGCGCACCGTCGTCGATGCGCTCGAGGACGTGAAGGCGCAGGACATCCGTGTCTTCGACACGACCCGGCAGACCGAACTCTTCGATCGGGTGATCGTCGCCACCGGCACGTCGAATCGGCAGACGCGCGCGCTGGCTTCGCACGTGCGCGACAAGGTCAAGGCGGCCGGCGCACCGGTCGTGTCGATGGAAGGTGCCGATACCGGCGAATGGGTGCTGGTCGATCTCGGCGACATCGTCGTGCACGTGATGCAGCCGGCGATCCGCGCGTACTACAACCTCGAGGAACTCTGGGGCAGCAAGCCGGTGCGCGTGCGCATCGGCGCGAAGCCGCCGTCCGCGGAGAAGGCTGCAGCGACCCGCGGCAGCAGGACGCGCAGGTCGGCCTAGGCGCTGCGCGCGCATGCGGCTTCGCATCGTCGCGGTCGGCACGAAGATGCCCGGGTGGGTCCAGACGGCCGTCGACGAATACACGCGCCGGCTGCCCGCCGACTGGCGCGTCGAATGGCACGAGGTGCGCGCGCAGGCGCGCGCTGCGTCGGGCAGCGCTGCCACCTGGATGCAGCGCGAAGCCGAACGCATCGAGAGCGCGTTGCCCTCCGGTGCGCGGCTCGTCGTGCTCGACGAACGCGGCAACGACGAAGACACCCGCGGGTTCGCCGCACGCGTGCGGGGGTGGCGCAGCGAGCACCGGCCGGTCGCGGTCGTCATCGGAGGCGCCGACGGGCTGCACGACTCGATCAAGCGCGCGGCCGACGAGACGCTCCGGCTGTCGAGCCTCACGCTGCCGCATGCGCTCGTGCGCGTCGTGTTCGCCGAACAGTTGTACCGCGCCTGGTCGATCCTCGAGGGCCATCCGTATCACCGCGACGGCGGGAGCGGGATCCGATGAGCGCATCGTTCGTCTACCTCGCCTCGAAGAGCCCGCGGCGCGGCGAACTGCTGCGGCAGATCGGCATCCGCTTCGAACTGCTGCTCGCCGACGGCGACGAGGACGCCGAGGCGCTCGAAGCGCCGCTCACCGGCGAATCGCCGACCCGGTACGTGCAACGCGTCACGCTCGCCAAGGCGCACGCTGCGCGCGACCGCCTCGCGCGGCGTGCGCTCCCCGAGGCGCCGATCGTCGTCAGCGACACCACGGTCGCGCTCGGCGGCCGCATCTTCGGCAAGCCGCTCGATGCGCAGGACGCCGCGCGCATGCTCGCGGCGCTGTCCGGGCGCACGCATCGCGTGCTCACCGCGGTGGCGGTCGTTCGCGCCCGCCGCATCGACATGGCGACGCAGGTCTCGCGCGTCGCCTTCGCCCGGATCCCGCCGGCCGAAATCGAGCGCTACGTGGCCGGCGGCGAACCCTTCGACAAGGCCGGCGCCTACGCGATCCAGGGCGAAGCGGCGCGCTTCGTGCGGCGAATCGAAGGCAGCCACTCCGGTATCATGGGTCTCCCCCTGTACGAGACTTCCCGTCTGCTGGGACGGGCCGGACGAAACCCTCGATGAGCGAAGAGATCCTGGTCAACCACTCGGCGCACGAAACGCGCGTGGCGGTGGTTCAACAGGGGGCGATACAGGAACTGCACATCGAACGCGCGAGCACGCGCGGACTCGCCGGCAACGTCTGCCTCGGCAAGGTTTCGCGGGTCCTGCCGGGAATGCAGTCGGCGTTCCTCGACATCGGCCTCGAGCGCGCGGCGTTCCTGCACGTCGCCGACCTCTGGCAATCGCGCAGCGGTCCTTCGGCGGGAAACCAGCCGGTGCCGATCGAAAAGGTGCTGTTCGAGGGACAGCCGCTGCTGGTGCAGGTCATCAAGGACCCGCTCGGCACGAAGGGCGCGCGGCTGTCGACGCAGATCAGCATCGCAGGGCGCCTGCTCGTCTACCTGCCGCAGGACCCGCACATCGGAGTGTCGCAGCGCATCGAGGACGAGGCGGAACGCCAGCTGCTGCGCACCCGGCTGCAGAAACTGCTGCCGGCCGACGAGAAAGGCGGATTCATCATCCGGACGTCGGCCGAGGACTGCAGCGAGGCCGACCTGCGCGCCGACGTCGAGTACCTGCGCCTGCGATGGCAGCAGATCCTCGACGGCAGCCGCAGCGCATCGGCGCCGGCGACGCTCTACCAGGAGCTGAGCCTCGCGCAGCGCGTGCTGCGCGACATCGCGAGCGACGCGACGATGACGATCCTCGTCGATTCGGCCGATGCCTTCGCCGAGCTGTCCGAATTCGCAGCCTCGTACATGCCGCCGATGGTCCAGCGGCTGCGCCAGTACCACGGCGAACGCCCGCTGTTCGAGCTGCACACGATCGAGAACGAGATCGGGCGCGCGCTGTCGCGCCGGGTCGACCTGAAGTCCGGCGGCTACCTGATCATCGACCAGACCGAGGCGTTGACGACGATCGACGTCAACACCGGCGGGTACGTCGGCGGGCGCAACTTCGACGACACGATCTTCCGCACGAACCTCGAGGCGGCGCACGCGATCGCCAGGCAGCTGCGCGTGCGCAACCTCGGCGGAATCATCGTCATCGACTTCATCGACATGACCAGCGGCGAGCACCGCGACCAGGTGCTGCAGGAACTGCGCAAGGCGCTCGCGCGCGACCGCACCCGGTCGAGCGTCAACGGCTTCACCTCGCTCGGCCTCGTCGAGATGACGCGCAAGCGCACGCGCAAATCGCTCGCGCACCAGTTGCTCGAGGCGTGCCCGACCTGCGAAGGAAAAGGCCTGGTCAAGACGGCGCGCACCGTCTGCTACGAGATCCTCCGGGAGATCCAGCGCGAGGCATCGCAGTTCGACCCGAAGGAATTCCGCATCGTCG
>CAYZYC010000011.1:33239-36513 GCA_964481165.1 uncultured Limnobacter sp. | reverse complement strand
GGGGGCAAGCACCGTGCGCACCCGCCGCACACGGCCCGCGCCTTTGCCCGCGCCAACACCGCGGGAACGAACGACGGCGAACGACGAACGACGCGAGCGTCGAAAACGTCAGCCCAGCCGCGCCGCGTCGTGCACCAGATGCATCTGCCGCAACGTCGGCAGCGCTTCGAGGAAGTCCTTCAGGTCCGTGAAGGGCAGCGGCTCGCAGATCAGCGACCCCTGCACCTGATCGCAGTCGAGCGATCGCAACCCGCGCAACTCCGCCGCGGTCTCGACGCCCTCGGCCATCGCCTGCATTCCGAGCTTGGCCGCCATCGTCGTGATCGCCTGCACGATCGCGGCGTTGCCGCGGTCGGCCGGAAGGTTCTCGACGAACGCGCGGTCGATCTTCAGCCCGTCGACCGGCAGGTTCTTCAGGTACGACAACGACGCGTAGCCGGTTCCGAAGTTGTCGATGACGACGCGCACGCCGAGCCGGCGCAGTTCGCCGATCAACGCCACCATGCGATCGGGGTTCTCGATGAACGCGGCGCTCTCGGTCAGCTCGAGCCGCAGCAGCCTGGGAGGAAAACGACGCTCGTCCATCGTGTCGTTGAGCGCCGACAGGAATCCTTCTTCGGTCAGCTGGCGCGCCGAGACGTTGACCGAAACCGAGATCTCCGGATACGCGTCGATTCCCAGGCGCACACGGTCGTCGAGTGCGCGGCGGATCGTCCACAGGCCGAGTTCGCGGACCAGGTTGCCTTGCTCGACGACCGGAAGGAACTGCTCGGCAAGCAGCAGGCCGCGCGACGGATGCCGCCAGCGCAGCAGGCCTTCGAAGCCCAGCACGCGGCGATCGCCGATGTCCATGATCGGCTGGTAGTGCAGGTCGACCTCGCCGCGCTGCAGCGCCAGCGGCAGCTCCGCGGCGAGCTGGAGTTGCTCGGCGCGTCCGTCCGAGACGCCGCCGGCGAAGAACTGCACGTCGTTGCGCCCGGCCGACTTCGCCTGGTACATCGCGGCGTCGGCGCTGCGGATCAGCGAGAGGCCGTCGATCGCGTCGTCCGGCGACAGCGCCACGCCGATGCTCGCGGAAAGGAAGTACGCGCGCTCGGCGAGGACCAGCGGCCGTTCGATCGAGGCGAGGATCGATCGTGCGAGCGCTTCGATGTCGCTGCGGGTCCCCGGATCGACCAGCAGCACGACGAATTCGTCGCCGCCCATGCGCCCGACGAGATCCTGCGGGCGGATCGCGTCGCGCAGGCGCCGCGCGACTTCGACCAGCGCCTTGTCGCCGGCCGCATGGCCGAGCGTGTCGTTGATCAGCTTGTAGCGGTCGAGATCGACGTAGAGCAGCGCTGCGCGCTCGCCCGCCTGCAGCCGCGTGTCGAGCTGCTGCAGCAGGTGCGCGCGGTTCGGCAGTCCGGTCAATGCATCGTGCAGCGACGCGAAAGTCAGGCGCCGTTCGGCGGCCTTGCGCTGCAGGTACAGCGACAGCGTGCGCGACAGCGTGTCGGCCGCGTGCCCGAGGAACGATTCGCCGCGAAACGCCACCGGACTCAGGAACAGCAGCAGGCTCATCGTGCGGCCGTTTTCGTCGAGAATCGGCGCGATGAAGACGGCGTGTGCGCCGAGTGCACGCGCGCGGTACCGGGTCACGAAGATCGGGTGCGCCGCCAGATCGGCGATCCACGCGTGCCTGCCTTCGCGCCAGCACCTGTCCTCGATTCCCCCCGCTTCGAGCGCGATCTCTTCGGGCAGGTCGGAGACCATCTTCGTGAAAGCGGGGTAGCCCCATCGTTCGCGCGCGGCGATGCCGCGGCCCGCGCGCACCAGGTGCACCCCTCCGAGCCAGCCGAGCTTGCCGCACAGCGTGATGACGATCGCCGTGATCACGCGCTGCGGCTCGGTCTGCTCGCGCATGATGGCGGCGATGTCGCCTTCGATCTCGAGCAGCATGCGCTGCTGCTTCTCGCGCGTGATGTCGCGTCCGACGCCGCGGTAGCCGGCGAACTGCTGCTGGTCGTCGTAGATCGGGTGTCCGCTGAGCGACAGGTGATGCACTTCACCGTCGGGATCGATCTGGCTGAACTCGAAGTTCTCGAACGGCTTGTGCGCCTCGCACAGTGCGCGGTGCGTATCCCAGTCGGGACGCAGGAAGTCGGCTTCGTTCGTCTCCCAGCGGCGGCGGCCGATCGCCGAACGCGCCCACCTGCCGACGACCGCGTCGAGCGAATCGGACAGGAACGACACGCGGTGCTGCGCATCGGTTTCCCAGATCCAGTCCGAGCTCAGGTGCGTCAGGTCGCGGAACTTCGCTTCGCTGGCAGCGAGCTGCTGCTGCATCGCGCGCATCCCGGTGATGTCCTGCACGATGCCGGTGAGCCGGGTCGGTTCGCCGTTCGCGTCGCGCTCGGCTCGCCCGACGCTGCGCACCCAGACCACGTTGCGATTCGGGCGCATCCATCGGAACTCGACGCGCATCTCGCGACCCGTCCGCAGCGCCTGCCGGTGCGCCTGCTGCCAGCGCTCCTGGTCGTTCGGGTGGATGTGCGCATGGATTTCGCGCGGGTCGGGGACGCCGTCTTCCGGATCGATCCCGAACAGGCGGAACGCGCCGGTGCTCCAGTGCAGCGTGTTGTCGCGCAGGTCGTGCACCCACGAGCCGAGTCCGCCGAGTTGCTCCGCGGCTTCGTGGCGGCTCTGCAATCCGACCAGCGAGTCGATCGAACGGTGTCCGTTGCCCAGCGCGCGGCGCATCCGGAAGACGAGCCACCCGAGCCCGGCCAGGGCGATCGCCAGGGCGACCGCGGTCGACGTCGGCCACGCAGCGGCACGGCCCGGAAAATACGGTACGCTCGCGACGGCCAGTGCGGCGACGAGCGCGATCGCGGCGACCAGCCAGTCGCTGCGCGGGATCGAAGCGCGTTGCGTTGCGGTCGGAATGATCTCGGCTCCCCGGAGTCTCTTCTCGGTCGCGCGCGATCGCCGCTCGGTCGCTTGCGACCGACGCTCGCGCAATGGGCGCCGCTACTGTAGCCGATCGACGCAGTCCCGAATGAGGAATATGCCCGTGTCGTTGCCGCGCGAGGGCGGATCGCACGCCCAAACCGCTCCCGCCGCGTCGGCGTGGATCGTGCGATGGCTTGCGCGACTGCCGGCCGGCGCGCGTGTGCTCGATTTCGCGTCCGGGTCGGGGCGCCACGCACTGGAGGCGGCACGCCTCGGGCTGCGGGTGCTGGCGGCAGATCGCGATTCGCAGGCGCTGGATCGCCTCGTCGCGCGCGCCGAC
>CAYZYC010000011.1:12535-33139 GCA_964481165.1 uncultured Limnobacter sp. | reverse complement strand
CGCGCGCGCCGACACCGGCATCGCCGCGCGCATCGAAGTGCGGGTTGTCGATCTCGAATCGGGCCCCTGGCCGTTCAACGGCGAACGCTTCGACGCGGTGGTCGTCGC
Organism: uncultured Limnobacter sp.; assembly: GCA_964481165.1. Classification (GTDB taxonomy): domain Bacteria; phylum Pseudomonadota; class Gammaproteobacteria; order Burkholderiales; family Burkholderiaceae_E; genus Zeimonas. The sequence continues at coordinate 33,031 of CAYZYC010000011.1, read as the reverse complement.
GAACTACCTTTTCCGCCCGCGCTTCGACCTGCTCGCGTCGCTGATCGCTCCCGGCGGATTGCTCGTCTACGAAACCTTCGCACGCGGCAACGAACGCTACGGCCGGCCATCGAACCCGGCATTCCTGCTCGAGACCGGCGAACTCCTCGATCGCAGCCGGCGTGCGGGACTGACGGTGCTCGCCTACGAAACCGGCCTCGCGCAACGACCGGCGCCGGCGCTCGTGCAGCGCGTCTGCGCGGTGCGTTCCCGCGCCGCCGAGGCGGTCTGGCCGCTCGGATAGAATGGCGTTTTCACGATCGGGCGGCCATGATCAAGGGGAGCATAGTCGCGATCGTCAGTCCGATGCACGAGGACGGCAGCCTCGATTTCGACAGCTACCGGCGCCTGATCGACTGGCAGATCGAACGCGGTACCAGGGCGATCGCGGTCGTCGGCACGACCGGTGAATCGCCGACCGTCGACATGGACGAGCACGCGGAACTGATCCGCGTCGCGGTCGAGCACGCGAAACGTCGCGTGCCGATCATCGCGGGCGCCGGAGGGAACTCCACGCGCGAAGCGATCGAACTGAGCGAGTACGCGCGCAAGGCCGGCGCGTCGGCTTCGCTGCAGGTCGTTCCGTACTACAACAAGCCCACGCAGGAAGGCATCTACCGGCATTTCCGCACGGTCGCCGAAGCGGTCGACCTCCCGATGGTGCTGTACAACGTCCCCGGCCGCACCGTCGCGGACATGAGCAACGAAACGGTGCTGCGGCTGGCCCAGGTGTCCGGCGTCATCGGCGTCAAGGACGCCACCGGCGACGTGCCGCGCGGCTCGGCGCTGCTCGCCGCGGCTCCGGCCGATTTTGCCGTCTACAGCGGCAACGACGATTCGGCGCTGGCGTTGATGGCGATGGGCGGACACGGCGTGATCTCGGTCACGGCGAACGTCGCCCCCGAACCGATGTCGCGCATGTGCGAGTCCGCGCTCGCCGGCCGCTGGGGCGAGGCGCTCGAACTGCATCGCAGGCTGCTGCCGCTGCACTTCGATCTCTTCGTCGAGGCCAATCCGATTCCGGTCAAGTGGGCTCTCGCCGAGATGGGCCTCATCGGCCGCGGCATCCGGCTGCCGCTGACCCCGCTGTCGGCCGAGCGCCACGAGGTCGTTCGTTCGGCACTGAAGCGTTCTGGAGTAATCAATTGACGATGAAGAACCTGCCGAACGTCGCCCGCAGGGGTGCGATCGTGCTCCTCGTCGCGTCGACCGCAGCATGCGGACTCAACGAGAAGATCGACGAAGCCAGCCGCATCGACTACCGGTCGGCGGGCAAACGTCCGTCACTGGAGATTCCGCCCGACCTGACCGCGCCGCGCGCCGACAACCGTTTCGCGATTCCCGATCGGCCGGGCGCCGCCAGCGATCGCACGTGGTCGGGGTTCGAGCGCAACCGGTCGACAACGCCGGGCACTGCGGTCGCCAGCCCGAACGTGCTTCCCGAAGTCGCCGGAGCGCACATCGAACGCGCCGGAACGCAACGCTGGCTCGTCGTCGATGCGCCGCCGGAGAAGGTGTGGCCCGTGGTGCGCGAGTTCTGGCTCGACTCCGGCTTTCTGGTCGAGAGCGAATCGCCGCAGACCGGGATCATCGAGACCGAATGGGCCGAGAACAAGGCGAAGCTGCCGCTGGATTTCATCCGGCGCACGGTCGGGCGCGCGTTCGACAACCTGTACTCCACGGGCGAGCGCGACAAGTTCCGCACGCGACTCGAACCCGCGGGCGGCGGCACCGAGGTGTACGTCAGCCATCGCGGCATGGTCGAGGTATTCACCTCGCAGGCCGAGGAACGCACGATGTGGCAGCCGCGGCCGAGCGACCCGGAACTCGAGGCCGAGTTCCTGCGCCGCCTGATGCTGCGTTTCACGCCGGAGTCGACAGACGCCACGGTGGCCGCTGCCGATCCGGGTGCAACGGGAAAGCGCGCTACGCTGATCAACTCGGCCGACGCGCAGCGCCTCGAGATCGGCGAGGGCTTCGACCGCGCGTGGCGCCGCATCGGACTTGCGCTCGATCGCGGCGGATTCACCGTCGAGGATCGCGATCGGTCGAACGGGCTGTACTACGTGCGCTACATCGACCCCGAGATCGAAGGCGGCCGCGTCGCGCAGAAGCCGGGACTGCTGTCGCGCGTGTTCGGCGGCGGGCAGGCGCGCGCCGACGCGAGCCAGCGCTTCCGCATCGAAGTCGAAGGCGACGCCGAAAAGAGCACGGTCAAGGTGCTCGATCGCGAAGGGCACCCGGTATCGGACGTCGATCGGCGGACGGCTGCACGCATCCTCTCGCTGCTGCACGATCAGATGACCTGACGCAGTGCGGTTCTGCAGCCTCGGCAGCGGCAGTGAAGGCAACGCGCTTCTGGTCGAAGGCGGCGAGGGCAGCGGGCTCGTACTGATCGATTGCGGTTTCGGCCTGCGCGAAGTCGAGCGCAGGCTGCGTGCCGCCGGTCGCGAGGCGTCCGAACTCGACGCGATCCTCGTCACCCACGAACACTCCGACCACGTCGGCGGCGTCTTTCGCCTGGCCCGCGCATACGGCATCCGCGTGCACCTGACGCAAGGCACGCTGCGTGCCTGCGAAGCCTCGATCCCGTCCGGGTTCGATCGACAGGCGCTGCTTCGCGTGTTCGATTCGCACCTGCCGTTCGACTGCCTCGGGCTGCATGTCGAGCCGGTGCCGGTGCCGCACGACGCGCGCGAGCCCGTGCAGTACGTGATCGACGACGGACGCAGTCGCCTGGGCGTGCTCACCGACCTCGGACACGGCACCGCGCACGTCGCGCGCTCGCTCGCGCGACTCGACGCGCTGGTGCTCGAATGCAACCACGATCCGGAGCTGCTCGCGGCGAACCCGCGCTATCCGGCCCCGTTGAAGCGGCGTATCGCCGGACCCTGGGGACATCTGTGCAACGCCGAATCGGCGCGCATCCTGTCGTCGATCGATCGCTCGCGGCTGCGCAACGTCGTCGCAGCGCACCTGAGCCGGCACAACAACCGTCCCGAACTCGTGCGCCGTGCGCTGGCGCCGGTGTTCGACGACGCCGCTTCGCTGCGCGTCGCCGATCAGGACAACGGGATCGACTGGATCGTCGTGTGAACGTGCAGCCTTGCGCTGCACGTCCACTTGCCGACGCCTACTTCTTCTCTGCCTGCGCAGCCTTGTCCGCGGCTTCCCTGGCCTGCTGCACCGCCTTCTCGGCGGCGGCCTTGGCCTCGTCGGCCGCGTTGCCCGCGGCTTCCTTGGTCGTGTCCGCTGCCTCGGTCCGGGCCGTCTGGGCCGCGGCCGTCGCGGCTTCGGCTGCTTTCTCGCCTGCATCCTTGGCAGCGCCGGCGGCTTCCTTCGCTGCATCTACGGCCTGGCCGGCGGCGTCCTTCGCCGCGTCGGCAGACGGCGTGGCGGGAGCGGAGGCCGGTGCGCTCGTCGTGGGCGCCGGAGCCGGAGCGGGTGCCGGCGCTTCTTCCTTGCCGCAGGCAGCCAGTGCGACAGCGACGAAGGAAACCATCAAGAGGGTTTTTTTCATGACTCGGATCCTGGTATCGAGGGAGGGTTTCGCCAGGCGGCACTCGGCATCGACGGTGTCGTATCCTCGAGCGCGCGGCTGGTCGAACCGGCGAGTCTAGCAGCGCGCCCTTCGGACCCTGACCCGTGCAGGCAGCAAGCGGCGTGCCGTTGCAGCGTGGACACACCCGGGCGGCGCTGCACTACACTGGGTCGGCGACGATCGACCGGGAATGCGAGATGACTGCGCAGATCATGGCGGATCGATGGGTCCGGTTGCGTTACCGACTGTTCGATTCGCAGGGCGAGCCGGTCGAGGCCGGCGAACGCGAACTGACGTACCTGCACGGCGGCTACGGTGCCATCTTCGAGCGCCTGGAGCAGGCCCTGGAAGGCGCCTGCGAAGGCGACGAGCGCAACGTGTACCTCGAGCCGCGCGACAGCTTCGGCGACTACGACCCCGATCTGGTGCAGCTCGCCGCGCGCAGCCTCTTTCCGGACGCCCTCGAGGCGGGAATGTCCTTCGACGGCATCCCGGGAGGCGTGCCCGACGGGAGGATCCACATCGTCACCGACTTTACCGACGATGCCGTCGTGCTCGATGCGAACCATCCGCTCGCCGGCATGGCGCTGCGCTTCGAGTTGCGCGTGATCGAAGTCCGCGACGCGAGCGACGAGGAGATCGCCGAGGAGCGCAGCGAGGCCGAACGCGCGCGCGACGAGCGCTGGTGAGCCGATCGTGCGCGCGGTGTATCAGGCGGCCGGCGTCGTCGTGCCGGCCGGGGTGAACGCGTCGGAGTAGCAGGCGTCTTCGTGCAGTCCCTGCGCGACGAAGGCCGGCTGCGCAGCCTGCACCATGCGAACCGAGCCGCAGGCGTAGACCGCGAAGCCCCGGAGGTCGGGGAAATCGGCCAGGATCGCCTCGTGCACGAAGCCGGTCCTTCCGTCCCATCCGTCTTCGGGCAGCGGCTCCGAGGCGACCGGAACGAAACGGAAGTTCGGATGCTCGCGCTCCCACTGCTCGGGCAGCTCGACGCTGTACAGGTCGCGCGGCCTGCGGATTCCCCAGTACAGGTACAGCGGGCGCTCGATCCCCATGCTGAAGGCCTGCTCGAGCAGGCTCTTGACGGGTGCGAATCCGGTTGCGCCGGCGACGAAGATCAGCGGCTTCTCGCTCGGTTCGTGCAGCACGAACGAACCGATCGGCCCTTCGATCTCGAGTTCGTCGCCGATCTTCATCGACTCGAACACGCGGGTCGTGAACCGGCCGCCGGGCATCAGCCGCACGTGCAACTCCACGCGATCGGTGGCACCGGACTTCTCGGTGAACGAGTAGCTTCGCCGACTGCCGTCTTCGAGCACGACGTTCAGGTACTGGCCTGCTTCGTAGCCGATGCGCTCGCCGTCCTGCAACCGCAGCGCGACGAGCATCACGTCGTGCGCAAGCCGCTCGAGGCGTTCGACCACGGTGCGGTAGCTGCGGATCCGCGTTGCCGCGGCCGCCGCGGCGTGTTCCTCGTATTCGAACTCGACATCGGACAGCGCACGCGCGCAGCACAGCAGGATGCGACCGGCCCGGCGCTCCTCTTCGGACAGCGCCGTCGGCTGGTAGCCCGACATCTCGATGTCGCCGCCGATCAGCGTCGCCTTGCACACGCCGCAGCCGCCCGATCGGCACTCGTAGGGCAGCGGAATGCTGGCGCGCAAGCCGGCGTCGAGCAGCGTTTCGCCGACGCGTATCGGCGCCTGCTGGCGCCCGGGGTGCGCGGTCAGTTCGTATTCCTGTCCGCGGCCGGCGCGCGCCGGCGGCAGCCACGGCATCGCCATCAGCAGCAGCGTCGCCCCGCCGACGAGGATCCAGAGCTTGATCGGATCCCATGCGTAGATCAGCGGGTAGACCGGCAGGTAGAACCAGTCGAACGCCAGCGTGACCGGAACGGTGCCGAAGTCGGCAGGCGCCTGGCTGGTCACCGGAACGACGAGCGACATCACGAGCAGCATCGCGACGAGCCCGATCGCCAGCCGCTTCGGCGGAATCTGCGCCGCGCGTGGCACGCGCTGCGTGTGGATCCACAACGCGAGCATCGCCACCAGCGGAATGCCGATGTGCAGGAACGACAGCAGCGAGAACAGGCGATCGGTGATCGCCTCGGGCGTGATGAAGTTGCGCGTCAGGATGCCGTTGAACACCGGCAGCGCATCGAGCCACTCGGTGGTGGCGACGATCACGAACTGCGAGAGCTGGTCCCACGGCAGCATGAAACCGTTGACGCCCGAGATGTAGACGAGCCACAGCACGACGACGCCGGTGACCCACGAGAACGCGCGAAAGCTGCGGTATCGATCGAACGCGAAATGGCGGACCATGTGCAACAGCATCGACAACACCATCGCGTCGGACGCATAGCGGTGGATGCTGCGCATGATCCCGCCGGCGTACCACTGGCCGTGCGTGATCGCCTCCATCGACGCATAGGTCGTCTCGACGCTGGTCTCGTAGAATGCGTAGACGTACAGGCCGCTGGCGACGACCAGCCAGAACATCCAGTAGCTGATGGCGCCGAGGTAGTAGAGCGGGTTGAGCCGATCGCCGAAAACGCGGTTGCCGATTGCCTCCGCACGCAGGAAGAGCCACTGCAGCAGGCCCTGGATCTTCTTCAGCAAGAAAACTCTCCGTGAAGGGGCAGGCGCGTCGCGCCGGCGGGCGTTGCGGCGAGGCAACGCAGTCGGGAATCCCGGACGATCGAAAAACGCGCAGCGGGTGTGCGGTAGCGTACGCGGATCACGGGGAATGCGGAACCAGAGGAATGCGGAACCAGAGCGGCGCGGGGAGTGCAGGGGACCAAGCGGCGATGCGGGGAACGTGGTCGGGTGCCGGGAAACTAGCGGTAACGCGGCCGCATTGCAACAACAGCGATACCGGCGTCACGACCTTTCGCGCAATCGCGAAATTTGGTGTCGAATGCTCGCCGTTGCTGCAGCGCCGAAACCGAAGCGGCGCGTCGCATACGGTAGGGCAAACGATCCGGCCTTGATCCCGGTCAAGGCGGCTACCCCTAGGGAGCAACCATCATGCCCGCGTCGTTCAACCGAGCATAGGGAAATACCATGGCCGAGAAGCACCCGGAATCCGTCGCGCCGACGGACCAGTCCGAAGAGCGCGTACCCGTGATCCAGCAGATTCTCGACAACCCGTTCCTGTTGCTCTTTCTCGGCGTCACGGTCCCCACGGTGTTCTACATCCTGTGGGGCGTGATGGAAATCGCCGGCATCCCGGTCAGTCCGCTCAAGTAGAACTACAGCACCCCAAGGAGAACAAGTAATGAGTGCGATACTTCCGCCGCCACAGCGGATCTGGTCGAAGGAGCCGGTGGGCAAGGCGGAGATCCTGTGGATCCTGATCGCCTTTGCCTGGTGCCTGATCATGTTCTTCATGATGCCGTACTGGCACGTGTACGGTAACCAGAACCTGTCCACCGAAACGTACAAGGTCAAGCCCGAGGCGTTCGCGAACGCGGCGCAGCAGATGGTCGACAAGTACACGGTGCGCACCGAGACCGAGGAGAACATTCCGGTGGTCGCGCCGCCCGCGGGCAGCGACGTCTACCTGATCGCGCGGCTGTGGTCGTGGTGGCCGATGCTCGAGCTCGAGGAAGGCAAGACCTACCGCCTGCACCTCACCGCGATGGACTACCAGCACGGTTTCTCGCTGCAGCCCGAGAACATCAACGTCCAGGTGCTGCCCGGCTACCAGCACGTCGTCACCGTGACGCCGAACCGCAAGGGCACCTACGCGATCGTCTGCAACGAATTCTGCGGCATCGGGCACCACAAGATGGTGTCGCGGCTGTACGTGAAATAAGAAGGGGCACACATGGCAACCGAAGCGTTGTTTCGCATCTGCCCCCGTTCGGGGCTGCAGTTCCACAAGTCGGCCGAAACGCTGATCAAGGCCAATGCGGTCGCGGCCATCGTCATGCTGCTGATCGGCGGCGTGCTCGCACTGCTGATCTCGCTCACGCGCTGGCAGGCGGTCCACCTGATCGACGCCGACAACTTCTACATGATCCTGACGGCCCACGGGCTGGACATGCTGGTCGCGTGGATGATCTTCTTCGAGATCGCGATCCTGTATTTCTGCTCGTCGACGCTGTTGCGATGCAGGTTGGCCACGCCGAGGCTGGCGTGGTTGGCGTTCGCGCTGATGGTCATCGGCACGATCATGTGGAACACGGTCATCTTCCAGGGCACGGCCACGGTGATGATGACCTCGTACGTGCCGATGCCGGCCGCGCCGTGGTTCTACCTCGGCCTGATCCTGTTCGCCGTCGGTGCGCTGATCGGCTGCTTCATCTTCCTCGGAACGCTGGTCGTCGCGCGTGCCGAGAAGACCTATGAAGGCTCGATTCCGCTGGTCACCTTCGGTGCCCTGACGGCGTGCATCATCGCGATCTTCACGATCGCGTCGGGCGCGATCATCCTGATCCCGACCTGGCTGTGGTCGATCGGCTATATCCAGCACATCGATCCGGTCATGTACCGCGTGATCTGGTGGGCGTTCGGGCACTCGTCGCAGCAGATCAACGTCGCCGCGCACATCTCCGTGTGGTACGCGATCGCCGCGATCGTCTTCGGCGCCAAGCCGATGTCCGAGCGGGTGAGCCGCGGAGCGTTCCTGCTGTACATCCTGTTCCTGCAGCTCGCATCGGCGCACCACATCCTCGCCGACCCCGGCGTGGGCACCGAGTGGAAGGTGTTCAACACCAGCTACGCGATGTACCTGGCCGTGCTCGCGTCGATGCTGCACGGACTGACGGTGCCGGGAGCGATCGAAGCCGCGCAGCGCGACAAGGGCTACACGAAAGGCCTGTTCGAGTGGCTGCGCAAGGCGCCCTGGAGCAACCCGGTCTTCTCGGGAATGTTCCTGTCGCTGGTCGGTTTCGGCTTCCTGGGCGGCATCACCGGCGTGATGATGGGCACCGAGCAGCTGAACATGATCATCCACAACACGATCTACGTGCCTGGGCACTTCCACGCCACCGTGGTGCTCGGCTCGACGCTCGCGTTCATGGCGCTCACGTACTTCCTGCTGCCGACGCTGTTCCAGCGCGAGATGATCCTGCCGGGCTGGGCGAAATGGCAGCCGTACGTGTTCGGCGGCAGCATGGCGGTGTTCACGCTCGCGATGATGGGCGCCGGCACGCTCGGCGTGCCGCGCCGCCACTGGGACATCACGTTCGCCGGCACCTCGTTGCCGTACGAGTTCCCCGGAACCGCGCTGCTGATGATGGCGATCGTCGGGATCTCCGCAGTCGTGGCGGTCATCGGCGGTGCGATGTACATCATCGTCACGGTGGGCACGGTGCTGATGGGCAAACGGCTCGATTCGGGCGCGTACACGACGCAGGTCAGCCCGCTGCGGCTGCCGGTCGCCGCTTCGCTGCGCGGCCACGGTGCGCACGGCGGCGGATTCGAGGTGCCGGGCACCTTCGTGCTCGCGATGGTGTTCCTCGTGGCGTTCGTCCTCTACTACTTCGTCAACTGGAAGTACCTGTCGACAGTCTGGGGCCTGAGCTGATCGGTTGTCCCCGCGGGTCCCGCTGCGGCGGGACCCGTCCGAGCGGGCGCCGCGCGAGCGGCGCTCGTCGAACGTCGGAGCCGCATCCCGACGCTGGAGAGCAGAAATGAAGGCCGTGCTCAACCTGTTCAAGCTGCGCATCGGCGTGGCGATCGCGCTGACCGCGGTCGCCGGGCTGATGATCGCCCCGGGCGGAACGCTCGAGGCCTGGCAGGCCGTCGTTCTGACGCTGGCGGTGCTGCTGTCGTCGTCGGCCGCGGGCGCGTTCAACCAGTTCTACGAAGTCGATCTCGATGCGCGGATGACGCGCACGCGTTCGCGTCCGTTCGTCTCGGGCCGCATGCGCCACCACCGCGGCTGGGTCGCGCTGATCGTCGCGCTCACCGGCATCGCAGTGGCAGCCGCGTGGCTGGCGACCAACGCCGCGGCCGCGCTATACACCTTCCTCGGCGCGTTCTTCTACGCAATCGTCTACACGGTGTGGCTGAAGCGGCGCACGCCGTGGAACATCGTCATCGGCGGACTCGCCGGAAGTTTCGCGGTGCTGGCCGGCGCCGCGGCCGTCTCGCCGACGCTGTCGAACGAGGCGCTGCTGCTCGCGCTGGTCCTGTTCCTGTGGACGCCGCCGCACTTCTGGAGCCTGGCGATCATCTGCCGCGACGACTACGCCAGAGCCGGAGTCCCGATGCTTCCCGTCGTGCGCGGCGACCGGTACGCGGCGTGGACGATCTTCGCGCATGCCGTCGTCATGGTCGGGCTGTCGCTGTCGCTGGTGCTGCTGAGCCCCGGCTGGGTCTATTTCGTCTGCGCTGCGCTCGGCGGCGGACTGTTCGTCTGGCGCGCATGGCAGCTCGCGCGCGAGCCCGGCCGCGAACGCGCGCGCGCCAGTTTCCACGCCTCGCTGGTTCAACTCTCGCTGTTGTTGCTCGGGACGATTGCCGACGGTTGGATCAGGACCTCGCTGGGAGCCTGAAATGCCGTCGTGGTTCGCGCAGGGTGCAGCGTGGCTGCACGGATGCGCTCGGCGCATTGCACGGGTCGTCGGGGTCGCGATCGCCGCAGCCGCGTTGCTCTCGGCAGTGCCGGTTCCCGCGGCGGCCGAACCCGCCGACTCCGCACCCGACTACCGCAAGGCGCTCGCCGACAGCCAGGCGGCAATCGGCCGATCGCTGGCCGACATCCGCATGCGCGACCACGAAGGCCGCGAAGTTCGCTTCAGCGACTACGCCGGCAGGCCGCTGCTGATCAGCCTGGTCTACACGGGCTGCTTCCAGGCGTGCCCGGTGGCGACCCAGTTCCTCGGCGAGGCCGTTCGCGTCGCGCGCAAGGCGCTCGGCGACGATCGTTTCAACGTCGTGTCGATCGGCTTCAACCAGCCCTTCGACACTCCGGCGGCGATGGGGGCGTTCAAGCGCCAGAACAAGATCGACGAGCCCGGCTGGCATTTCCTGAGCCCGGACGTCACGCAGGTAGAAGCGCTGACGACCAACCTCGGATTCACCTACGAGGCAACGCCGAAGGGCTTCGACCACGTCACGCAGGTGACGATCGTCGATGCCAATGGCGTGATCTATCGCCAGGTCTACGGCGAGAACTTCGACCTGCCGATGCTGGTGCAACCGCTGAAGGCACTGCTCTCGGGGCAGGCGTCGGAGAACTTGACCCTCGAAAACATATGGGAAAAGGTCAAGCTGTATTGCACCGTGTACGATCCGCACTCGGGCGGCTATCGAGTGAACTACTCGATCTTCTTCGAGATCTTCGCGGGCCTTACGACACTCGGCGCGATCCTCTGGCTGGCCCTTCGAGAACTCCGGCGCCAGGGCAGTCGGAGCTGAGCGCACGCGGGAGTGCGCGTATCTTCGCGCCGCAGGCATGTCTCCCTTTGTCGCAGCCAATCCACTCGAAGCGGGCCTTCCCGATGGGGGGCCGCTCGGGCGTGCGACCCGGGCAATCGAGCGCTTCTTCGATCGCCTGCTCGGCGAGAGCGACAACCCGCTGCGTCAACTCGGCGGGCTCGCCTTCCATCTCTTCTGGCTGGTCGCCATCACCGGCGGCTACCTGTACATCTTCTACGACACCAGCGTCGAAGGCGCGCACGCTTCGGTCGAGCGGCTGACCTACGGGCAATGGTGGGCCGGCGGAGTGATGCGCAGCCTGCACCGATATGCGTCCGATGCGCTGGTCGTCGTCGTCGTCGCGCACATCGTTCGCGAACTGGCGCTCGGGCGCTTCCGCGGTTTTCGCTGGTACACGTGGATCACCGGCGTGCCGACGGTATGGCTGATCGTCGCCTCCGGCGGCATCGGCTACTGGCTCGTCTGGGACACCGTGGCGCTGTTCGTCGCGACCGCGATCACCGAGTGGTTCGGCGCGCTGCCGGGCTTCGGGCCGTCGCTGGTTCGCAACTTCATCGACGCTTCGGCGGTCTCCGACCGGCTGTTCTCGTTGATCCTGTTCCTGCACATCGGTGTTTCGCTGGTGCTGCTGCTGGTGATGTGGATCCACGTGCGGCGCCTGACCCGGCCGCGCACGAATCCTTCGCGCGGCGTCGCGCTGGCGACGCTGGCGACGCTCGTCGTGTTCTCGCTGCTGGCGCCGGCCCGCTCGCAGCCGCCGGCCGATCTCGTCCAGTTGCCGGCGACGCTTCCGATCGACTGGTTCTACCTCGCGCCGCTGCCGGCGATGTACGCGTCCTCGCCCGAGGCGATCTGGATCGTGATGGTCGCGCTGACGGTGCTGCTCGGCGCGGTGCCCTGGTTCTCGCGTGCGCCTCGACCGGCTCCGGCGAAGGTCGATGCCGACCACTGCAACGGATGCATGCGCTGCTTCGCCGATTGCCCGTACGCGGCGATCACGATGGCGCCGCATCCGAGCGGGCGCGGACAGATCGCGGTCGTCGACGACGATCGCTGCGCATCGTGCGGAATCTGCGCCGGTGCGTGCCCGTCGTCGACGCCGTTTCGCAGCGACGAACGGCTGGTCAGCGGAATCGACATGCCGCAGGCGCCGGTCGGCGCACTGCGCGACGAACTCGATGCGGCGCTCGCCGGCTCCGATCGTGCCGGCCCGATCGTCGTCTTCGCGTGCCAGCGCGGCGCGGGGCTGGGGCCGGCACGGCGTCCGGGCATACTCTCGTTCGGGCTTTCGTGCGCCGGGATGCTTCCCCCGTCGTTCGTCGAGTACGCGCTGCGCAGGGGCGCACGCGGCGTGATGGTCGCCGCCTGCCCCGAGGACGATTGCGAGTTCCGTTTCGGCGTGCAATGGACCGAACAGCGCCTGGACGGCGAACGCGAGCCGCGGTTGCGCGCGGGTGTCGACCGGGACCAGGTCGCGTTCGTGCACGCCGCACGCGAGGAACGTGCCGCGCTCGAGGCGAAGCTGGCCGATTTTTCGCGACGCATCGACCGGGCCGAGGGGTCCGTCGCCGGCGCGTCGCTGACCGGAGTCACGGAGGATGTCGATGTCGAAGCCTGACAGCTGGTTGCACTATGTCGGACGCGCGATTCTCTACGCGCTGTTCGGCGCTTTCGTCGTCTACTTTTCGACCTCGCCGACCTATCGGCACCTGCAGCCCGACGAAGGATTGCTGCGCCTGTCGTTCCGGCACCCCGGCAAGGTCGCCGCGGACTGCCGCCAGCGTTCGCCCGAAGAACTCGCCAAGATGCCGCCGCAGTTGCGCGCACAGCAGGACTGCCCGCGCGAGCGTTCGCCGGTCAAGGTGCGGGTCGAACTCGACGGCAACCTGCTGTTCGACGAAACCTACCAGCCGGCGGGCCTGCAGAAGGACGGCGCGGCGAGCGGCTATTTCCGGATGCCGATCCCGGTCGGCGAGCACCGGGTGACCGTCCAGTTCAACGACGACGTCCGGGTCGACGGGCCCACCTACGCCGGCGAACGCAAGGTCGAAGTGCAACCCGGCCAGGTCGTGCTGATCGATCTCGCGCCCGACCGCGGCGGCGTGGTGATCCGGTGAGCGACACGCTGCTGCGGCCGCGGGCCGCATCCGGCGGCGTCCGGTCGCGTCGCGACACCGACGATCGTTTCGATCTCGTCGTTCCCGCGACCGAGCAGCGCGCGATCGCCTCGGCCTGGCTGCTGCTCGGAACCGCCGCGCTGATCGGTGCGGGATTGTTCTCGATCCTGCTCGTGCTCGCGCGCACGCCGTACATCGCCGCGATGGTCCCCGGCGTCGACTTCTTCCGCGTGGCGCTCGTCGTGCACGTCGACCTGTCGGTGCTCGTCTGGTTCGTCTCGACGGCCGGAATGCTGTGGACGATCGACACGTCGCCGCGTTTCATCGGGCTCGGCTGGTTCGCGCTGGCGACGACCGCGATCGGAACGCTGTTCATGGCGGCGGCGCCGTTCACCGGTGCCGCGGTCCCGGTGATGTCGAACTACGTGCCGGTACTGCAGAGCGACACGTTCCTGTACGGGCTGGGCGTGTTCGGCGCCGGATTCCTGCTGCTGACCTTGCGCTCGTTCATTGCGCCCGCGCGGATGAGCCTGCGCCTGGACGGCGCCGACGCATTGCGCTTCGGGCTGAAGGCGGCGGCCGTGTCGAGCGCGGTCGCGCTGATGGCGATGGTCTGGTCGCTGGCCGAGGTGCCGCGCGAACTCGACATCAGGACGTACTACGAGCTGCTGTTCTGGGGGCCGGGTCACGTGATCCAGTTCACGTGGACGCTGCTGATGCTCGTCGCGTGGGCGTGGCTCGCGACGCTCGTGGGAGCGCCGCTGCCGCTCAGTCCGCGCGTCGTCGCGCTGCTGTACGCGATCGGGCTGCTGCCGGTGTTCTTCGTGCCGCCGATCTACCTGAACTGGAGCGTGTTGTCGGTCGAGCACCACAAGATGATGACGTGGCTGATGCGCTTCGGTGGCGGCCTGTCGATCCTTCCCATGGTGCTCGCGCTCGCGGTCGCGATGTGGCGGCGCGTGCCGACGAGCGCGCAGGCGCAGCCGCTGCGTGCCGCGCTGATCTCGTCGCTGCTGCTGTTCACGATCGGAGGCGGCATCGGGTTCCTGATCGTCGGGTCCGACGTGCGCGTGCCCGCGCACTACCACGGCTCGATCGTCGGCGTGACGCTCGCGCTGATGGGGCTGGCGTACGCGCTGCTTCCGCGCCTGGGCTTTCGCGCGCCGGAGGGCCGCGTCGCCAACTGGCAGCCCTGGGTGTACGGCGGCGGCCAGCTGCTGCACATCCTGGGCCTCGTCTGGTCCGGCGGCTACGGAGTGCAGCGCAAGGTCGCCGGCGCCGAGCAGGTCCTGCACACGACGCAGCAGGTGTTCGGAATGGGACTGATGGGCCTGGGCGGGCTCGTCGCCATCGTCGGCGGCGTGCTGTTCATCTGGGTCGTGCTTCGCAGCGTCGCCAGCGCGCGGCGCGCCCGATGATTCGCGCGCTCGCGTGGGCGGCGTGCCTGCTCACGGTCTGCATCACGGCGTCGAGCGCGTTCATCCGCCACGCGCAATCCGGCGTGGCCTGCGATCCGTGGCCGCGCTGCTACCAGGATGCGTTCGCGGCGAAGAGGGCATCGAGTTCGATCGGTGCCGCGCCGGTGCAGCAGGCGGCGCCCGCAGCGGCACCGGTCGTTCCGCGTCCGGTGCAGCTCGCGCGCGCGCTGCACCGGGTGAGCGCGATGGCCGTCGGCATCCTGGTGCTGCTGATCGCCGTCTTCGGCTGGTCGACGATGACCGGTGCGGCGCGCGCCGCCCTGGCCGTGGCGCTCGCCGATACCTTCTTTCTCGCATGGCTGGGTCGACTGACGCCGCACGAACTGCCGCTGGTGACGATCGGCAATCTGCTCGGCGGGTTCGTGCTGGCCGCAGCGTTCGCCTGGATCGGCGCAGCTGCGCCCGGGCGCGCGGCTACCGTCGCCGAACCCGCAGTGCGATCCGACGATGCGACGGCGCAGCGCGCGCGTGGCGCCGCGTGGCCAGCCGTTGCCGCGATCGCGCTGCTCGCCGCCGCGGCATGGATCGGCACGATGATCGGAGCGCACGGCGCGATCGATGCGTGCAGCGGTCCGACGTGCCACGAAGGCGCATACCTCGATGCCGCCGCGCTCGACCCGATGCGGCCTGCCGCAGCGCTCGACGACGGCAGTGCGCGCGGCCTGCACGTGCTGCACCGGGTGCTCGGCGCAGCCTTCGCGCTATGCGCGGCGATCGTCGCGTGGCGCACCCGCCACCGGGCTGCGATCGCGACGGCGCTCGTCCTGGCGACGATCGGGCAGTGGCTGCTCGGCATCGGAACCGCGCTCGGCACGAATCCGCTGCTCACCACGACGACGCACAATGCCGTCGCCGCTTCGCTCGTCGTGCTGCTGGCCGCGATCGCCAGCCGGGCCGTGCACGAGGGCTTCAGGTCGTCCCGTTTCGCCGCGCCAGCTGGGCGCGCAGCGCATACACCAGGTCGAGCGCCTCGCGCGCCGTGAGCGCGTCGGGGTCGATCTCGCGCAGCCGGGCGAGCACGAGCGCGGCGGATTCGCCGCCTTCCCGATCTCCCGAATCGGTCGGCCCGGGGTTGGTCCGCGCACCGGTTCCATCGGCTCTGTCAGCCGGCGCCGCGCCCTCGGCTTGCCCGATCGGCAGCTGCGCGTCGCCGTCGGCTGCCGCGAACAGGTCCATCTGCGCGTCCTCGGTGCGCGCGCGCGCCTCGAGCTCGCTCAACACGCGATCGGCCGACCGGATCACCGGCGCCGGAACCCCGGCCAGGCGCGCGACCTGCAGGCCGTAGCTGCGACTGGCCGGACCGTCGCGCAGTTCGTGCAGGAAGACGATGCCGCCGCGGTGCTCGGTGGCCGCGACGTGCAGGTTCACCGCCTGCGGGTACCGTGCGCTCAGGCGCGTGAGCTCGAAGTAGTGCGTCGCGAACAGCGTCAGCGAGCGGTTGTGCACGAGCAGGCGGGCGGCGATCGCGTGCGCGAGTGACAGCCCGTCGAAGGTCGAGGTGCCGCGGCCGATCTCGTCCATCAGCACCAGCGAACGTTCGGTCGCCGCGTGCAGGATCTCCGCGGCTTCGGTCATCTCGACCATGAAGGTCGAGCGCCCGCCTGCGAGGTCGTCGGAGGCGCCGACGCGCGTGAAGATGCGATCGAGCGGGCCGATCTCGCAGGCGTCGGCGGGCACGAAGCTGCCGCAGCACGCGAGCAGAGCGATCAGCGCGACCGAACGCATGTACGTCGACTTGCCGCCCATGTTCGGCCCGGTGATCAGCAGCATGCGGCGGCTGTCGCGCATCACGCAGTCGTTGGGCACGTATCGTTCGATCGCCGCTTCGACGAGCGGGTGGCGGCCGGCGCGGATCTCGATCCCCGGCGTGGCGACGAAGCGCGGGCAGGTCCAACCCAGAGTTCGTGCGCGTTCGGCGAAGGTCGCCAGCACGTCCAGACGGGCGAGCGCGCGTCCGGCGCGCTGCCAGGCGCGCACCGTCGGCGCGAGCGACTCGACCAGCGATTCGTAGAGCGAGCGCTCGAGCGCGAGTGCGCGTTCGCGCGCCGACAGCGCCTTCTCCTCGAACGACTTCAGCTCGGGCGTGATGTAGCGTTCGGCGTTCTTCAGCGTCTGCCGGCGCCGGTAGTCGTCGGGCACGCGTGCGCTCTGGCCGCGGCTCACCTCGATGAAGTATCCGTGCACGCTGTTGTAGCCGACGCGCAGGTTGCCGATTCCGGTGCGTTCGCGCTCGCGCACCTCGATCGCGGCGAGGATCGCGTCGCCGTCGCGATCGATCGCGCGCAACTCGTCGAGTGCCGGTTCGTATCCGTCGCGGATGACTCCGCCGTCGCGTGCGAGCGCCGCGGGTTCGTCGAGCAGCGCACGCGCGATCGGCTCGCAGACATCGGGCGGCAGGTCGAGATCCCGGGCGATTTCGGCGAAGGGCGCGGCCTCGAGCGGCTCGACCTTCGCGCGCAGCCGCTGCAGCACCGGCACCGCGTCGCGCAGCGCCGCGAGTTCGCGCGGGCGGACCGAACGCAGCGCGATGCGCGTCGCCACGCGCTCGAGATCGGGCAGTTCGCGCAGGTCGGCCAGCAGCGATTCGTGGCGCGGCGCGTGCGCCGGCTCGAGCAGGGTCTGCACGCACAGGTGCCGCTCGCGCGCGATCGACTGCGCGCGCGGCGGCTCGAGCAGCCAGCGGCGCAGCAGGCGGGCGCCGGCGCTGGTCGCACAGCGGTCGAGCAGCTTCAGCAACGACGGGCCGTCGTCGCCGCGCAGGCTCTCGACGATCTCGAGGTTGCGGCGCGCGACCGCATCGACGATCACGTGCTCGTCGCCGGCGAAAACGCGCAGCCCCTGCAGGTGCGACGGCGCCCGGCCCTGCGTGCGCTCGACGTGGTCGAGCAACGCGCCGGCAGCGGCGACCGCGGCGTCGAGCCCCTGCGCACCGAAGCCGTCGAGATCGCGCGTGCCGAGCAGTTCGCACAGCCTGCGGTGCGCACGCCGGGAGTCGAACTGCCAGGCCGGCGCACGCGCGATCGCCGCACGATCGGCGAGGGCGGCGAGCGATTCGGGCAGCGAGGCGTCCTCGGCGAGCAGCACTTCGGCGGGCCGCAGTTTGGCGATTTCGTCGGCAAGCGACTCGCTGTCGAGTTCGGCAAGCCAGCATTCGCCGCTTGCGACGACCATCCAGGCTGCGCCGTGGCGCACTCCCGCAGCGGCGTGCAAGGCGAGCAGTACCGTGTCGTCGCGCTCGGGCAGCAACTGCGCGTCGGTCAGCGTGCCCGGCGTGACGATGCGCACGACCTTGCGTTCGACCGGGCCCTTCGCGTTCGCCGGGTCGCCGATCTGTTCGCAGACGGCGACCGATTGGCCCAGGCGCACGAGCCGCCCGAGGTACTGCTCGACCGAATGCACCGGGACGCCGGCCATCGGGATCGGCGTGCCTGCCGACACGCCGCGACGCGTCAGCGTGATCCCGAGCAGCTGCGACGCGCGTTGCGCATCGGCGTGGAACAGTTCGTAGAAGTCGCCCATCCGATAGAACAGCAGCCGCTCGGGGTGCTCGCTCTTGATGCGCAGGTACTGCTGCATCATCGGCGTGTGCTCGCTTGCCGCCGTTGACGACTTGCTATTTATATCAGACACTTGCGATGCGAATTTAATCTGATTTCTTGATTGCGAGGGGTGTCGCAACGACGGCATCTTACCGGGGCCTTTGCGCGGGCCGCCAAAATGCAGCAAACGAAACATCCCGTGCCACCATCCGACCGGCGCCCTGGCTTATGAATCGCACGATTCTTACCGTTACCCCGAATCCGGCGGTCGACGTATCGACGCAGACGCAGACCGTCACGCCGGAGCACAAGCTGCGTTGCGCCGACGTGCGCCGCGATCCGGGCGGTGGCGGCGTCAACGTCGCGCGGGTGCTCACGCGCCTCGGCGCGCGATGCCGCGCGTTGTACCCGGCGGGCCCGGTTCTCGGCCGGCTCCTGCGGAAGTTGCTCGACGACGAAGGCGTCGCCAGCATCGCCATCGATGTCCAGGGCGAGACGCGCGAGAGCTTCACGGTGCTCGAGAGCGACAGCGGCCGCGAGTTCCGCTTCGTACTGCCGGGGCCGCATCTCGAACACGACGAATGGCAGGCCTGCATCGACGGCGTTGCCGCAGGCTCCGATGCGCCGGGATGGGTCGTGGGCAGCGGAAGCCTGCCATCGGGCGTTCCGGAGGATTTCTTCGCGCGCCTGGCGCACGCTGCGCGTGCGCGCGGTGCACGGATGGTCGTCGACACTTCCGGAGCGCCGCTGAGGGCGGCGCTCGACGAAGGCGTCTGGCTGGCCAAGCCGAACCTGCGCGAGTTGCGCGAACTCACCGGCCAGCCGCTCGTGGCCGAGGAGGACTGGATCGGCGCCGCGCGGTCGCTGGTGCAGGCGCGCAAGGCCGAAGTCGTCGCGCTGTCGCTCGGCCATCGCGGCGCGCTGCTGGTCGCCGACCGGGCCGCGTTTCGGGCGCCGTCGCTCGAGGCGCAGATCGCCAGCACGGTCGGCGCCGGCGACAGCTTCGTCGCGACGATGGTATGGAAGCTCGCGGCGGGCGCCGCGCTCGAAGACGCGCTGCGCTACGGGATCGCCGGCGGCACGGCGGCGCTGCTCGCGCCGGGCACCAGCCTCGCTCTGCCGAGCGACGTCGAGCGGCTCGCGCCGCAGGTCGACGTACGCAGGCTCGACGAAGGCTGACGCCTCACATCGTGTAGTCGCCGCTCGCCTCGGGCTGGAACTGCAGTTCGGCGATGCGCAGGCGCTGCACGCTGCCGCCCGGGGTCAGCCACTCGGTCTCG
The DNA here is from genome assembly GCA_964481165.1 of uncultured Limnobacter sp. GTDB lineage: Bacteria > Pseudomonadota > Gammaproteobacteria > Burkholderiales > Burkholderiaceae_E > Zeimonas. The sequence continues at coordinate 13,643 of CAYZYC010000011.1, read as the reverse complement.
TCGCCGCGGCGTCGACCGAGCAGCGCAGTGCCGATCGGCGACATCACCGAGACGAAACCTGCGGCCGGATCCGCGTCTTCCGGATAGCACAGCGTCAGCGTGCGCTGCACGCCCTCCTGCAGGTCCTCGATCGTCACGCGCGTATACATCGTCACGACGTCGTCGGGAACCTGGCGCGGCGGCACGACGTCGGCGTCGTCGAGCAGCGCGTTCAACGTGTCGTCGGACGGTCGGCTCATGCGGCTGAGCAGCCGCTCGATGCGCACGTGGTCGAGTTCGTTCAGCAAGCGGTGTTCGGTGGCGGTGCGTGTCATTTTTCTGGACTCCGTTGACGGGTGGGGCGCGCGAAAGGCGCCGCGCAGCGCGAGCCCCCGGGGCGTCCCGGCGATCTCGAAGGGGCTGGAAACTCGAGAGGTGGATCGCCGGGGCTAGCTGTCGAAGGCGGACTTGCCGGTTCGGCAGGTCGCTGCGACGCCGGCTCCCGGGGCGATGCGCTTGCGCACGGCAGCACGCGACACGCCGCGGCCCGTCTTGCGGGCGTCGGCGGGGCTGCGCTGGCTGCGGTGCGGCATCGCTCGGGTCATCGGGGCTCTCGGGGGCCGCGGGCCGGTCGGCACGCGACGGAAAGAACGGCTATGGTAGCCCAGTACGGTCATTCATGCAGAATGGGGTCGATGTCGAAGCAGCCGGTTTTCTTCAGCGGACCCGTCGATACTCCGATTCGCGCGGCGGCGACGGTCGTCGTGCTGCGCGACGGCGAACGCGGCGTCGAAGTCCTGATGCTGCGCCGTAACGTGCGTTCGGCGGTGCTGGGCGGCGCATACGTGTTTCCCGGCGGCAAGCTCGATCCGGAAGACCTGTCGATTGCGCGATCCCGGCGTCTCGGTTCGCCGATGGCGCGGCTGCACTCCCGGCTGGGCGAGCCTGCCCTCGAAGTCGACGTTGCGGCCGCGCTGTATGTCGCCGCCTGCCGCGAGACGCTCGAGGAAGCAGGCGTGCTCTTCGCGCAGGACGCGGGTGCGCAAGCCGCAGGGGAGCAGGCCGCCGATGCCGGGATCGCCGACGTCCGGGTGGCCGACGCCCGGGTGGCCGATGCCCGGGTGGCCGA
>CAYZYC010000011.1:0-12435 GCA_964481165.1 uncultured Limnobacter sp. | reverse complement strand
GGATCGCCGACGTCCGGGTGGCCGACGCCCGGGTGGCCGATGCCCGGGTGGCCGATGCCCGGGTGGCCGAACGCGCGCGCGAACTCGCCTGCGGCGAAGCCGGCTTCGAGGGGATGCTCGACGATCTCGGCCTGGAGTTGCGCACTGCCCAGATGCTGCCGTGGTCGCGCTGGATCACGCCGAGGACTCCATCGATGATGGATCGTCGTTTCGATGCGCGTTTCTTCGTGGCCGCGCTGCCCGCCGGCCAGCAGGCGAAGCACGACGCGCACGAAGCGACCGAAAGCGTCTGGCTGCAGCCGGCAGCGGCGCTCGAGCGCTATCGAAACCGCGACATCGTGCTGGCGCCGGTGCAACTGTTGAGCCTCGCCCACCTGGCGCGGCATCGCTCGGTCGATTCGGTGCTCGACGAGGCGCAGACGCGCACGCCGCCGCTGATCGAGCCGGAACCCTACGAGGACGAACAAGGCAGGGCGATCGCGTATCCCGGCGATCCGCGTCATCCGGTGCGTGTGCGCGCGTTGCCCGGTCCGACCAGCCTGCGCCTGCGCGACGACCAGTTCGAGCCGCCCGGCGGTTTCGACGAGTGGCTGCGGTGAGGAAGCGACGATGACCTCGGCACGTCCGTTCGCGGCGACTCCCCCGTTCATCGACTACGAACACGGCATCACCGCGATCGATTCGGGTTTCGAGCGGCCGATGCTCGACGCGGTGCACCTGATCGTCGAAGGCGACCGCGCGGCGTTCGTCGATACCGCATCGAACGATTCGCTTCCGCGTGCGCTCGACGCGCTGGCCGCGCACGGGCTTGCCCCGGAGCAGGTCGACTGGGTCATGCTCACGCACGTGCACCTCGATCACGCCGGCGGGGCGGGGTCGTACCTGCAGCGTTTTCCGAATGCGCGCCTGACCGTGCATCCGCGCGGAGCGCGACACATGATCGACCCCGCACGCCTGGTGGCCGGCACCGTCGGGGTCTACGGAGCCGACGAGGCGCGGCGCATGTACGGCGACATCGTTCCGGTGGCTGCCGATCGTGTCGTCGAGACACCCGACGGCGCGAGCGTCTCGCTGAACGGGCGCCGTTTCGAGTTCCTCGACACGCCCGGGCATGCACGGCATCACGTATGCATCGTCGACGAGCGCTCGGGGCACGCGTTCACCGGCGACACCTTCGGACTGTCGTATCGCGAGCTCGACGTCGACGGGCAGCCGTCGATCTTCCCGTCGACGACTCCGGTGCAGTTCGATCCGCCGGCGCTGCATGCATCGATCGAACGCGTGCTCGCGCGCCGCCCGGGAGCGATCTACGTCACGCACTTCGGCCAGGTTCGCGACGTGCAGCGAATCGGCGAGGACCTGCATCGACTGATCGATGCGCACGCACGCATCGGACTCGAATGCCGCGACGCCGGCGATGCGCGCGGCTCGTGCCTTCGCGACGGCGTCCGCGCGCTGGTGCTCGACGAAGCGCGGCGCCGACGCTGGCCGCTGTCGCAAGTCGAGGTGCTCGCGACCTTCGACCTCGACATCCGCCTGAACGCCGACGGCCTCGCCGCCTGGCTCGACGCGCAGCGCTGAGGACGCGGCCGTCCCGGTCGCGCGCCCCGGTTCGATCGTTCGACGGGTTCCGCAGGCGCGCGGACTACTCGCGCGGCGTGTGCAGCGTGCGCAGCAATCCGATCATCGCACCGAAGACCTTCGGCGTTCCGGCGACGACGCGTTCGGAGAATATGTAGTCGGGATCGCCGCCGAAGTCGCCGATCAGCCCGCCGGCCTCGGTGATCAGCAGGCTGCCGGCAGCGACGTCCCACGGCGCCAGCCCGAACTCGAAGAAGCCGTCGAATCGTCCGCACGCGACGTAGGCCAGATCGAGCGCCGCGGCGCCCGGGCGCCGGATGCCCCCCGCGCGCTCGGTCACGCTGCGAAAGATCGCCAGGTATTCGTCGAGCCGATCGAGCTGGCGGTACGGGAAACCCGTCCCGATCAGCGCCTCCTCGAGTTTCTGGCGACGCGATACGCGGATCCGGCGATCGTTCAGGAAAGCGCCGGCGCCTTTCGATGCGGAGAACAGTTCGTCGCGGGTGGGGTCGTAGACGACCGCCTGCGTGATCGTGCCGCGTTCCATCAGCGCGATCGAGACCGCGTATTGCGGCAGGCCGTGGATGAAGTTCGTCGTGCCGTCGAGCGGGTCGATGATCCAGACGTGTTCGTCGTCGGCGACCGCGCGACCTCCCGGACCGGCCTCGCCGCGCACGAGGTGGCCCGACTCCTCGCCGAGGATTGTATGATCGGGATACGCGCCGAGCAGCGTCTCGATGATCGCCTTCTCGGAGGCGTGATCGACTTCGGTGACGAAGTCGTTGCGCTGCTTGCGGGCAACGGCCAGCGTTTCGAGATCGAGACTCGCGCGATTGATGATTCGGGCTGCGCGGCGCGCGGCACGGATCGCCACGTTCAACATCGGATGCATCGGTGATCGGACCCGGTAACGAGCCGAGCCGGAAAGCTCGGCGGAGCGAAGCCCTGAGGCTCGGCGGAACCGGCCATTCTAAGGGATCGCCCTGAGCAGCCTTCATGGCGCAGCAGCGCGCTGGCTCGAACGGGTCTCGTTCGTTCTGGTCGGCACGAGCCATCCCGGCAACGTCGGGGCGGCGGCACGCGCCATGCGCACGATGGGGCTGCGCAACCTCGTGCTCGTCGGCCCGCGCGTGTCGTCGATCGAGCGCCATCCGGAAGCGATCGCGCGCGCCAGCGGTGCGCTCGACGTGCTCGAGGCAGCGGCCACCGTGCCGACGCTCGCGCAGGCGCTCGCGCCGGTTTCGCTCGCCGTCGCGGTCAGCGCCGAGACGCGCGAGTTCGGCCCCGAGCCGCAGCCGCCGGAAGCGATCGTGCGCGCGGCGCATGCCGAAGCGATCGCCGGCGAAAGCCATCGGATCGCGTTCGTCTTCGGCTCGGAACGCAACGGCCTGTCGATCGACGAGTTGCAGCGGTGCCAGCGGGTGTGCAGCATTCCCGGCGCCGCCGACTACGCATCGCTGAACCTCGCACAGGCCGTGCAGATCGTCGCGTACTGCCTGCGCGCGCACGAGCGCCTGCAACCGGAAGCGATCGCCATCGGGATCGCGCCGGACGCGCGGCAGGCGGTCGACGAGCCGCAGGCGCCCGTGCGAACGACGACCGGGTCGGTCCGGCGGCTGGCGACGCAGGCCCAGGTCGAGGCGCTCTTCGAGCATCTCGAACGCGCGCTGATCGCCATTCGCTTCCTCGACCCGCTGCACCCGAAGAAGCTGATGCCGCGGCTGCGGCGCCTGTTCTCGCGCACGCGCCTCGAGGAGGAAGAGGTCGCGTTGCTGCGTGGCGTGTGCACGCAGATCGAGAAGACCGTCGACGGACGCCGCTGATCCCACGGAGCCGATGCCGACAGGCGGGTAGGGTCGGCGCATGCGGAATCCGCATAAACTGATACCCGGTACGGCGCTTCTGCCGTACGGGGCGGGGCGGCGCATGGTGCGTCGACGCCGACGGAGAGAACCGGAAATGCTCGCGCGAATGCGGGAAGACGTCGCCACCGTGCAGGAGAAGGATCCCGCTGCACGATCGGCGATCGAAGTCGTGCTGTGCTATCCCGGCGTGCATGCGTTGTGGCTGCACCGCGGGGCGCACGGGTTGTGGAAGGCGGGACTGTCGACCCTGGCGCGCTGCGTATCGCACCTGGGTCGCTTCCTCACCGGAATCGAAATCCACCCCGGCGCGCAGGTCGGCCGGCGCGTGTTCATCGACCACGGCATGGGCGTCGTGATCGGGGAGACCGCCGAGATCGGCGACGATTGCACGATCTACCAGGGGGTCACGCTCGGGGGCACGTCGCTCGATCGCGGCAAACGACATCCGACGCTCGGACGCGGCGTCGTCGTCGGCGCCGGTGCCAAGGTGCTCGGGCCGTTCCTGGTGGGCGACGGCGCACGCATCGGCTCGAACTCGGTCGTGATCAAGGAAGTCCCGGCCGGCGCGACGGCGCTCGGCATCCCGGCGCGAATGATCGTCGAGGAAGCCGATCGACGGCGCGAAGCGCAGGCGGTGAAGATGGGCTTCTCGGCGTACGCGGTGACGCAGGGCGGCGACGATCCGTTGTCGACCGCACTGCATCGGCTGATCGATCACGTCGCCGAGCAGGACCGCACGATCGAGCGACTGCAGGCCGCGCTCGAGCGCATGGGCGCCGACCTGCCCGAGCACTGCGAACCGATCGACGCGCGGGCACTGAACCGGATGGTCGAGTAGCGGGCGTTCAGACGGAGATCGTCGCCCAGCCGGTGGCGTCGACGCGCAGGAAGCCGCCGCGGTCGACGTCGTCCTCGTTGCCGGCGGCGTGCCAGTCGGGCAGCACCCAGCGGGTCGCGGGTTCGCCGTCGAGCGTCCAGCGATGGCAGGCGGGCCGATGCGTGTGGCCGTGGATCATCGTCGATGCGCCGGCGTTGCGCATCGTCTCGTCGATCGCCGCGGCGACGACATCGTGCGGATCGCCGCCGTCCATCGCACGCAGCGCCTGGACGCGCCGGCTCTCGTCGCGCAGCGCACGCCCGGCCTGCAGACGTTCGGCCAGCGGGCGGCGCAGGAAATCGTGCTGCCACTGCGCGCTGCGCGCGACCGCACGCGCCTTCTGGTAGTCGACATCGTCGGTGCACTGGGCATCGCCGTGCGCGAGCAGCACCGTGCGGCCGAACAGCGTGATCGTCGTCGGGTCTTCGAGCATCGCGGCCGTCGCGCGTGACGAGAACCGCGGTGCAGCGCCGGACTCGCCGTCGACCGGCAACGGCACGTCGAGCAGGAAGTCGCGGTTGCCGCGCATCACGAACACGAGCATTCCGCGCGCGGCGAGTTCGGCCAGCCGCCCGATCAGCAGCGCGGCCTGCGTGTCGGGCTGGTCGTCGCCGACCCAGGCCTCGAACAGGTCGCCGAGCAGGAACAGGTGGCTGGCGCCGGCGGCGTGGCGCGCGAGCGCGCCGAGGAACAGTGCCGCGGTCGCCGGATCGTGGTCGCCCAGATGCATGTCGGAGCCGAAGAGCGCGGCCTCGCCAGGCGTGTCTCCGACCCGGATCATCGGGCGATCACTCGCTTGCGCAGAGTGTCGATCGGGCGATCCACCGGGTGGAAGCGCTCAACGCGTTCCCTGGACGACCTGCATCGACTCGATCAGCACCGGCTCGGCGGGTACGTCGGCGTGCGGGCGCATCGTCGTCGTGGGCACCTTGCGGATCGCATCGACGACGTCGAGGCCGCTCACGACCTTGCCGAACACCGCGTAGCCGTTGCCGTCGGGCTGCGGATGGTTCAGGTTCGCGTTGTCGACGACGTTGATGAAGAACTGCGAGGTCGCCGAATTCGGGTCGCCGGTGCGCGCCATCGCGACCCAGCCGCGGTCGTTCTTCAGCCCGTTGCGCGATTCGAGCTGGATCGGATCGCGCGTCGGCTTCGGCCGCATCGCGCCCTGGTACAGGTCGCTGCCGAACCCGCCGCCCTGGATCATGAAGCTCGGAATGACGCGGTGGAAGATCGTGCCGCTGTAGTGGCCGTCGTCGACGTACTTCAGGAAGTTCGCCACCGTGATCGGCGCCTTCTGCGGATACAGCTCGATGACGAACTCGCCTTTCGAGGTCTTGACCAGCACCTGGGGGTTGGCGGTGGCGGCCGACGCACCGTCGGCACCGTTGAGCGCCAGGACGAACGCGCCGATCAGCGGCAGTTTTCGCAGCATCGTGATGTACTCCAGGGAAGAAGTGAAAGGGGAGTGATCGGGAAGGAGAAGGATTGCGGTGCCGGCGCCTCGCGTTCAGCGCGCTGCAGGATCGGTCGATGCGGCAGGCGTTGCGGCAGGCGACGATGCAGCGGGCGCCGCGGCCGGCGCTGCTGCAGGCATCGGCGCGATCTTCGCGATCAGCTCGCGGGTCAGTGCGAGTTTCTCGCCTGCCGCGCGGTTGCCTGCGTCGGCTTCGATCGCCTGCCGATACGAACGTTCGGCCAGGCGCAACTGCACGTCGCCGAGGTTCTCGCGCGCCAGCGCGTACGAGGGCAGCGCGCGCAGCGCATCTTCGAGCGCGTCGCGCGCCTGGTCGAGTTCGCCGCGCGACGCGTGCAGCGCGGCGAGGTTGTTGTACGGCTCGGGCAGTTCGGGGAACTCCTGCGTGAGCGACCGGAACATGGCGATCGCCTCGTCGACGCGGCCGATCTTCGCCAGCAGCACGCCGCGCTCGAATCGCAGCTGCGCGTCGCGCGGTGTCGTGTCGAGCGCCTGGTCGACGATCGCCAGCGCATCGTCGTTGCGTCCCTGCGTCGCGTGCTGGCGCGCGCGCGCGAGCGCCTGCGCCACGCCGGCGCCGGAGTCGCGTGTCGCGTCTGCGGGGGCCGGCATCGTCTGTGCCGACGCGAAGGACGGTGCGACGGCTGCCGTACCGGCGAAGGCGAGCGCGGCGAGAACGAGAATCGGCGCGAGCAGCAGCATTGGCGCGGGATACGCGCGTCGGCCGTGCGTCGTGCGCCGACACGCTGCTGATATACTCGATCGCATCCCGGCATTCTAGCCAATCGAACCGCCGGCGCCCGCGTCGGCGGCCTACGGCGCCCGGGGCTGCCCGGGCTTGCCGCTGCCCATCGGGCGTCCGCTTCATGCTCCGAATCCACAACTCGCTCACGCGCAGCAAGGAAAGCTTCGTTCCGCTCGAGCCGGGCAAGGTCCGGATGTACGTCTGCGGAATGACGGTCTACGACTACTGCCACGTCGGGCACGCGCGCGTCCTCGTCGTCTTCGACATGGTGCAGCGATGGCTGCGCGAGAGCGGCTATCGCGTCACGTACGTGCGCAACATCACCGACATCGACGACAAGATCATCCGGCGCGCAGTCGAGAAAGGCGAGACGGTTTCGCAGCTCACCGATCGCTTCATCGCGGCGATGCACGAGGACGCCGAAGCGCTCGGCGTGCAGCCGCCCGACCACGAGCCGCGCGCCACGCAGTTCGTGCCGCAGATGCTCGGGTTGATCGACCTGCTCGAGAAGAACGGCCTGGCGTACCGCGCCGTCGACGGCGACGTGAACTTCGCCGTGCGCGCCTTTCCCGGGTACGGCCGCCTGTCGGGCAAGTCGCTCGACGACCTGCGCGCCGGCGAACGCGTATCGGTCGACGACACGAAACAGGACCCGCTCGACTTCGTTCTCTGGAAAACGGCGAAGGCCGACGAACCCGCCGAGGCACGGTGGGAGTCGCCGTACGGGTACGGACGCCCCGGCTGGCACATCGAGTGCTCGGCGATGGCGACGAGCCTGCTCGGCAGGACGATCGACATCCACGGCGGCGGGGCGGACCTGCAGTTCCCGCACCACGAAAACGAGATCGCGCAAAGCGAAGGCGCGTTGCGCTGCACCTTCGTGCGGTACTGGATGCACAACGGCTTCGTTCGCGTCGACGACCAGAAGATGTCGAAGTCGCTGGGCAACTTCTTCACGATCCGTGAAGTGCTGAAGAAGTTCGATCCCGAAGTCGTGCGCCTGTTCATCCTGCGCGCGCACTACCGCAGTCCGTTGAACCATTCCGACGCGCATCTCGAGGACGCGCGCCAGGCGCTGCTGCGGCTCTACGGCGCGCTCGGCCACGACGATGCGGCGGACGAAGGCGTTCCCATCGACTGGTCGAATGCGCATGCGTCGAATTTCCGCGACGCGATGAACGACGACTTCAACACGCCGGTGGCGATCGCGGTGCTGTTCGATCTTGCCGCGGAGATCCATCGCGCGCCTTCCGTCGAATCGGCGAGGTTGCTGCGCCGGCTCGCCGCGACGCTCGGACTGCTCGGACGCGACCCGGCGCTCGCGCGGCGCAGCGGGCTGCACGGCAGCGAGTCGACCGCGAGCGCTCCGCTCGAAGACGCGCGCATCGAGGCGCGCATCGCCGAACGCGCCCGGGCGAAGAAGGAGAAACGCTACGCCGATGCCGATCGCGTGCGCGACGAGCTCGCGGCGCACGGGATCGTCCTCGAGGACTCGGCCGCCGGCACCACCTGGCGTCGCGCGTGAAGGCAGTGCGTCGCGTTCGATGAAGCCGTTCTGGATTCACTCGGGGCTCGCGCTGCTCGAGGTCGACGAGCACGGCGGACTGCACGCCGGCGATGCGTTCCTGCGCGCGTATCTCGACCGCGACGAACTCGCGCCGGTGCCCGAGTCGTGCGAGCGCGAACGTGCGCTGCACCGCGTGCTGCACGAAGCGCCGCGCAGCGACGTGCCGAAGGAGTCGATCGACGCGATCGCCGATCCGGACGTCCGCGAGAACTGGCGCCTGTTCCTGCGTTTTCGCGACCGGCTGCTCGCCGCGCCGAACCTGCAGGCAGCGTACGTGGCGATCTTCGCCGACGCGCAGCGCAGCGGACGCATCGACGTACCGCCGTTGTTCGTCGACCAGCTCGCGCAGATCATCGTGCACCACATGCTCGCCGACTGCGAAGACGGATTGATGCTGCGGGTGGCCGAGCTCTGGTTTCGCGAGCAGCGCGTCTCGCTCGCGGAAGGACGCGTGGTGCTCGCCGACCTCGAGACGGTCGAGGCGCGCGTTGCGAGCCGGGCCACCGGCAGCCTGGGGCGCCTGCTCGAGCAGGCGCGTGCGGGAGCTGCCGACGTCGACCTCGACGTCATCGATGCCGGCAATGCCGACGCGTACTTCGGGCGCGACGAACGTCACGACTTCGCCGTCGAGATCACGCACGGAAGGGCGGCCGCGCTGCGGATCTGCGAGCTGATCCGCCGCTGGGTAGGGCACCTGCTCGGCGTGCCGGTGCGCGTGTCGACGCTCGGATCGATCGAGGATCCGCGCTGGCGCTGGCACACGGGACTCGATTCGAGCGCCTCGAGCCTGCTCGACAAGCTGTATCGCAACGAAGGCCTGACCCCCGACGAGCATCGCCGGCTGCTGCTGCTGATGCGGCTGGACTTCGAGCGGATCGAGGACCAGTCGCCCGATGTCGCCGGCAAGCCGGTGTACCTGGCGCTGGCGGCCGACGAAGCCGGCGTGCTGCGGATGAAGCCGCAGAACCTGTTGTTCAACCTTCCGTTGCAGGCGCACTGATGGCTCTGGGTGCCGCGCCGCACTACTGGAGCAACGCGTGTCGCGCGCTTTCGCAGCGCGACCCGACGATGGCGCGCATCGTCGCTGCGTGCGGCGACGCGTACCTCGTCTCGCGCGGCGACGCGTTCCAGACGCTCGCGCGGTCGATCGTCGGCCAGCAGATCTCGGTGAAGGCGGCGCAGTCGGTGTGGAACCGGTTCGCGGCGCGCTGCCGCGACGTCGATCCGGAACGCGTGGCGCGCATGCGCACGACGACGTTGCGCGGCTGCGGACTGTCGCAGCGCAAGGCCGAATACCTGAAGGATCTCGCGGCGCGCTTCCGCTCGCGCGAGGTCGATCCGCTGCGCTGGCCGCAGCTCGACGACGACGCGATCGTCGCCGAACTGTGTTGCGTTCGTGGCATCGGACGCTGGACAGCCGAGATGTTCCTGATATTCAATCTGCTGCGCCCCGACGTGTATCCGGTCGACGACGTCGGACTGCTGCGCGGGATCGCGCTGCATTACCGCGACGGAACGAAGGTTTCGCGCGACGAGGCGATCGAGATCGGCGAGGCCTGGCGCCCCTGGCGCACGGTGGCGACCTGGTACCTGTGGCGGATCCAGGATCCGCTGCCGGTGGAGTACTGATGAAGACGAGCTTTCTGGAGTTCGAGCAGCCGATCGCGGACCTCGAGCAGAAGATCGAGGCGTTGCGTTTCGCGCAGGAAGACTCGGCGGTCGACATCGCCGAGGAGGTCTCGCGGCTGCAGGAAAAGAGCCAGGCGCTGCTCAAGGACGCGTACGCGAAACTCACGCCGTGGCAGGTGGCGCAGGTGGCGCGTCATCCGCAGCGGCCGTACACGCTCGACTACGTCAACGCGATCTTCACCGACTTCCACGAGCTGCACGGCGACCGCGAATACGCCGACGATCCGGCAATCGTCGGCGGCATGGCGCGTTTCAACGGCCAGCCGGTGATGGTGATCGGGCACCAGAAGGGGCACGGCACGAAGGAGCGCAGCCAGCGCAACTTCGGAATGCCGCGTCCCGAGGGATATCGCAAGGCGCTGCGGCTGATGAAGCTCGCGGAGAAGTTCGAACTGCCGCTGTTCACCTTCGTCGACACGCCCGGCGCGTTTCCGGGAATCGACGCCGAAGAACGCAACCAGTCCGAAGCGATCGGGCGCAACCTGTACGAGATGGCGGCGCTGCGCGTGCCGATCGTCACCACGGTGATCGGCGAGGGCGGCTCGGGCGGTGCGCTGGCGATCGCGGTCGGAGACGTGACGCTGATGCTGCAGTACGCGATCTATTCGGTGATCTCCCCCGAAGGATGCGCGGCGATCCTGTGGAAGAGCGCCGAGAAGGCGCCCGAGGCCGCGGAAACGCTCGGCATCACCGCGCACCGGCTCAAGGCGCTCGGCCTGATCGACCGGATCATCAGCGAGCCGGTCGGCGGCGCGCATCGCGATCCGGCGCACATGGCGCAACTCCTGAAACGTGCCCTGTCGGACGCGCTGCGGCAGTTCCAGGGCATCGCTGCGAAAGACCTGCTCGAGCAGCGACACGAGCGGATCATGCGCTATGGCAAGTTCAAGGAGATCGCCCCGAGCTGAGCGCGGGCTCGGCGCGGGGCGCGGAGCCGAACGCAGGCGCGACGCTGCAGGCGGGCGAGCCGTCGGCGCGGTGGGCGATGCGGTGGGCGATGCGGCCGACAACGCGGGCTACAGCGCGGTTGCGACGGTCGTCGAAGCGGTCGGCGCGAGCCTGCGGCGATTGCCCGACGATGCCACCGTCGTCGTCGCACTCAGCGGCGGCGTCGATTCGGTCGTTCTGCTCGATGCATTGGCGCAGTGCCATCCGCCGGGGCGGATCGTCGCGTGCCACGTGCATCACGGACTGCAAGCGCAAGCCGATCAATGGCCGGCGAGTTGCAAGGAACAGGCACGCCGCATCGGAGTGTCGTTCGCCGCCGTGACGGTCGAGTCGCGCCCGCGTCGCGGCGAGAACGTCGAAGCCTGGGCGCGCGCCGTGCGCTACCGCGCGCTGTGGCAGCAGGTCGAACGGGTCGACGCCGCTGCGCTGCTGACCGCACACCAGGCCGACGACCAGCTCGAGACCGTGCTGATGCGGCTCGCGCGCGGCAGCGGCCCGGAGGCGCTCGGCGCGATGTCGCCCGCGCAACTGCGCCATGGCCGATGGCTGCTGCGCCCGCTGTTGGCGATCGGGCGCGAGACGATCGTCGCGCATGCGAAGTCGCGTGCATTGCAGTGGATCGACGATCCGATGAACGAGGACCAGCGATTCCTGCGCGTTGCGCTGCGCACGCAGCTGATTCCGCAGTTCCGCCGAGCGGTTCCGGCGCTGCGCGAGAACGTGCTGCGCTCGGCGCAATGGTTGCGCGAGTGCGGCGAGACGCTGCGCTGGCTCGCCGAACGCGATCTGCGCGAAGCGGGGCTTGCGCCCGATGCGCGTGCGGTCGACCGTCGCGGCCTGTCGGCGCTGCCGCCGGCGCGCCGAGATCGCGCCGTGCGCGCCTGGGTCGAGACGCTGGGCGCGACGATGCCGAACCGCGGACGCCTCGAGCAGTGGATCGCGCAGATGGTGCTCGCCGACTCGGCGTTCGGAGAACTCGTGCACGAGGGCTGGCGCTTTCGCCGGCATCGCGACCGGATCGTCGTCGAAGCGCTTTCGCAGTCGCACGACGAGACGCCGGCGCCGTTCGCCTTCGTCTGGCACGGCGAGGCGGAGATCGCGCTCCCCGCCTGGCGGGGCCGGCTGCTCTTCGAAACCGAGACGCTGCGCGACGCGCCCGATGCACGCGAGGCCCGCGACGCGCCCCGCGCACCCGACAAACCCGGCGCCGACTGGCTTGCGGGCCGTGCGCTCGAAGTGCGCGCGCCGCGCGGCACCGCACGGCTTCGCCCGCGACCGGGCGGACCGAGCCGCACGCTGAAGAACCTGTTCCAGGAACACGCGGTGCCGCCCTGGCTTCGCGCGCGGATGCCGGCGCTCTACGCAGGCGACCGGCTGCTGTACGTGGCCGGACTCGGAATGGACCGCTCGCCGTTCGGGCAGCGCGGCGACCCGCGCGTGACGATCCGGTGGATCGCGGACGACCCCGAGGACCCGCGCGCGGCATTCGGCGAGGGGCACGCTCCCGTATAATTGCGGGCTTTTCGCGCACGGCGTCGGCGCGTTCTCCAGGGCAACGCATGGCCTTGATCGTTCAGAAATACGGCGGCACCTCGATGGGCTCGGTCGAGCGCATCCGCAACGTCGCGCGCCGCGTCGCGACGTGGCGCGAAGCCGGCCACAGGATCGTCGTCGTGCCTTCGGCGA
>CAYZYC010000010.1:33204-36571 GCA_964481165.1 uncultured Limnobacter sp. | reverse complement strand
TGTCGGTGTCGTCCATGTCGCACGACAGCGTCGCGGCGAGGAACTCGGCCGGAAAGCACGCCTTGAGCCAAGCGGTCTGGTAGGTGACGACCGCATACGCAGCCGTGTGCGACTTGTTGAAGCCGTACTCGGCGAACATCGCCATCAGGTCGAACAGCTTGTTCGCGAGTTCGGCTGCGTAGCCCTTGGCGAGCGCTCCATCGACGAAACGGCCGCGGTGCTGCGCCATCTCCTCGGGCTTCTTCTTGCCCATCGCGCGGCGCAGCAGGTCCGCTCCGCCGAGCGTGTAGCCGCCGACGATCTGCGCGATCTGCATCACCTGCTCCTGGTAGACGATGACGCCGTAGGTCGGCTCCAGGCACGTCTTCAGGTCGGGATGGAAATAGTCGATCGACTGCTCGCCCTTCTTGCGCAGGATGAAGTCGTCGACCATCCCCGAACCCAGCGGTCCGGGGCGATACAGCGCGAGCACCGCGATGATGTCCTCGAAGCGGTCGGGCTGAAGCTTCTTCAGCAGCTTCTTCATCCCCTCGCTTTCGAGCTGGAACACCGCCGTGGTATTCGCGTCCTTCAGCACCTGGTAGGCGCGCGGATCGTCGAAGGTCATCGACTGCAGGTCGAGCTTCGGCTGCCCGCCCCTGCGGTCGATGTACTGCACCGCCAGGTCGATGATCGTCAGGTTGCGCAGGCCGAGGAAGTCGAACTTCACGAGACCCACGGCCTCGACGTCGTCCTTGTCGAACTGGCTCACGACGCCGGAGTCGGCGCCCGGCGGCTTGTACAGCGGGCAGAAGTCGGTGAGGCGGCCGGGCGCGATCAGCACGCCGCCGGCGTGCATGCCGACATTGCGCGTGAGGTCCTCGAGCGGCTCGGCCAGCGCGAGCAGCCCGCGCACCTCGTCTTCGGCCTGCTCGCGTTCGCGCAACAGCGGCTCGGCCTCGCGCGCCTTCGCGAGCGACAGCGGCTTGTTCTGCACGACCGGGATCAGCTTCGAGAGCTGGTCGCAGAAGTTGTAGCTCATGTCGAGCACGCGACCGACGTCGCGGATCACCGCCTTCGAGGCCATCGTGCCGAAGGTGACGATCTGCGACACCGCCTGCTCGCCGTAGCGGTTGCGCACGTAGTCGATGACCCGGTAGCGCTTGTCCTGGCAGAAGTCGATGTCGAAGTCGGGCATCGACACGCGCTCGGGATTCAGGAAACGCTCGAAGAGCAGCGCGTACGGGATCGGATCGAGATCGGTGATGCCCAGCGCCCAGGCCACCAGCGAACCGGCTCCGGAGCCGCGGCCCGGACCCACCGGAACGCCGTCGCGCTTGGCCCAGTTGATGAAGTCGGCGACGATCAGGAAGTAGCCGGCGAATCCCATCTGGACGATCGTGTCGCACTCGTAGTCGAGCCGCTGCGCGTACTGCGCGCGCTTGCGCGCGAGAAGCTCCGGCGGGGTGCGTTCCTGCGGGAACAGCACCGCGAGCCGCTGCTCGAGCCCGTCGCGCGCGAGCTGGCGCATGTAGTCGTCGAGCGAGACGCCTTCGGGCGTCGGGAACTGCGGCAGGCGCGCCTTGCCGAGCGTCATCGGCACGTTGCATCGCCGGGCGATCTCGACGCTGTTCGCCAGCGCCGACGGCAGGTCGGCGAACGCCTGCGCCATTTCGTCCTGCGAGCGGAAGTACTGTTCGGGCGAGAAACGGCGCACCCGGCGCGAGTCCGCGAGGATGCTGCCTTCGGCGATGCAGACCCTCGCTTCGTGCGCCCGGTGGTCGCTGCGCTGCAGGAACTGCACCGGATGCGTGGCGACGATCGGCAGCCCGAGCGAAGCGCCGAGTTGCGCCGCCGCGCGCGTCTGGGCTTCGGACTGCGGCTCGCCGGTGCGCTGCACCTCGAGGAAGTACCCTCCCGGGAAACGCCGCGACCAGTTGCGCGCAAGCGCCGCGGCAACCGCGGAATTGCCGGCCAGGAGCGCCTGCCCGACGTCTCCGTGCTCGGCCCCCGACAGGACGATCAGTCCGTCGGCGAACGACGTGCCGTCGGCGGCGGGTTCGTCGAACCACTCGGCGCGCATCTCGCCGCGACCGCGATACTCGTTGTCGATCCACGCGCGGCTGATCAGCTCGCACAGGCGCAGGTAGCCGGCCCGGTTGCGCGCGAGCAGCAGGATCCGGAACGGCCGGTCGCGCTCGGCGTCGTTGCTCAGCCAGGCGTCGACTCCGCACAGCGGCTTGATTCCGCGCGCGCGCGCTGCCTTGTAGAACTTGATCCACCCGAACAGGTTGGCCAGGTCGGTGATCGCCACCGCCGGCTGGCCGTCGCCGTGCGCTGCGTCGATCAGCGGGCCGATCCGTACGATGGAGTCACTGACCGAATATTCGGAATGGACGCGAAGGTGGACGAAACGCGGCACGCTCATCGGTAGAATCTCACCGGCAAATTCTACCCATGTTCACCCGCGCCTCGCTTTCGCATCGACGCGCGATGCTGCTGCTGGCGTTCTGCGCGCTGTGCTGGAGCATCGCCGGCGTCGTGACGCGCCGACTCGACCACGCCGAGGGCTTCGAAGTCACGTTCTGGCGCAGTTTCTTCTGCGCCGCGACGATGCTCGTCATCCTCGCCTGGCGCCGACGCGGCAATCCGCTCGCCACCGTCGTCGCGATGGGATGGCCGGGCCTGTTCTCCGGCGCGATGTGGGGCGTGATGTTCACCTGCTTCATGCTCGCGCTGACACGCACGAGCGTGGCCAACGCACTGCTCGTGATGAGCGTCTCGCCGCTGCTCGCCGCGCTGCTCGGGCGCTGGGTGCTCGGCACGCGCCTGGTCGCTCTCGACTGGTGGGCCAGCGTGGTCGCGGGCCTGGGCATCGCGTGGATGGTGCACGCAGGCGTCAGCGCCGAAGGCCTCGTCGGCATGGCGATCGCGTTCGGGGTGCCGGTCGCCGCGTCGATCAACATCGTCACGCTCAAGCGCCTGCACGCCGACGTCGACCTGGGGCCGGCGGTGCTGGTCGGTGCAGTTCTATCGTGCATGATCACGGCCCCGCTGGCGTGGCCGCTGCAGGCCGGCGCGCACGACCTCGCGCTGCTGGCCCTGCTCGGCAGCGTGCAACTTGCGATACCGTGCTTCCTGATGGTTCGCGCGGTCGGCCACCTCGCTGCGCACGAAGTCGCGCTGATCGCGTTGCTCGAGGTCGTTTTCGGCCCGGTCTGGGCGTGGCTGGGTGCCGGAGAGGCGATACCCGCGGCGACGCTGCAGGGGGGTGCCGTGGTCCTCTCCGCATTGGCCGTCAACGCGTGGTTCGCGCGACCGCACGTGCCGGCGGAACGTCCGGCGATCGCCTGAGGACCGCCACCGGGGATCGCCATCGAGGACCGCC
>CAYZYC010000010.1:25826-33104 GCA_964481165.1 uncultured Limnobacter sp. | reverse complement strand
CACCGAGAATTGCCGCCGAGGACTCCCGACGATGAACGATACGCCGCCGCAGACGCACACGCTGGAGCGCCCCGACGGCACCGTGCTGTCGGGGCTGTGCTGGCGCGCGCAGCAGGCAACGCGCGAAGCCGTGCTGGTGCACGGACTGGGCGAACACGCGGGCCGCTACGCGCAACTCGCGCGGTTCCTCGTCGAACGCGGATGCACCGTGCATGCGTGGGACCATCGCGGACACGGGCGCTCGCAAGGTCCGCGCGGCGGACTGCGGCAGGGCGGCGACCTGATCGACGATCTCGGCGCCGTCGTCGACGCCTGCTCGGCAGCACCCGTGCTGCTGTTCGGCCACAGCATGGGCGGGCTCGTCGCACTCCAGTTCGCATTGCGCCATCCGGTGCGCGTCGACGCGCTGGTGCTTTCGTCGCCTGCGCTCGCGCCGGGGCTGAATCCGGTGCAGAAGATGCTGCTCGCGGTGATGTCGTCGATCGCGCCGGACGTGGCGCTTTCCAACGGCCTGGACCCAGCGAAGATTTCGCACGACGCGGACGTGGTGCGCGCGTACCGAGCCGACCCGCTGGTGCACGACCGCATCACCGCCCGGCTCGCGCGCTTCATCGTCGAGGCCTCGCGCGACGCGCTCGACCGGGCAGGCGCGCTGGCTGTCCCGACGCTGCTGCTGTATGCGGGCGACGATCGGCTCGTCGATCCGCAGGGCAGCCGCGACTTCGCGCGGCACGCGCCGCAGTCGCTGCTCGCGGTTCGCGAATACCCGGAGCTGTGGCACGAGATCTTCAACGAACGCCCCGCGCAGCGCGCTGCCGTCTACGACGACCTCGGCGCGTGGCTGCGTCCGGAGCCGGTCGACGGATGAGCCGCGATCAGCTGCGGCGCATGCGCGCCATCGACGCGATGCGGCGTCCGTAGGCCCGGGCCGTGTCGAGATCGCCCTGCGGCGGGCTCTGCTCCGGCGGCACGTTGTCGGCCTGCGCCATCACGCCCGTGTAGCTGCCGATGCGGTTCGTCGACTCGGGATGCCCTGCCTGCGACGACGGAAGCATGCCGAGTCCGACCCAGATCATCCCGTGCTGCATCGCCAGCGTGAAGAAATAGTTGAGCGTCGAGAGCTTGTCGCCGCTCATCGCCAGCGAACACGTGAAGCCGCCGGCGATCCGGTCCTTCCATCCCTGCACGAACCACACGCGCGAACTCGCGTCGGCGAATGCCTTGAACGCGGCCGACGGGCCTCCCATGTAGGTCGGCGCGCCGAAGACGATCGCGTCGGCCGCGGCCAGCGCCGCCCATCCTTCGGCGTCGATGTGCGACACGTCGAGCGATCGGACTTCGGTGCCGGCGAACGAAGCGGCGCCTTCGTGCACGGCTTCGGCGATGCGGCGCGTGTGCCCGTAACCCGAATGGAATGCGACGACGACGCGGCTCATTGCTCTCAGGCAAGGTCGAAGACGAGGACTTCGGCGTCGTGCCCGTTGTCGAACGCGAAACCGGTTTCGTCGATGCATTTCGCCGCATCGCCGGTGTGCAGCGTGCGGGAATTGACGTCGAGACGGCCGCGCACGAGATGCACGTAGAGCCGACGCCCGTCGCCGATCTTCAGCTCGGCGCGCTCGGCACCGTCGAACAGGCCGGCGTGCACGACGGCGTCCTGGCCGATCGTCAGCGCACCGTCGCGCGCATCGGGGGCTGCGATCGGCTGCAGCCGGCCGCGCTTCTGCCCGGGTTCGAAGCGCTTCTGTTCGTAACCGGGCGTGGCGCCGCGCTGCATCGGCTCGATCCAGATCTGCAGGAAGTGCGTGACGCCGGTCTTGTCGTCGTTGAACTCCGAGTGCTGCACGCCGGTGCCCGCGCTCATGCGCTGCACGTCGCCGGGACGGATCACCGAGCCGTTGCCCATGCTGTCGCGATGCGCGAGCGCTCCGTCGAGTACGTAAGTGACGATCTCCATGTCGCGAT
The DNA here is from genome assembly GCA_964481165.1 of uncultured Limnobacter sp. GTDB lineage: Bacteria > Pseudomonadota > Gammaproteobacteria > Burkholderiales > Burkholderiaceae_E > Zeimonas. Next base: position 31,139 of record CAYZYC010000010.1, on the reverse strand, counting down.
GGCCGTGCGTGCCGAAACCGGTTCCGGGCGCGACGCGATCCTCGTTGATCACGCGCAGCGCGCCGAAACCCATGTGGCGCGCGTCGTAGTAGCCGGCGAAAGAGAAACTGTGGAACGACTGCAGCCAGCCGTGATCGGCGTAGCCGCGTTCGTCGCTGCGGCGGATCTCGATCATGTTCTGCTCCATGGTGGCGAACGGGCGCGCGACCGGGCTCCCGCGCCCGACACGAGCGCCGCGACGGCGCCGGACAGCACCCAGTGTAGTGCGTCCCCGTAGAATTTCCCCGCATGCACCCGACGCACACGCCGCTGTCGCGCGGGCCGCGGCCGCGCACGACGTCCCGCTACGTCGGGCGTTTCGCGCCCTCGCCCACCGGTCCGCTGCATGCGGGATCGCTCGTCGCGGCGCTCGCGAGCCGCCTCGATGCGCATGCACACGACGGACGATGGCTGCTGCGCATCGAGGACCTCGACCGTCCGCGCGAAATGGCCGGCGCGACCGCCGCGATCCTCGACGCGCTCGAGCGGCTGGGGTTCGCGCACGACGGCGCGATTGTCTTCCAGAGCCGCCGCGAAGCGGCGTACCGGCGCGCATTCGAACGCCTGCGAGCCGCTGGCTTCGTGTACCCGTGCGGATGCACGCGGCGCGAGATCGCCGACTCGCTGACGCGGGTCGACGAGCCGGGTGGCCCGAGCACGGCGCTGGACGGTGACTCGCGCACGGCGCTCGAGGGCGGCGCCCGCCCCGCGCTCGTCTACCCGGGAACCTGCCGCGGCGGGCTGGCTCCGGGCCGCGAGGCGCGCGCGTGGCGGCTGCGAGTCGAGGCGGATCCGGTGCGCTGGTACGACCGGATCGCCGGAGCACGAAGCGAGCGCCTCGACGAAACGGTCGGGGATTTCGTCGTGCGCCGGGCCGACGGGCAGTGGGCGTATCAGCTCGCCGTCGTGGTCGACGATGGCGCACAGGGCGTGACCGACGTCGTGCGCGGCGCCGACCTCCGCGATTCGACGGCGCGACAGGTGTACCTGCAGCGACTGCTCGACCTGCCTGCCGCGCGCTACCTGCACGTGCCCGTGGTCGTCGACGCGCACGGCGAGAAGTTGTCCAAGCAGACCGGCGCTACGCCGGTCGACGTCCGGCGACCGATCGAAACGCTGAATGCGGCGCTCGATTTCCTCGAACTCGGTACGGTGGCTGCGCCGGACGTGCGCGGCTGGTGGCCGCAGGCGATCGAACGGTGGGCGCAGCGCTATCCGGCGTGACGCCCGCGGCGGTCAGTCCGGCCGGCGGGGCGGTCAGTCCTTCTTTCCGCCGCCCAGCAACGCGGCCAGCGGACGTCGCGGCTTGCGCGCGTGCCCGGTGCGCGACGCGGCGGCGCCTTCCTGCGCCTCGGCTTCCTTCGCGGCGCGCGGCTCCTGCGGCACATAGGGCTCGAAGAACAGCGGATCGGCCGGACGCGCCGCCGGTGCCGGCTTGCGGGAAGCGGCTGCCGGGCGTCGCCGCGAGTCGGCAACCGAGTCGCGGCGCTCGCGCGATTCGCGATCGCGCGGCTCGCGGCGGGCGGGCCGCTCGTGCGCGCCGCCATCGACGTCGAGTCGTTCGACCGGCAACTGGCGCTTGATCAGCTTCTCGATGTCGGCGAGCAGCCGCTCGTCGCCGCCGACCATCAGCGACAGCGCAAGGCCGCTCGCGCCGGCACGTCCGGTGCGCCCGATCCGGTGCACGTAGTCTTCGGCGTTGTACGGCAGGTCGTAGTTGATCACTGCCGGCAACTCGACGATGTCGAGTCCGCGCGCGGCGACATCGGTCGCCACGAGCACGACGATTTCGCCCTTCTTGAATGCTTCGAGCGTCGCGAGGCGTTCCTGCTGCGACTTGTCGCCGTGGATCGCCGCAGCGTTCAGCCCGTCGCGTTCGAGCTGGCGCGCCAGCCGACCGGCCCCGATCTTCGTGTTGGTGAACACGATGACCTGCGAGAGCGCACGCTCGCGAACCAGTCTGGCGACGGCGCTGCGCTTGGCTTCCAGGTCGGCGACGCGGAAGATCTGCTGCTCGACGTTCTCGGCCGTGGCGTTTCGCCGGGCAACTTCGATGACGACCGGGTCGTTCAGGAACGCTTCGGCGAGCTTGCGGATCTCGCCGGAGAACGTCGCCGAGAACATCAGGTTCTGCCGCTGGTCGGGCAACGCGTGCAGGATGCGCTGGATGTCGGGCAGGAAGCCCATGTCGAGCATCCGGTCGGCCTCGTCGAGCACGAGGATCTCGGCCTGCCCGAGCGCCACGGTCTTCTGCCCCATGTGATCGAGCAGCCGCCCGGGCGTCGCGATGAGCACTTCGGAGCCGCGGCGCAACGCCGCGATCTGCGGCTTGATGTCGACGCCGCCGAACACCACCGCCGAGCGCAGGCCGGTGTGCTTCGCATACTGGACGACGTTCTCGTGGATCTGGTCGGCGAGCTCACGCGTGGGCGCGAGGATCAGCGCGCGCACCGGGTGACGCGCAGGCGACGCACTGGTGTTCGCGTGCGGCATCAGCCGCTGCAGGATCGGCAGCGCAAAGCCGGCGGTCTTTCCGGTGCCCGTCTGCGCGGCGCCCATGACGTCGCGCCCCTGCATGACGATCGGTATCGCCTGCGCCTGGATCGGAGTGGGTTCGCGATAGCCGAGTTCGGTGACGGCTCGCAGGATCGGTTCGGCAAGGCCGAACGATTCGAAGGTCGTGCTCAAATGGGGCCGTTGTGCAACGCCGTCGTTCGGAGGACGGCGCGGATTCGGTGAAAAGCGCATTGTCCGCCTTTCGGGCCGCGAAGCAAAGCCGGGGCGGCTCGCGCCGGAACGCGTCCCCACCGCCGCCCCACCGCCGCCCTGCCGCCGCCCTGCCGCCGCCCCACCGCCACCCGCGCCGTCATGCCCCAGCCGTTGCCATCCGGCCTTCGCGCCTCCGCCGGTCGGCAGCGAACCGACGGTGGTTTCCCCGCGGATTCGGGGCCTCGGCGCAGCAGGTAGCATCGCGGGCATGCTGTATGCGTACCCGATCGATCATGCGGCCCGTTTTCGGTAGCGGTGCAGTCGTTGCGCTGGCCTTGCTGTGCGGGTGCCAGTCGCTGCTGCCGCGGGCCGCCGACGAAACGCAGGTGCCGTGGCGCAGCTTCGAAGAGGCGCGCCAGGCCGTCGAAGCGATCGAGCCCTTCGTCACGCACAAGTCGACATTGACGGCCAACGGGTTCAATCCGCTGTTCAATCCGTCGGTGACGCTGCTCTCGTATCCGGAGATCGTCCAACGTTTCGCCGCGGGGACCGCGCTGACTCCCGAGGACTACGAGCCCGGAATCCGCAGTTGCCTCACCGCGGTGCGGGCGTGCACCGGGTATGCGATCGCGGCCCGACGCATCAAGCGCGACCGGATCGGAAACTTCTGGGCCGATTCCTTCGGATTCAAGCGCGAGGTCAACGTCACCGGGTGGACGTTCAACGCGATCATCCTGTTCGTCGACGACCTGGTCGTCTACACCGTCTACGGCGGCCAGCCCAGCATGCACGAGCTGCAGACGACGCGGAATCCGCTGGGACCGCTGCAGAGCTGGGGGGAGGCGCTGCGACCGCGGTTCTGAGCGTTTGGTAGAGCCCGAACGTCCCCGCCGGAGATCTTCGAATTTCTGCATTCAGGCCACTTGCCGCCCTCGGAACCCTGGATATGAGAACGCCGCTGCGATGCGCTCGCAGTCGCGTTCGGATGCCCCGACGGAGCGCGCCGTGGCGTACCAGGCTCGAAGACGCCGTGGGTCAGGGCGCGCGCTACAGCCCGAGCCGCGACACCATCCTCACTGCCCGCGTGCGACCAGCGCCGCCAGCAGTGCCGCGAAGGGACGGATGTCCCTGTTGACACTTGCGGCCTCGAGGGCAGTCATGTAGCGCGTGCGCTCCGCGAACGGGACGACCGTCCACGGATAGCCGCCTGAGGCAAGCATGGCGTTCATCAGGAAGCGGCCCATCCGTCCATTGCCGTCGAAGTACGGGTGGATGTCGACGAGGAAGAAGTGGCCGAGTACGACGCGCACGGACGCCTCGCGTTCGTCGCGCAGGAGATCAAAGAAGGCGGGCATCAGCTCACGCACCGCTTCGCTGCGAGGCGGGACGTGCATCGACTGGCGTATGAAGACGGGGCCGTTGCGATAGCCCGCGAGGTCGGCAGGCTTCAGGATGCCCGCCGTAACGCTCGGGCCGAACATCTCGCGATACCAGGTGCCGTGATCGGCTTGCGCGGCGTCACCAGCGTTAGCGCCTTGAAGTACACCGCTGACCGTGTCCTTGACCTTCTGGAAAGCCTGCCAGTAGCCGCGCGCGGCGAGCGCGTCTTGATGCTCACGGTCCGCACCGTTGTCCGGGTTCCAATTGCCTGCGCGCACGCGCTCGATCAGTTCGGCGCTGACCCGGTAGCCCTCGATGGAGAGCGAGTTGTAGGCATCGGTCGCGTACACATCTTCGAGCTGATGCAGATACGCGCCGACATCAGCGGGCAGGCCGGGCGCGGGCGGGAAGTGCTCCAGCACCGCGCCCCGCATTTCGGCCCACGACATACGCAGCCGGTTGACGGCGGGGGATGTCTCGCGCTGACCGATAGCGACAGGAGGGCGGTCGTTGAACGGATCGGTTTCGTTGACCGTGTAGCCCGCTGTCCGCATGGTCGCAGTGATCGTGTCCCCGATCTGATCGCGTCCGATGTTGCGGAAAGCTCCGGCAAGACGCCCGGCAATGCTGCTGTGTCCGCCACTGAGCAAGCGGCTCAGTACGTCCGAGGCATCGGCGATCATGGCGAGCGCGGCGCGCATCTCGACCGGATGCGCCGCGAAATTTCCCGGCGCGCAGGCGATGAGCGCCGCTGGCAGGCGCATGAGCCGCAGGCCGTCCAGGACTTGAACATCCTCTGCGGGCGGAACTTCCAGCCGCACGTCGAAGATCGACGTGTCGTGCAGGAGCCCTGTAGGCTTGTTGCCACCGCGCGTCGCCCGCACGAGAAGCTGGCGCGGCACATTCCAGTTGCCCGTGTGGAGCGCGATGCAGTGCTCCGCACCCAGGCACCAGTCGTCCCCGAAACGCTCGGTCAGGTAGGCTGCACAGAAGGCCCAGAACGAGGCGTACCAGTCTGTGCTTTCGCCTGCCGGGCCGTCGGGGCGGACGGGGATGTACCAGCCCTTCATCACTTCGCGGAGGAAGCCGTTTCTGAGCAGGCGTTCGCGGTGAACGCGGGTGAGGTCCGAGGCCCGGATGGCGACCGCCTTCGCGTCCTGAAGGGCCTTTAGGGCATCGAGAGAC
>CAYZYC010000010.1:21193-25726 GCA_964481165.1 uncultured Limnobacter sp. | reverse complement strand
CATAGCTGTGTACATGGGACAGGAAAGTGATCGATGGCAGGCGGCTCAATCCCTGATGAAGTCAAGCGCAGACGCACGTTCGCCATCATCTCCCACCCCGACGCGGGCAAGACGACGCTCACCGAGAAGCTGCTGCTCTTCTCCGGTGCGATCCAGATCGCCGGCAGCGTGAAGGCGCGCAAGGCCAGCCGGCACGCGACATCGGACTGGATGGAGATCGAGAAGCAGCGCGGGATCTCGGTGGCGAGTTCGGTGATGCAGTTCGTGCATCGCGACTGCGTCGTCAACCTGCTCGACACGCCGGGGCACCAGGACTTCTCCGAAGACACCTATCGCGTGCTGACGGCGGTCGACGCCGCGCTGATGGTGATCGATGCGGCCAACGGGATCGAGGCGCAGACGCTGCGGCTGCTGAAGATCTGCCGGACGCGGAACATCCCGATCCTGACCTTCGCGAACAAGCTCGATCGTGAAGTGCGAAGCCCGCTCGACCTGATCGACGAGATCGAACGCGAGCTCGGCATGACGCCGATCCCGTTCACCTGGCCGATCGGGATGGGCAGCCGGTTCCGCGGCGTCTACGACTTCGGCCTGCGCCGCGTGCGGCGTTTCCGCCCGGGCATGGACCGCGCGATCGACGACGAACGATACGTCGACGTCGGCGATCCGGCGCAGGCGGCATCGCTGGGCGAGCCGTGGCTCGAGGCCGAACCCGAGATCGAACTCGTGGGCGGCGCGTCTCCCGAATTCCGGCGCGATGCGTTCGTCGAGGCGCGACAGACGCCGGTGTTCTTCGGGTCCGCGATCAACAACTTCGGCGTGCGCGAAGTGCTCGACGCGCTGGTCGAACTCGTGCCGAACCCGGGCCCCAAGCACGCCGACGAGCGCATGGTGCATCCGGAAGAACCGCGTTTCACCGGCGTCGTCTTCAAGGTGCAGGCGAACATGGACCCGCAGCATCGCGACCGCGTCGCGTTCGTGCGCGTGTGCTCCGGACGCTTCGAACGCGGCATGGCGCTGGTCAACGCACGAACGAAACGTTCGCTGCGTCCGCAGAACGTCGTGACCTTCCTGTCGCAACGCCGCGATCTCGTCGACGAGGCGTACGCCGGCGATATCATCGGCATCCCGAACCACGGTACGCTGAGCCTCGGGGACACGCTCACCGAGGGCGAAACGCTGCACTTCAGCGGCCTTCCGTTCTTCGCACCCGAGTCGTTCCGCACGATCGAGGTCGTCGATCCGATGAAGGCCAAGCAGTTGCGCGCAGCGCTCGCGCAGCTCGGCGACGAGGGCGCGATCCAGGTGTTCCGCCAGGACGGAGGCACCCGGCTGCTGCTGGGCGCGGTCGGCGAACTGCAGTTCGACGTCGTCGCGCACCGGCTGCGCGTCGAATACAACGTCGAGGCACGGATCGCGCCGGCGCCCTACACGATGGCGCGTTGGCTCGACGCCGACGAGCCGTCGACGATCGCGCGATTCATCGAGCAGAACGCGTCGCGCATCGCGCTCGATGCCGCCGACGCGCCGACCTGGCTCGTGCGTTCGCCGCACGAGATCACCGTTGCGCAGGAGCGATGGCCGCAGCTTCGCTTCAGCGTGATGCGCGAACGCGGCGGAGCGCGCTTCACGCTCGTCGACCACCACTCCTGAACGCTGCACGCGCGGGTCCGTCCGCGCGTGATGCGCGCCGGACGCTCTCGCCCGCCCTGCCCCCGCGCCACCGCGCCCCCGCGCCGCCCCCGCGCCGCTGCGTCACGCAAGCGACTGCAGCAACGGCCGGTCGTGCTCGATCAGGTAGTCCTCGCCTTCCTCGAGGACGAAATAGCGGAACGCCTCGGCCGCCGGCGACAGCACTTTCGACGTCGAGCGCACGACGTTCCACGTGCGCATCACCGGCGTGCCGTCGATCGGCAGCACCGCGATCAGCCCGCTGCGCACTTCGAGCCCGATCGTGTGCAGAGACAGGAAGCTCACGCCCATCCCCGCCATCACCGCCTGCTTGATCGTCTCGTTGCTCGACATCTCCATCGTCTCGCGCGGGACGAAACGCTGCGTGCGGAACCACGCCTGCATCGCATCGCGCGTGCCCGAACCGGATTCGCGCACGATGAACGGATCGGCGGCGAGCACCGACAGCGCAACCGACTCGGTGCCCGCGACACGGTGGTCGGCCGGCCCGACCATCACCAGCGGATGCGCTGCGAAAGGCTCGGCCCGCGTGGACATCTCCCTCGGCGGGCGTCCCATGATCGCCAGGTCGACCTCGTTGCGGGCCAGCAGCGCGACCAGTCCTTCGCGGTTCGGCGACACCGTCAACCGCAGGTCGAGGCCGGGATGTCGCACCCGGAAGCGCGCGAGCAGCCGGGGGACGAAGTACTTCGCCGTGCTGACGATGCCCACGGTCAGCACGCCGGCGCGCACCTTCCGGAAATGCATCATCGCGTCCTCGGTTTCCTTCAATGCACCGAGCAGGCGACGCGCGTGCACGAGGAAGTACTCGCCGGCGGTCGTCAGCGCGACCCGGCGCCCGCTGCGCTCGAACAGCACGACGCCGATGTTGGACTCGAGTTCCTTCACCTGCATCGTCACGGCAGGCGGCGTGAGGTGCAATGCCTCGGCGGCTCGCGCGAAGCTGTTGTGCCGGGCGACTTCCGCGAAGACCTGCAACTGGCGAAACGTCAGCGCCATTCAGTATTTCCTGAAGCCAGAGCGAAGGATATCTGACTTTTCCTTAGTGGAATAACCTCGCTAGATTGCGGGTGTTCCCCTCCGTTCGACGCCGAGGATGCGATGGATTCCCTACCTTCCCGTCGTGCGCCAGGCGCGCGCGCTGACCGGATGGCCGATGCGCTGCGGCGGCTCGCGGCAGCGTTTCCGCCGGCTTCCGACGCTTCGGAGCCGATTCCGCTGGCCGCAGCCGCCGTCGTCGTCTTCGATCGCCACCTGAAGCATTGGCCGGGAGATCCGGGATGGATCGACCGCGACCGACTCGTCTTCGCAGGCGCGCATGCCCCGGCATTGGCGCAGGCCGTGCTGCAATCGAACGGCTACGAACCGCCGCCGGGGGCGCCGGCACGCATCGGTCGTCCGCGCACCGTCGCCGCCTGCCGCCTGGCACAACTCGCGGCCGCCGACCGTGCGGCACCCGCGGCGCGCGCCGCGCATGGCGTCACGATCGTGCGCGCGCGCCAATCGCTCCCGATGGCCGTCGGGCTGGCGCTCGCCGAGCAGCGGCTGGCTGCGACCTTCGGCGATAGCGACGATGCGATCGTCGACCATCGCAGCTACGCCTTCGTCGACCACGAGTGCATCGCCGGTCCGCTCGCCGCGCACGCGTGCCGGACCGCGGTCGAGCGCCGTCTCGGCAAGCTCGTCGTCGTCTGCCATGACGACCACGCACCCGGCACCGGCGAGGATCCGGCGTCGTTCTTCGAACGCCACGGCTGGCAGGTGATCGGGCCGCTCGATGCCGACGACGGCGAGGCGATCGACGCCGCGCTGCACGGTGCCGCGAGGAACCGGTGGCAGCCTGCCGCCATCGTCGTGCGCAGCCGGTCCGGCATCGCCGGGAACGGCGAATCCGACACCGCTTCCGCGCACCGCATCGCGGCAGTCGCATCCGACGCGTGCGACACGCGCGCAGACGGCGAGCGCGTCTATCGGGCCTGGCAGGGCCGGTACGCCGCCTGGCAGCGCCGCAATCCCTCGCTGGCGGCCGAATTCGACCGGCGCATGCGAGGCGACGATCCGGTCGGGCTGCGGGCGGCGACGCTGGCGTTGATCACGCGGTATGGCCGATGCGAAGTCGCATCGACACGCGACGCGTCGCAGGCCGCGATGCAGTCGCTCGGCGCACAGCTTCCCGAACTGCAGCGCGTGCCGGGCGACCCGCGGTGTGCGGCTGCGATCGCCAACGGAATCGCAATGCACGGCGGCTTCGTTCCGCAAGTCGTGCATCGCACGACGCTCGATCCGGACGCCATCGAAGCGCTGCGTCGCGCCGGCCGGCAGCACCGGCACGCGGTGCACGTCTTCGAACACCACGAAGGTCCGGCGGCCGGGGCGATCCCCGGCTTCGACGCCTGGTGGCCTTGCGACGGCGCCGAAGCGGCCGTCGCGTCGAGCGCCGTCCTCGAGTACCGTGGCCGCGCCAGCGCGCTTTGCGTGAGCGACGAACCGCGCGCACCGCTGCGCCGCTCGCCGGAGCAACTGCTGTCGATCCGGCGCGGCGCATACGTGCTGCACGATCGCGACGAGCCGGTGGCGGTGCTGGTGGCGAGCGGAGACATGGTCGAACGCGCCGTCGAAGCGCAACGCAGGCTCGACGCGTTCGGCGTCGCGGTTCGCGTGGTTTCGATGCCGTGCGCCGCCGTTTTCGATCGGCAGGATCCGGCGTGGCGCGAACACGTGCTGCCGATGCAACTGCCGCGCTGGACGATCGAAAGCGATGACGACGTGAATGCGGTCGTGCGCCAGCTGATCGTGTCCGACGAGGCGGTACGCGCAGCCTGAATCCGCTCGTCGTTCGGC
>CAYZYC010000010.1:0-21093 GCA_964481165.1 uncultured Limnobacter sp. | reverse complement strand
GCTGATCGTGTCCGACGAGGCGGTACGCGCAGCCTGAATCCGCTCGTCGTTCGGCTCGTCGTTCGGCCCGTCGTTCGCCTTCGTGACCGGAGTGCGCGCAGGCCCTAATATGTCCCGTCGAGTGTCGGATTCCGCAAGGGGACGAGCATGCGCTGGCGCGGGCATCGGGAAAGCACGAACGTCGAGGACCGGCGCGGCAGCGGATTCCGCGTCCCGGGCGGCGGTGGCGGAATCGGTGTCGGGGCGGTCGTCGTGGCGTTCGTCGCCGCGTGGCTGCTCGGCGTCGATCCGGGCGTCGTCCTCGGACTGATCGAGGGCGGCGGACCGCAGGCGCCTTCGACGTCCCAGCAGGGCCCGGCTGCCCCGCCGACCGACGAGCATGGACGCTTCACCTCGGTCGTGCTCGCGAGCACCGAGGAGACGTGGAAGGAAGTCTTCGCGGCATCCGGATCGCAGTACCGGCCGCCGCGGCTCGTCCTGTTCGACGGACGCGTCAACACCGCCTGCGGACTGGGCGCGGCCGCCACCGGCCCCTTCTACTGCCCCGGCGATCAGCGCCTGTACATCGACCTCAGCTTCTTTCGCCTGCTCGAGCAGCGGCTCGGCGCATCGGGCGACTTCGCGCAGTCGTACGTCATCGCCCACGAGGTCGGTCACCACGTGCAGAACCTGACCGGCACGATGCAGCAGGTACAGAACGCGCGGCAGCGGTTGAGCGCGCAGCAGTACAACGCATTGTCGGTGCTGCTCGAACTGCAGGCCGACTGCTACGCGGGAGTATGGGCCAACCACGCGCAGCAGGCGCGCAACTGGCTCGAGAAAGGCGACATCGAGGAAGGACTGAACGCGGCGGCCGCCGTCGGCGACGACCGGATCCAGAAGCAGACGCAGGGCGTCGTCGTGCCCGAGAGTTTCACGCACGGGAGCTCGGAGCAACGGATGCGCTGGTTCCGCATCGGGCTGGAAAGCGGCGATCCGCAGCGTTGCGACACGTTCTCCGGGCGCTGACCGCTGCCGCCCATCAACGCGAAACGCCTTCGCCCGGTTCGCTTTCCTCCACCTGCATCGCGTCCTGTACCGCCGCGACCCCGCCGACCGTGCGCGCGATCGACAACGCGCGTGCGGCCACTCCGGCGGTCTTGACCGTTCCCGACAGATTCGCGATTCCGCGCGTCACTTCGATGGCGATCGGCTCGCTGTGCGTGAGGTGGTCCTCGGACAGCGCCCGCTGGACCCGTCGGGCGATCGTCGTGTCCATCGCGACTTCGGCATCGGTCCGCGGCTCGGGGAGCCGGCGCGTCTCGGGCGTGATCGACGCGGGCGCCGTCGGCGAGGCCGGGTGCGCGGGGTCCGTCGGCGACGCGGGCGCTTCGGCGGCGGGCGTTTCGGGCTGCGCAAGCACGACTGCAGCCGCGAGCAGGATCGACGAAGCGAGCAATGCGGTAGCCAGCCAGCGCGAGATCTGCGCCTCGGTCGGTGGAGTCGAGAACCACTTCATGCGGGGTGCCTGCACACGCGCGTCGGACGGCGTCGGAGAAATTCGTAGCCCCATGACGAGCAACCCGCGTGCCCGGTGCGTTTCGCCCGGTCGGGCGCCGTGATTGCTGTACTTCTGCCCTGCGAGTCCGTGCTCGTACCTCTCTTCCCGTCCCGGCTCCCCCGATGTCCGAATCCGACGCGTTGCGAACGTATCGCGCGAAACGCGATTTCCGCATCACCACCGAACCGTCGGCCGCGCAGCGGCGCCGAAAGCCGGATACGCAAGGCACGCGCTCACGAGGCGCGAAGTCGCGCACGCTGCGCTTCGTCGTACAGAAGCACGCCGCACGCAACCTGCACTACGACTTCCGCCTCGAGATCGATGGCGTCCTGAAGAGTTGGGCGGTGCCGAAGGGACCGAGCCTGGACCCGGCCGTGCGCCGGATGGCGGTGCACGTCGAAGACCATCCGATGGACTACGCGGACTTCGAAGGCACGATCCCGCCGAAGCAGTACGGGGCGGGCACCGTCATCGTCTGGGACCGCGGCACGTGGTTGCCGGAGGACGACCCGGAAACGGCGTATCGCGAGGGAAAGCTGAAGTTCGCATTGCGCGGTCGCAAGCTGACGGGCCGCTGGATGCTCGTGCGCATGCGCGGGCGCGACGAACGCCAGGAACCCTGGCTGCTCATCAAGGAACGCGACGACGCGGCACGCCCCGAGAGCGAATACAGCATCGTGGACGAGGCCCCGGGGAGCGTGCTCGGCGACGCGACGGCGCAGGAGGCGCCGGCGCAGGACGCGGCACAGGAGGCGGCGCAGGAGGCGGCGGCGCGGCAACCGCCACCCGAGGCGCGTCGCGCGCCGCTGCCGCCGCGACTCGCACCGCAGCTCGCAACGCTGGCCGATCGCGTCCCGGAGGCGCGCGGCTGGAGCTGGGAGATGAAGTTCGACGGCTATCGCATCCTCGCGCGCATCGACGGGCACGACGTCCGGCTGTTCACGCGCAACGGACACGACTGGACCGCGCGCATCGGAACGCTCGCGCGCGAGGTGGCTGCGCTCGATCTGCCCTCCGGGTGGCTCGACGGCGAGATCGTCGCGCAGGACGCAGGCGGGGCGCCGGACTTCCAGCGCCTGCAGAACGCCTTCGACTCGCAGCGCACCGACGAACTCCGGTACTACGTCTTCGACATGCCGTACTGCTGCGGCTACGACCTGCGCAAGGTGCCGCTGCAGCGCAGGCGGGCGCTGCTGCGCGAGTGGCTCGGCGCGCATCCCTCGGAACACGTGCGGTTCAGCGAGAGCTTCGACGCAGGCCCGCAGGAACTGCTCGAATCGGCGCGTCGCATCGGCATGGAAGGGCTGATCGGCAAGCGCGTCGATTCGACCTATGTCGAGGGGCGTTCGACGTCATGGATCAAGCTCAAGTACCGCAACCGGCAGGAATTCGTCGTCGGCGGCTATACCGACCCGCAGGGATCGCGCAACGCTTTCGGCGCGCTGCTGCTTGGCGTGCACGACGATGCCGGCACGCTGCGCTACGCGGGTCGCGTCGGCAGCGGCTTCGACGAACGCACGCTGCGCGACACCGCCCGGCGCTTCGAGACGCTGCATGCGGACGTTTCGCCGTTCGCCGATCCGATCCGCGAGGGGGGAATGCACTGGTTGCGCCCCGAACTGGTCGCCGAGGTTTCGTTCACGCAGTGGACAGCCGACGGCCGGATCCGCCACCCTGTCTTCCATGGACTGCGCAGCGACAAGCCCGCCGCCGCGATCACGCGCGAGAAGGCGGTGAGACCGATGGGCGCAACGCGTTCGTCACCGGCGCGCACGTCGATCGCCGGAGTCCGCATCAGCAACCCCGACCGGGTGATCGACGAATCGACGGGGATCACGAAACTCGAACTCGTCGCGCACTACGAGCGCGTCGCCGAGGCGATGCTGCCGCACCTGAAACAGCGTCCGGTCGCGCTGGTTCGCGCCCCCGACGGAATCGGCGGCACGACGTTCTTCCAGAAGCACGCCGGCGGGACGCCGATCGCCGGGGTGCGTTCGCTCGACACGAAATACGATCCCGGCGAAGCGCCGATGCTCGCCGTCGCGACCGCGAAAGGGCTCGTCGGCCTGGCACAGTGGAACACCGTCGAGCTGCACACGTGGAACGCGACGACGCGCTCGATCGGGAAGCCCGACCGCATCGTCTTCGACCTCGACCCCGGCGAAGGCGTCGGCTGGCCGACGATGCTCGAGGGCGCGCAACTGGTGCACGCGCTGCTCGACGAACTGGGGCTCACGTGCTTCCTGAAGACCAGCGGCGGCCGGGGGCTGCACGTCGTCGTGCCGATCACCCCCCGGCACGGGTGGGACACGGTGAAGGCGTTCGCAAAAGCGGTCGTCGTGCACCTGGCGAAGACGCTGCCGGACCGTTTCGTCGCGAAGAGCGGACCGTCGAACCGCAAGGGGCGGATCTTCGTCGACTATCTGCGCAACGGCCGCGGCGCGACGACGGTGGCCGCCTGGTCGGCGCGCGCACGCCCGGGAATCGGCGTCTCGGTTCCGGTGGGATGGGACGAACTGCCGATGCTCGAAGGCGGCAATCACTGGAAATTGCGCGACGTCGAGCCGCGGCTCGAAATGCCGGACCCGTGGGCCGACTACCGGTCGACGCGGCAGACGCTTGCATCGGCGATGCGCGCGCTCGATTTCACGCCGCCGGCGACTTCGCCGCGATAGCGGCGTCGCGCTTCGGCGGCACCGCCACCTCGGAGAATTTCGACGCTGCCCGCTACGGCTTCAACTGCGCGCGGATCTCGCCGCCCTTGTGCATCGCGCTGTGCACGTTGACGTAGAGCCCGCCGGCCTCGTACATCTTCTGCTGGTCGGCGGTGAGCTTCGCTCCGGACGGAACCATCCACTTGCCGTCGGACCCTTTTTCCAGCGTGATGATCGGCGGCCCGTTCTTGCCCATGGCCCCGCTGTGGATATGCGCCATCGTGCCTTCGACGCCCTTGGTGTCGACGCTGCCGCTGACCGCCCCGTTGTCGGCGATCATGATCGACGAGGTGCCGGACGCCGACGTCTGGACCGGCGGGACCTCCTCGCTGCCGCTGAGCATCTCGCCGGCCGCGAGCGCTACGCCGCAGCCCGTCGCGAGGACCAGGGCCAGCGCGGTGCGGCCCGTACGAATGCGCAGCAACCGTTGCCTGCTTCGTTTCATGTCGATCACTCCGGGAAAGCGCTGGGCGCGGAAGCGATTCTGTCGCGGCCGGCAGTCCGATCTTTCAGCGATCGTCGAGCCGGTCGCGGTCAGTCGACTTCGAACACGCGCAGCGCCACCGTCCGCGGGTAGCGGGCGCCGGTCCCGACGAACAGCCGCTCCATCATCCAGGCGAGCGCCGGCGACGCGGTCTCGAAGCGCGGAACGCAGCGGAAGTAGATCAGCGCCGGATCGACCGGTTCGCCGCGCGCGAGCCGCGCGACGAGTTCCGGCGGGCCGCTTCGCAGCGCGCGGTTCTCGACGTAGATCCGGTCGCCTGCATCGGTCTCGATGACGTAACGGGCTTCGAGCAACGCGGCACGATCGCCGACGATGCGCTGGAAATCGGCACCGCCCGCCAGCACGCGTCCTTGCCATGCGCCGCTCGCGTGCTCGCAGCGCACCTGCCCCCCGGCGATCGGGATGACCCGGCGGTTCCCGTAGCCGATGCTCGACGCAACGGGCCCGACCTCGATCGGAGCTTCGACTTCGACCTGCAGTTGCAGGCAGGGCCTGAGCGTCGGCGCGGGCAATGCGGTCGGTTCGGACATGTTCATCAGGAAGGCATCGTGCCACGCAACGGTTGCAATCGTAACTTGTTGCCGCTGCGCTGAAACGCCGTCGCAACGTCGGGATCCTCGAATGGACGGACGACTTCCACCGAATCGGAGTGCCCGATGAACTATGTCGATGGTTTCGTGGCCGCGGTGCCGACGGCGAACCGTGAGCAGTTTCGCAAGCATGCACAGGAGGCGGCGGCCGTCTTCCGCGAGCACGGAGCGCTGGAGGTGATCGAGTGCTGGGGAGACGACGTTCCGGAAGGCGAACTGACGTCGTTTCCGATGGCGGTGAAACGCAGGGACGACGAGACCGTCGTGTTCTCGTGGATCGTCTGGCCTTCGCGCGCGGTGCGAGACGACGGCATGAAGAAGGTCATGGACGATCCGCGCGTGCAGCCCGACGCGAACCCGATGCCTTTCGACGGGAAACGCCTGATCTACGGCGGCTTCGAGGTGATCGTCGACGCGTGATCGGATCGTCGACGCCGGGATCGATCACTTGACCAGCGTCACGGGAACGTCGACGAGCTGCAGCACCTTCGTGGCGATCGAGCCGAGCAGCAGCCCCGACAGCGCGACCATTCCGGACGCACCCAGCCCGCGCGTGCCCATCACGATCTGTTCGCAGCGGATCGCGCCCGCGTAGCGGGCGATCGTCGGCGCGACGTCGCCGAGTTCGACCTGCGTCGCGCACGCGATTCCGCAGGATTCGACCAGCGCGCGCGCCGCTTGCAGCACGCGCTCGCCCTCGGTGTGGTGGAATCGTTCGATCAGCTCCCGATCCAGGTACTCCTCGACGATCGCCGACTGGTTCGCAGGCTGCACGTTGAGCAGGTGCACGGTGATCGAATGCCGGTCGGCATTCAGCCGGCAGGCCGCCGTCGCGGCGCGCAGCGAGTTCTCGGAGCCATCGACCGGAACCAGGACGGCGGGCATGATGTCGTATCCTGCAACCAACGCCACCGCGAACACGGTTGCTCAGGGCAGCGCCGCGGCCTCGCGCCTGCCCGTTGCCGCCGCAGGCGATTGCAGCGGCCGCCGCACCACGACGACGCCCGGGTCGCCGTCCGCCGGCCGCAGGCCGAACTTCAGGGCACGCGCCACTGCGAGCATCGCCTCGTTCGATTCGAGCACCTGGCCTTCCATCGTCCGGTAGCCGTCGCGGCGCGCGCGGCGCACGAGGCGCGACACCAGCGCCGACGCCAGCCCTGCGCCGCGCCAGTCTTCGGCGACGGTGACGGCGAACTCGCAGACCCCGTGGTTGCCCGAATCCGAAGGCACGTATTGCGCAGCCCCGACGATCTCGGTGCCGTCGGACGAGGGATCCGTGGCGACGAGAACGAAGTCGAGCCCCCGGCGCGGGTGCACTCCGCGGTCGAGCGCGGCGGGCTCGAGCTGCTTCGTGTACCGCCCGAAGCGCAGGTAGCGCGATTCGGCCGAGAGCCGTTCGAAGGCAGCGGCGATCGCGCTCGCGTCGGTCTCGCGGACTTCGCGCACGATCACTTCGCGACCGTCGCGCAGCGTGATTCGCGCCGGACGATACTTCGACATCCCGCCATTAGGCCGCAAAGGCGGCGCTGCCGCCACCCGGCATCGAAGCGAACCCTTCGACGCCGGTAGCGCAAGCGCCGCGCTCCGTTTCCGGCAGCGCGGCGCGAATCGTCCCCGTAGCCGGCGACTAGCGTGCGATCTTCGTGTCGGACTTGCCGCGCAGGCGTGGAAGCAGCATCCCGACCTGGCGACGGTAGGCGCGGTAGCGCTCGCCGTACTGCGCGATCAGGTCGCGCTCCTCGAACCAGATTCCGATCAGGATGTAGCCGGTGGTGGCAATCGCGAACAGCAGGTGTCCTGCAGTCATGACCGGCGTCGCCCAGAACCCGAGCAGGAAGCCGAGGTAGATCGGGTGGCGCACGTAACGGTAGAAGCCCGGAGTGCGGAACTCCGGCTCCGGAAGCGCGCGGCCGGCCATGCGTGCGAAGACCTGCCGCAGCCCGAAGAGCTCGAAGTGGCTGATGAGGAACGTGCTGATCAGCAGCATCGTCCAGCCGAGCCAGAACACCGCTTCCAGCAGCGCAGCGCCGATCGGATCGGTGACGGCCCAGATCACCGGTTCGCGGATCGGGCGCCATTGCCACAACAGCAGCGCGAGTGCGGCGGTGGCGGCGAGCACGAAGGTGCTGCGCTCGACTGCCGGCGGCACGATGCGCGTCCACCACTGCTTGAACCCGCGTCGGGCCATCACGCTGTGCTGCACCGCGAAAACCGCGAGCAGAACGAGGTTCACGATCACGGCTTCGACGATCGGCGCCGCTGCGCCGCTGTCGATCGACTTCGGCACGGCCACGTTGCCCACGAAGCCGATCGCGTAGACGAACGTCGCGAGAAAGAACCCATAGGTCACGACGCCGTAGAGAACGGTCAGGAAGGCGCCCATCACTGTCTCCTCTGTCGGTTGACGACGCCAGTCTCCGGGCCCGGCGTGAGAGGGGCGTGAAACGGAATCCGCGCGGGCGTGAAAAAAGCGTAAAAAGTGCGCATGGACCGTCTCGTCATCCGGGTCCTCGGGACACTCGACATCGAACTCGCGGGCGTTCGCACGCCCGTGTCCTTCGCAGCGCGCAAGTGCCGGGCGCTGCTCGCGTACCTCGCTCTCTCCCCGGCGATGACGCGCTCTCGCGAGCACCTGGCCGACACGTTCTGGGATCGCAGCGCCGAAGAGCAGGCGCGCGCGAGCCTGCGCCAGGCCCTGTCGAGCCTTCGGCGCGCGCTGCCGACGGCCGAGAAGCTGATCCGCGCCGACGCCGATTCCGTCGCGCTCGACGCGAACGCGGTGGAAGTCGACGCGCTGCAGTTCACGCGGTTCGCGCAGCGGCGCTCGGCCGAATCGCTCGAGGCCGCGGCCGCGCTGTACCGCGGCGCGTTGCTCGACGGCTTCAGCCTGCGCGAAGAACGCTTCGAGCACTGGCTGGCGGTCGAGCGCCGCAGGTACCACGAGGACGCCGTGCAGGCACTGCTCGAACTCGTCGGCCACCACGCGCGCAGCGATCGGCACGATCGTGCGATCGCCGTCGGCGAAAGGCTGGTCGCGCTCGATCCGCTGCTGGAATCGGGTCACTGCGCGCTCGTGCGCGCGTACCTGCAGGCGGGTCGCCGCGAGACTGCGCTGCGCCAGTACGACGCATGCGCGCGCCTGCTGAAGCAGGAACTCGGGATCGCCCCCGGCGAGGAACTGCGGCAGCTTGCCGCGCAGATCGGTCGCGCGCCCGCTGCCCGGAAGACGGGCGGGCCGATACACGCGATCGACGAAGCTGCGCGGGCGCCGCCTGCGGCCGCGGCTCCAGACAGCACCTCCGTGCCGGCGGCCGCCGAGCGCAAGCAACTCACGCTGCTGTGCGCCCGTGTTCGTGCTTCGCCGGCATTCGACGATCCGGATCCGGAAGCCGCGCTCGAGCACGTCGATCCGGTGCTGCACGCGATCGCGGAAATCGCGGTGCGCTTCGGCGGCACGATCAGCCAGATCCGCGAGGACGGCGTGACGGCGCTGTTCGGCGCACCCGTGGCGCAGGAAGATCACGCGCTGCGTGCGTGCAGCGCCGCGGTTGCGATGCGCGACGCGATCGCGTCGCAGGCCATCGAGGGGCGCGACGTGCGCTTCGTCGTGCATTCGGGAGATGCGGTCGTGCGCGCGATCGGCGACGAACGAGCGCACCACTACGACGCGATCGGCCCGGCGGCACGGCTGGCGGCGCAGCTCGACGCGACGCTGGCCGCCGGCGAGATCGGAATCACCGCCGACACCGCGCGCCGCGTCGAGGGCTTCGTGACCGTCGACGTTCCGGACGCGGGCTCGCCGCGACACGTCGGCGCACCGATCGCGCTGTACACGCTGCGCGCGATGGCGCCGCTGCGCATGCGCTGGGAAGCACGTTCGGCGCGGCAACTCGCCCGCTTCGTCGGACGCGACGTCGAGATGGAGCTTCTTGCGCAACTGTTCGGCGAAGCAGCGGCCGGCGCCGGCCGCGTCGCGGCGATCGTCGGCGAGGCGGGAATCGGGAAGTCGCGGCTCGTGCACGAGTTCGTGCACGCGCGCTGCGTGAAGGACTGCAGCTTGCTGGACACCGGAACGGTTTCGCACGAAACGAGCCCCACCTACTTCGCGATCGCGCAATTGCTGCGTGCGTGGTTCGGGATCGCGACGAGCGATACGCAGTCCGAGGCGGCGGGGAAACTGCACCGCGGAATCGAGGCGCTCGATCCGGCGCTCGTGCCGCTCGAAGATGCGCTGGCCGGCGTTCTCGACCTGCCATCGCGCGATTCCCAGTGGCCCACGCTGAGCCCGTCGCAGAGACACCAGCGCACGATGCACGCCGTCACGGCACTGGTCATGCGGCGCAGCGAAGCGGGCCCGGTGATCCTCGTGGTCGAAGACCTGCACTGGGTCGACCCGGGCACGCAGGCAGTGCTCGAGCACCTGGTCGACCGCCTCGCCGCGTGCCGCGTGTTGCTCATCCTTACGCACCGGCCCGAGTATCGGCACTCGTGGTTCGCCAGGAGCTACTTCACGCAGATCCGGCTGAATCCGCTCGGCCCCGACAGCGCCGATCGGCTGCTGCAGGCGCTGCTCGGCACCGACCAGGGGCTCGGCGAGCTGCGCAGGCGGCTGATCGCACGCGCGGGCGGAACGCCGCTCTTTCTCGAGGAATCGGTTCGGGCGCTGGTCGACTCCGGCGCGCTGTCGGGTCGTCCCGGCGAATATCGCCCGGCGAAAGCGATCGACACCGACGAGATTCCTTCCACGGTGCATGCGGTGCTCGCTGCGCGCATCGATCGGCTGGGCGCTGCGCAGAAGAGCCTGCTGCAGACGGCGGCCGTGATCGGGCAGGACGTTCCGGTGGAACTGCTGCAACCGATCGCCGGCATCGACGCGGAGTCGATGCACGAAATCCTGGCGAGCCTGCAGGCGATGGAGTTCCTGTACCAGACGCGCCTGCTGCCGGAGCCCCGATACGCGTTCAAGCATGCGCTGACGCACCACGTCGCCTACGCCGGCGTGATCCGGGAAAGGCGGCGCGCGCTCCACCGCAAGCTCGTCGAGCTGGTCGAAACGCGCTACGCGGCGCGCATCGACGAGCACGTCGAGCGCCTTGCGCACCATGCGCTGGGTGCCGGCGAGCAGTCGAAGGCCGTGCACTACCTGCTTCGTTCGGCAGTCAAGGCGATGCATCGGTCGGCGCACCACCAGGCGATCGGATATCTGAAGCAGGGACTCGAGCTGATCGGCTCGCTGGCCGATGCGCGCGAGCGCCAGCGCCACGAGCTCGACTACCGCAAGGCGATCGGCGTCGCGACGATGGCGGCGAAAGGCTGGGCGAACGCCGAGGTGCTCGAGGCGTTCACCCGGGCGCGCGCGTTGTCGCAGGAGCTGGGCGACGAACGCGAACTCTTCGTCGCGCTTCGCGGCGAGGGCCAGTACCGGATGATCGGCGGCGAAACCGCGACCGCCCGTCGGCTCGGCGAACGTTGTGTCGTGCTCGCGAAACGCTCCGAAGATGTCGGAGTGCAGATCGAGACGCACCACCTGTTCTGGACCAACAGCTTCCTGATGGGTCAGTACGCCGAGGCGCTCGCGCACAGCGAGAAGGGGCTGTCGCTGTACGAGCGCGAGCGCGACCATGCGCTGACCTACGTCTACTCGGGTCACGACCCCGGCGTTTGCTGCCGCACGTTCCGGGCGCTCGTGCATTGCGTTTGCGGGCAGCCCGATCGGGCGCTCGAAATCTTCGACGACGCGGTGCAACTCGCGCGACGGCTCGACCATCCGCTGACGACGGCGATCGCGTGCTGGGGGCGCGGCATCGCGCACGTGCTGCGCTGCGAGCCGGTTGCCGCACGACGCTGGGCCGAAGAGACGGTCGCGATCAGCGACGAGTACCTGCTTCCGCTGACGCGTTCGCAGGGACTGCTGCTGCTCGGCTGGGCGCTCGCGCGGCTGGGCCGATCCGACGAGGGCATCGCGCGCATGCGCGAGGGAGTCGCCGGAACGCAGGCGACCGGCGCCGAGATGGGTCTGCCGTACTTCCTCGCGCTGCTCGGCGAGGTGCTCGCCGACGCAGGCAGGCCCGACGAGGGCCTGAAGGAGATCGAGCGGGCGATCGACCTCGCGCAGCGGCACGACGCGCGCTTCCAGTTTCCGGAGATGCTGCGCCTGAAGGGCGAACTGCTCGCGATGGTTTCGGAGTCGAACGACGCCGAGGCGCAACAGTGTTACCGGATGGCGATCGCTATGGCCGAGAGCCAGGGAGCGAAGCTGCCGGCGCTGCGTGCCGCGACCAGCCTGGCGCGTGCATTGCTGGTGCACGGTGGCGCGATGAAGGCGCGCGAAGTCCTGCAGCCCGTCTTCGATTGCTTCGCCGAAGGCCACGAGACGACGGCCTGCCTGAACGAGGCGGCAGCGCTGCTTGCCGAGCTGCAGGGCCGCTCGTGATCGCCGGCTGCACGGACGGTCTCCGGAATGCGCGGTGATAAGATGCATCGCGTTGGTGCCCGGTCGACGCGTCGTCGAAGACCGGGGTAAACGGGAAGCAGGAAGCGTCGATCCGATCGTGGATCGCTCCCAGCCTGCGCTGCCCCCGCAACGGTAAGCGGACGAGGCGACTTCGCCTCCGCCTGTGCTTCCGGCCACTGGAGGACGCGTTCTCCGGGAAGGCCGCACGGGCCGTTCCGCCAGCCCGGATACCGGCCAACGGGTGGTGCGAGACGTTCGCCTCGCACCGTATGGCGCACGGCCGCGGGGAAGCGGAAGTGCGCGCTCCTCGCCGGATCGTCCCATGACGTCCAGATCCGCCAACGCGCATGCGCAACGCGCCGCCGCAGGCCGCGCACGCGCGTTCCTGCGCACGAGACGGCCGTGCCGCCGATCGCTGTGCGCGCTGCTGACGGCCGTTTCGCTGGCTGCGCAGGCGGCGGCTTCGCCGGCTGCGCAGGCGGTGTCGCCTGCCGCGAAGCCGGGAATCACGGTGACCGACGATCGCGGACGCGCGGTCATGCTGGCGCAACGGCCGATGCGGATCGTGTCGCTGCTACCGTCGGCAACCGAGACGGTGTGCGCACTGCAAGCCTGCGAACGACTGGTCGGCGTCGATCGTTTCTCCGACTGGCCGCAGCAGGTCCTGTCGCTGCCCCGGGTCGGCGGCCTCGAGGACGCGAATCTCGAGCGCATCGTCGCGCTGAAACCCGATCTGGTTCTTGCGGGCCCCTTCGCGCGTGCGACCGAACGACTCGAAACGCTCGGCATCGCCGTGCTGGTGCTCGAAGCGAAGGAGATCTCCGAAATTCCCCGCGTGCTCGAGGCGACGGCGCGTGCGCTCGGGCTGCCCGGCGCCGGCGAGACGCTGTGGCAGCGTGTGGACGCGCGCATCGATGCGGCCGCCGCGCGCGTACCGCCGCGGATGCGCGGGCAGCGCGTGTACTTCGAAGTGGCTACCGGCCCGTTCGCGGCCGGAGAATCCTCGTTCGTAGGCCAGACGCTGGAGCGGCTCGCGCTGCGCAACATCGTGCCGGCCGCGCACGGTGCGTTCCCGAAGATGAACCCGGAGTTCGTCGTGCGGGCGCAACCCGATCTGGTCATGGCCTCCGAGCGCAACTTCGCGACGATGGCCGGGCGCCCCGGCTGGAAGTCGCTCGAGGCGCTGCGCAACGAGCGGCAGTGCGTATTCACCGAGGAGTTCTTCCCGGTCCTGCTGCACCCGGGTCCGCGACTGGGCGAAGCGGCCGAGGCCATCGCGGACTGCCTGGTGCGCCTGGACGCCGCGACGCAATGAGCGCAACTCCCGGAGCGGCGAGCGGCGCCATGGCTTCGCGAACGTCCGCGACGACGCGCTGGAACGCGTGGCGGCTCGGCTGGGCGCTCGGTATCGTCGCCCTGCTGCTCGGGCTGTGCGGGCTGGCCGCCGGCAGCGAGGGCTGGTCCTTCGCGTGGGCCGAAGAGTGGGATCTGGTGCGCTCGATCCGCGCGCCCCGCACGTTCGGCGCGTTGCTCGCCGGCGCGCTGCTGGGACTGGCCGGCGCAGTCGCGCAGGGCCTGTTCCGCAATCCGCTGGCCGATCCGTACCTGCTCGGTGCGGCCGCCGGAGCCGGGCTCGGCGTGGTGCTGGTGCTGTCGGTCGGCAGCCTGGGCGGATCCGCGTTCTACGCGACCGCCGACGGGCTGGCGCAACTGGGACTGGTCGGCGCGGCGTTCGTCGGCGCGATGGCCGGCGTGTCCCTCGCACTGATCCTCGCGGGCGGCGCTGCGCGGCCGATGGTGCTGCTGCTGGCCGGCGTCGTCGTCGGCGTGTTGCTGGCGGCGCTCTCCGACCTGTTGATGCTGATCGCGCCGCAGGCCTTGCGCGGCAGGCAGATGTTCCTGCTCGGCACGACCGGTTTCCTGGGATGGAGCGAAACGTGGGCTCTCGGCGCGACGCTCGCGCTGGCGCTGCCGGTGGCGATGTCGTTCGCGCGCGCGCTCGATGCGCTGGTGCTCGGCGAACACAGCGCGGCGAGCCTGGGCGTGCGCCTGCCGCAGGTGCGACTGCTGCTGGTCGCGGTGATGGCGCTGTGTACCGGCGCCGCGGTGGCGCAGACGGGGCTGGTGGCATTCGTCGGCCTGGTCGCGCCGCACCTGGTGCGCCGCTGCGTCACGACCACGCACGGCGCGTTGCTCGTGCTGTCGGCGCTGATGGGCGGCGTGCTGCTGCAGGCCGCCGACGTCGCAGCGCGCATCGCCGTCGCACCGCAGGAACTGCCGGTCGGCGTGCTGACCGCGGTGTTCGGCGGCGCCTATCTGCTGGTGCTGCTGCGGCGGAGGACGTCGGGATGAAAGGCGCAGGCACGCGAGGCGTCGACATGAGCGACATCGGCACGACAACGCGGTCGTCGCACGCTGCATCGGAGCTGCCCGCGCTGCAGGCCGACGATCTCGTCGCGATCCGCGGCGGGCGGCGCGTGCTCGACGGCGTGTCGCTGTCGCTGCGCAGCGGCGAGTGGACTGCCATCGTCGGTCCCAACGGCGTCGGCAAGAGCACGCTGCTGGCGCTGCTGGCCGGGTTGCTCCGTCCCGATGCCGGTTCGGTGCTGCTGCACGGCAGGCCGCTGCACGACTGGCGCCCCCGCGAGCGCGCGCAGCGCCTGGCGTGGCTGTCGCAGCAGGGCGAAGCCGAGGGCGAGATCTCGGTGCGCGACGTGGTGCGCATCGGCAGGCTGCCGCGCCACGGCCTGTTCGGCACGGTCACCGCGGAGGACGAAGCGGTCGTCGATGCCGCATTGGCGGAAACCGAATGCAGCGAGTATGCCGCGCGCCGCCTCAGCGAGCTCTCGGGCGGCGAACGCCAGCGCGCATTGCTCGCCCGCGCACTGGCGGTGCAGGCGCAGGTACTGCTGCTCGACGAGCCGACGACGCATCTCGATGCACCCCACCAGCGCGCGCTGCTGCGCAGTCTCGCCGCGCGCGCGCGCGAAGGCGCGGCGGTTGCCGTGGTGATGCACGAACTGACGCTTGCGCTGGCTGCCGACCGGTTGCTGGTGATGGGCGCGGGACGCCTGCGCGCTGACGGCCCCCCTGCCGATGCGGCAGTGCGCGACGCGCTGATCGAAGTGTTCGGCCACGCGTTCAGCATCGAGGGCATCGACGACGCCGGAACCACGCGCTGGGTGGTGCTGCCGGCGCTCTGAGAACACCGGCCGATACGGATCGTCGCCGCGCACTTCTGATCGTCGGCGGTTGATCTTCTTCAATTGCGAATAATTCGCGTTCGCATTAGTATTCGCACCCCGACCGGAAGTGCCGATCGGCCGAGTGCCGGCGCGCTGTGCGCAGCCGGCCCCCGTAGCGAACAACAAGATCAGGAATCGCAGAATGGACGAGACCCGATGCCGGGCGGCGGCTTTCCTTCCGGTACTGCTGCCATTGTCGCTACCCCTGTCACTGCTTCTGTCCGGCACCGCGCTCGCGCAGGCTACGAGCACCGACGCGCGCAACCCGGTCCTGCCGGCGGTGACCGTCACCGCCACGATGTCCGACCACGAGGTACGCACGGCGCCTGCGTCGGTGACGATCGTTCCCCGCGAGGAGATCGAGGACCGCAACGCGACGAACCTGCTCGAGGCGATCCGCGGCACGCCGGGCATCACGCTGCAGCCCCGCCAGGTCGGCGGACGCAAGACGATCGCGCTGCGCGGACTCGAGGGCCGGCACACGCTGACGCTGATCGACGGACGCCGCATCTCGCCCAGCGACGACGTGGTCGGCCATTCCGACTACCAGTACGGCTGGCTGCCGATGTCGGCGATCGAACGCATCGAGGTGATCCGCGGCCCGATGTCCACGCTCTACGGTTCGGAGGCGCTGGGCGGCGTGATCAATATCATCACGCGCCAGCCGACCGATCGCTGGACCGGCGCGGCCCTGCTGTCCGGCACCGACCTCACGAGCGGCAGCGGCGGCAGCGGACATCGCGGCGCGGTGTTCGCCGCCGGTCCGGCCACCGACCGCCTCGGACTGCGCGTGTCCGCCGACACGTCGCGCACTTCGGCGATCCCGCTGAAGGAGGATCCGCGTTACGACGAGATCGAGGGCAGCGACGCACGCAACATGTCGCTGGGCGGCACGTTCCGGATCAACGGCCAGCAGCGCATCGAAGCGAACTGGATCGAAGGCCGCGAAGACCGCTTCTACGACGACGTGACGAGCACCGGCACGGTCTACGAGAGTCGCTATCCGATCGAGCGCTCGCAGATCCATGCCGCATGGATCGGCGAATTCTCCGGCTGGCGCGGCCAGGTGCGCGCATATCGCAGCGAGATCGACATCCGCAATCGCCGGACGATGGGTGTCGCGCCGACACGGCCGCAGAACCTGCAGGACGACGTCATCGACGGCTTCGCGGCAATCAAGCTCGGCACGCACGTGCTGACTGTCGGCACCGAGTTCCGCGAGGAGTCGCTGAGGAACTCCGGACTGGTCGGCGGCGAGGACAGCGCGCGACACAAGGCGCTGTTCGTCCAGGACGAAGTCCCGCTCGGCAGCTCGTTCCTGCTGACCGGCGGAGTGCGCGTGGACAACCACGAGTTCTTCGGCACCGAGGTGAGTCCGCGCGTCTACCTCGTCTGGGAGGCGAGCCCCGAGCTGGTGGTCAAGGGAGGATACGGCCACGCGTTCAAGGCGCCGACGCTCAAGCAGATCTCGCCTTCGTACGTCGGAGCCGAAGGGCCGCACACCTTCATGGGCAATGCCGACATCCAGCCCGAGGTCTCCGACTCGATCGAGATCGGCGCCGACTGGAGGCGCGGCCCGCTCGCGCTGCGCGGCACGCTGTTCCACACCGAGGTGGAAGACCTGATCACGTACCGGTTGCTCAGCGTCACGCCCGGCATTCCCCCGCGCCGCACCTACCTGTACGACAACGTCAACCGCGCGCGCGTCTCGGGACTCGAAACCGGCTACACGTGGGAGATCACGCGCGGCCTCGAGTGGAACACCGACCTGCTGCTGCTCCGGACGCGCGACAGGACGACCGGCGAGGCGCTCCCCGACCGGCCGAAGACTTCCGCGTCGTCGCAGCTCGGCTGGCGGTTCGGAGACGGATGGAGCACCCGCGCCGGGCTCGAGTACATCGGATCGCAGACCACCGCGGGAATCCGGCTGCCGTCGTACACGCTGTGGAACGCCAGCATCGCGAAGCAGCTGAACAAGCACTTCACGGTACGCGCCGGCCTCGAGAACATCGGCGACGTCCGGCTCCAGGAAAAGAACCCGGACTTCGGCTACGCAGAGCGCGGACGGACCGTCTTCGTGACGCTGCGCGCCGAGATCTGAGAAGAACTTCGATGAGCACAATGCACCGTCTCGCGCATCGTCTCGTTCATGGTCTCGCCCTCGCCGCCTGCGCGCTGCTGCCCGCCGTCCCGGCCCAGGCCGCGACGGTGCTTTTCATCGCCACCGGCAACGTGCCGCCCGGGAAGTTCCACCAGCTCTCGGAGATCGCACGCCCGCACGGCATCGAAGTCGAGTACCGCCCGGTCGACCGGATTCCGGCGAACGCCGGAGCCGAGGTGTTCGCCGGCGCCGACGCGGTGTTCTTCGACTCCTACCTGCTCGACTACGTGCGCGGCAAGCTGGCCACCGCGCTGCCGGAACTGCGCGTCCCGCACGTCTGGCTGTACGACGCGAACCCGTCGTGGGGCGGACTGCCCGAACCGCTGGCCAGACGCCTGATCGCGTACTACACGAACGGCGGGCGGGCGAACTTCGACGGCTTCTTCGCCACGCTCGCCGCGCATCTCGCGGGGCGAACGACCGAAGACGTCGCCGCCGATCCGATCGTGTTCCCCAAGACCGCCATCTACCATCCGCGGGCGCCGAAGCTCGTGTTCGCCGACCCGCTCGCCTACCTCGCATGGAAGGGCGTCGATCCGATGGCCTCCGATCGCCCGCCGATCATCGCAATCGCGATGCACCAGCAGTACGTCGCGTCGCTGCAGACCGGATTCCTCGACGACCTGATCGCGCGCATCGAAGCGGCCGGCGCGGTTCCGTTGACCTTCTACTCGCCGATGATGGAGCCGGGGGCGCTCGCGAGCATGCTGCAGCCGGGCGGCCGGCGGCTGGCCGATGCGCTGATCAACGTGCAGATCATGCTCAACCCCGAGGGCCGGCGCAAGGAGTTCGAGGCGCTGGGCATCCCGGTGGTCCAGGCGATGCCGTATCGCAGGGGCGACACCGCGGAGTGGGCAGCCGACCCGCACGGCGTCTCGCTGATGGACGTGCCGTTCTACCTCGCGCAGGCCGAGTACGCGGGCGTCATCGACATCCAGATCGCCGCTGCCACGCGCAAGCAGGACGACGAGATCGTGACGATCGCCGCACAGGCGGAAGCGGTCGTCGACAAGGCGCTGCGGCTCGTGACCCTGCAGCGCAAGCCCAATGCCGACAAGCGGATCGCCGTGCTGTTCTGGAACTACCCGTCGGGCGAGAAGAATCTGTCGGCATCGTTCCTCAACGTGCCGCGCAGCCTGATGCAGACGCTCGCCGCGCTCAAGGCCGGCGGCTATACCGTATCGCTGCCCGAGACCGAGCACTTCCTGCTGCCGCAGTTGCAGCGGCTGCTTTCGCCCTATTACCGTGACGGCCAGCTCGAGTCGCTGCTGCGCGACGATCTCGCGGAGCTGATGCCGGTGGCCGAGTATCGCCGGTGGCTCGCTGCGCTGCCGCAGTCCGTGCAGGAGGAACTCGTCGAACGATGGGGCGAGCCGGAGAAGTCGGCGATGGTAATCCGCCGTCGCGGCGAGGCGTTCTTCGTCGTGCCGCGTTTGATGCTCGGCAACGTCGCCGTCATGCCGCAGCCGCCGCGCGGCGAGAAGTGGGACGACCGCGAACGTTCGCTGTACCACTCGGCGAAGGCGGGTCCGTCGCACTTCTTCTACGCGGCATACCTGTGGGTCCGGCAGCAACACGCGTCGGACGCAATCGTCCATTTCGGCACGCACGGGATCCAGGAGTGGCTGCCCGGCAAGGAGCGCGGGCTGTCGGTATACGACGCACCGATGCTCGCGGTCGGCAACGTGCCTGTCGCGTATCCGTACATCGCCGACAACATCGGCGAAGCGCAGCAGGCCAAGCGCCGGGGCCGCGCGGTCATTGTCAGCCACCAGACTCCGCCGTTCAAGCCCGCGGGACTGCACGAGCAGATCAGCGAGATCCACGACCTGCTGCATGCGTGGCTCGCGCAGGACGAAGGCGCGGTCAAGGAGGGGATCAAGACCGATCTGCTGTCGGCGGTCGCGAAGGCTCGGATCCAGAAGGACATGGGCTGGGCGCTCGCGCGCGCGAGCGACGAGTTCCCCGCCTTCATCGATCAGTTGCACAACCACCTGCACGAACTCGCCGAGACGGCGCAGCCGCTCGGCCTGCATACACTGGGCAAGGCGCCCGACGAGCAGCACCGGATGGCGACGGTGCTGCTGATGCTCGGTCGGCCGTTCTGGGAGGCAGCCGCGCGACACGTCGGAACCCGGCCCGGCGAGGTCGACGAAGCCATCGTCGGCGACTACGAAAAGCTCTCGCAGTCGGTGCCCTACCGCATGCTGCAGCGACACCTGCTGCAGGGCGAACCGTTCGACGAACTCGAGCCGGAATTGCAGGCACGACTGCAGCAGGCGCGGCAGTGGTATGCGGACATCGGCGCCGATCGCGAGCTGCCCGCCCTGCTCGAAGTGCTCGCCGGACGCCATCTGCGCACGTCGTACGGCGGTGACCCGATCAAGAACCCGGACGCCTATCCGACGGGCAACAACCTGTACGGATTCGACCCGTCGCGCGTTCCCACGCGACAGGCATGGGAGGCAGGCAGGAAAGCGGCGGACCAGTTGCTGGACGAACATCGCAAGCTCACCGGACACGCGCCCGCGAAGCTCACGTTCTCGCTGTGGTCGGTCGAGACGATGCGCCACCAGGGCCTGCTCGAGGCGCAGGCTCTGTGGCTGCTCGGGGCCGAGCCGGAATGGGACGCCGGAGGTCGCGTCACCGGCGTGAAGCTCGTATCGCGCGAAGCGCTCGGGCGCCCGCGCGTCGACGTCGTGTTGTCGGCCACCGGCCTGTATCGCGACCACTTCCCCAACGTGATGAAGCAGCTGGCACGTGCGGTGCAGCTCGCGGCGCAGGCGCAGGAGCCGGACAATCCGGTGGCGGCGAACGCTCGAACGATCGCCGCACGGCTGCGTCAGAAGGGCCTGTCCGAGACGGCGGCGCAGCGCGCCGGCGAAACGCGCATCTTCTCGTCCGAATCGGGTCTGTACGGCACGGGGCTGGACGACGCGGCGCTCGCCACCGACACCTGGGAGGGCAAGGCCGAAGGCGACCGCAAGCTCGCCGAGCTCTACCTCGCGCGCATGCAGTTCGCGTACGGGCCCGACGAGGCCGAATGGGGCAGCCGCACCGCCGGCGGCAAGGACGTGAACCTCTACGCCGAGCACCTGCGCGGCACCGAAGGCGCCGTGCTGTCGCGCAGTTCGAACACCTACGGCATGCTTACCACCGACGACCCGTTCCAGTACCTGGGCGGCATCGGCCTGGCGGTGCGCCATCTCGACGGAAAGGCGCCGGCGCTCTACATCTCGAACCTGCGCGGCGCCGGAGCCGGACGCACCGAGAGCGCCGCGCAGTTCCTGGCGAAGGAACTCGCGACCCGCCAGTTCCATCCCGGCTACATCAAGGGGCTGATGGCCGAGGGCTACGCCGGCACGCTGCAGGTTCTCGACGCCACGAACAACTTCTGGGGATGGACCGCGGTGGCGCGCGAGATCGTGCGCGACGACCAGTGGCAGGAAATGGTCGACGTCTACGTACGCGACAAGCACGAGCTCGGATTGAAGGACTGGTTCGAGCGCGAGAACCCGCACGCGCTGGCGCAGACGATCGAACGCATGCTCGAAGCCGCACGCCAGGGTTACTGGCGCGCCGACGCGAAGGTCGTCGCCGAACTGAAGGCACGGTATCGCGAACTCGCCGCCGACTACGACGTCAAGAGCGCGAACGCGCGCTTCACGGCGTTCGTCGGCTACGGCCTCGAAGCGCCTGCCGCGGCCGCGAATGCGGCGCAGCCGACGCCGCCGCAGGAAGCGGCGCCGCCCGCGCAGGAACCGCCGCCCGAATCGCCCCCGGAGCCGACGCCCGAGCCGCCGAACGCGCCCGAGATCGTGACCGGCCAGCTGATGGAACGCGTGGAGCAGCAGACGCCCGCCGAAACGTCGGACCGCTCGGCA
>CAYZYC010000009.1:36761-38687 GCA_964481165.1 uncultured Limnobacter sp. | reverse complement strand
CCGACGACGGGCTTCTTCATGTTCGCCTTGACCCACTCGGCGGCGGTCTCCTCGTCGGAGCCGCCGATCTCGCCGATCATCACGACCGCATCGGTTTCGGGGTCGTCGTTGAACAGCTTCAGCACGTCGATGTGCTTCAGCCCGTTGACCGGATCTCCGCCGATGCCGACGGCGCTGGACTGCCCCAACCCGAGCGCGGTGATCTGCGCGACCGCTTCGTAGGTCAGCGTTCCCGAGCGCGAGACGACGCCGATGCGTCCGCGCCGATGGATGTGGCCCGGCATGATGCCGATCTTCAGTTCGTCGGGCGTGATCGTTCCGGGGCAGTTCGGCCCGAGCAGCAGCGTGCGCCGGTTCTCGCGGCGCATCCGGTCGCGCACGACGATCATGTCGCGCACCGGAATCCCTTCGGTGATGCAGATGACGAGATCGAGGTCGGCTTCGACCGCTTCCCAGATCGCGGCAGCCGCGCCCGCCGGCGGGACGTAGATCACCGAAACGGTGGCGCCGGTCTTCGCACGCGCGTCCTTCACCGACGCGAAGATCGGAATTCCCTCGAAATCCTCTCCCGCCTTCTTCGGATTCACGCCGGCGACGTAGGCATTCCTGCCGTTGCCGTACTCGCGACACATCCGCGTGTGGAACTGGCCGGTCTTGCCGGTGATTCCCTGCGTGATGACCTTGGTGTCCTTGTTGATCAGGATCGACATCGGGTTCGGTCTCCAGTCAGCCGGCGGCGGCGACGACTTTCGCGGCCGCCTCGCCCATCGTGTCGGCGGAAATGATGGGCAGGCCGGAATCGGCCAGCATCTTCTTGCCGAGATCCTCGTTCGTGCCTTTCATGCGCACGACCAGCGGCACCTTCAGCCCGACGGCTTTCGACGCCGCGATGACGCCTTCGGCGATGACGTCGCAGCGCATGATGCCGCCGAAGATGTTCACCAGGATCGCCTGCAGGTTGGGATTGCGCAGCATCAGCTGGAACGCCTCGGTAACCTTCTCGGTGGTGGCGCCGCCGCCGACGTCGAGGAAGTTCGCCGGCTCTCCGCCGAACAGCTTGATCGTGTCCATCGTCGCCATCGCCAGCCCGGCGCCGTTGACCAGGCATCCGATGTTGCCGTCGAGCTGGATGTAGGCGAGGTCGAACTTCGACGCTTCGATCTCGGCCGGGTCTTCCTCGTCGAGGTCGCGCAGTTCGACGATCTCCGGATGCCGGTACAGCGCGTTCTCGTCGAAGTTCATCTTCGCGTCGAGCGCAATCACCTTGCCGTCGCCGGTGAGGATCATCGGATTGATCTCGGCGAGCGACGCGTCGGTTTCCCAGAAAGCGCGGTACAGCCCCTGCAGCACCGCGCGCGCCTCGCCGACGCTCGCGTCCGGAACGCCGATCCTGCGCGCGACATCGTCGGCCTGCGCGTCGGTCAGGCCGGACACCGGATCGATCGTCACCTTGTGGATCTTCTCGGGAGTGTTCGCAGCGACTTCCTCGATGTCCATGCCGCCTTCGCTCGACGCCATCAGGCAGACACGCTGCGTCACGCGATCGACGACCATCCCGACATAGAGTTCCTTGCGGATGTCGGCGCCTTCCTCGATCAGCAGGCGGCGCACTTTCTGGCCTTCGGGCCCGGTCTGGTGCGTCTTCAGCTGCATCCCGAGGATCTGCGACGACA
The DNA here is from genome assembly GCA_964481165.1 of uncultured Limnobacter sp. GTDB lineage: Bacteria > Pseudomonadota > Gammaproteobacteria > Burkholderiales > Burkholderiaceae_E > Zeimonas. The sequence goes on along the minus strand of CAYZYC010000009.1, from coordinate 37,014 downwards.
ACGTGCGCACCTCGTCGATCGAGCGCGCGAGTTTCACTCCGCCACCCTTGCCCCGGCCGCCGGCATGGATCTGTGCCTTGACGACCCAGACCGGGCCGCCGAGCGCCTGCGCGGCCTTGACCGCGTCGTCGACCGAGAAGCACGGAATGCCTCGCGGCACGGCTACCCCGAAACGCTTCAGGAGTTCCTTGCCCTGGTACTCGTGGATTTTCACTGTCGTTCCTTTGTGGATACGGGCGATTCGTCTTCGGCC
>CAYZYC010000009.1:25387-36661 GCA_964481165.1 uncultured Limnobacter sp. | reverse complement strand
ACTCGTGGATTTTCACTGTCGTTCCTTTGTGGATACGGGCGATTCGTCTTCGGCCCCGGCGTCTTTGGTCCCGGCCTTGCGTTCGGTGCGGAACCACGCCGGGTAGTAGCGCCGGACGGCCTCGCCGTCGCTGCGCAGCGCGTGGCAACGGTCGATCTGGAACGGACGCGGCCCGCGGCCTTCCGCTTGCTCGTGCATCTCGCGCTGTCGGCGCGCGTCTCCGGCGAATGCCTGGATCGCGGCAGTGGGCAGCGATTGCGCCAGCTCGGTGAGATGCGTACAGCCGTCGCGGTCGCCGAGTCGCTCGCGCAGGGCGGCGCGAAAACCGCGCGCGAGGTTCAGCCCAACGAGCCCCCGATAGTCACCGACGATGGTCTCGCAGTAGCCGGGATACGGCACGTCATCCGATACCGCGATGGCGTCGACGATCGCCAGGTCGTCGTCGATCGTCACGCGCAGGCGCATCGTGTGCATCGGCTCGTTCGCGCGCCGCACGCCGCTCTGCAGCGGTGTGTCGTGCGGCTTCACGTCGACCAGTTCGGCGTCGAGATCCCACTTCCCGTCGTCGCGCCGGTATGCCTCGACGCGCACCGTGCGTGTATGCATCGGAGTGCGCGGAGAAACGGCGGGGGGAAGCGGCATGGAGAACGGAATCCGAGGGGCACCGAGACGGGGAAAAAGCCTCGGCGGGGCCTCGGCCGGAAGCCGCGCATTTTATCATGCGCCCGCGCGCCGCTCGGCCGTCGCTCACGCGCAGGCGCCGGGCGCCGACCCGCAGCGCTTCCGTCCTGCCACGCCGCGGCTTGCTGCGTGCGCAACGAAACGATGCGTTTTCGCGCGTGGAACGAATTCCACCGGCGAAATGCATCCGTGCGCAGCGGCGAACTCGAGGACTCGGCGCTCAGGAACGCTCGTCGTCGCAGTCGTGCTCGTCTCCGGACCCGGCGAGCACCCGACGCACGACGTCGGCCGAAAACCCCCGCGACAGCAGGAACCGCGACTGCCGCGCGCGCTCGGCGGTCGACGTCGGCAGCGAACCGAATCGTCGTTCCCAGAGCGCCCGGGCGCGCACCGGCTCGCTGCGCGCGAGTTCGGCAACGTGCGCGGCGACCAGCTCGTCGTCGAGACGGTGCGTACGCAGCTCGTGACGGATGACCGATGCGCCACGCTGCTGCGCGCGGCGGTGCACGAGCGACTCGGCGAAACGCTCGTCGGACAGCAGCTTTTCCTGCACGAGGCGATCGAGCAACGTGTCGAGTTGCTCGGCGCTTTCCGCGTGCGGCGCGAGCTTTCGGGCGAGTTCGCTGCGACTGTATTCGCGGCGCGACAGGCAACGAAGCGCGCGCGACTTCAGCGAGGGTTCGGCGCGCTGGCGTGCGTCAGGGGATTCGACGCGCTGGCGCGCCTCGGCGGGACGCTGGCGTGCCTCGGGATCGCGCCGTTCGCCTGCGCTCATCCCGCTTCGACGCCCGTCTACGCAGCCGCCTCCTGCTCGGCGGCGCCCCGCGTCGCGACGCCGAAGTGCGCACGAACCTTGTTCTCGATTTCGAGCGCCATGTCCGGATGCTCGCGCAGGTATTCGCGCGCATTGTCCTTGCCCTGGCCGATGCGTTCGCCGCCGTAGCTGTACCACGCTCCGCTCTTCTCGACGACGTTGCTCGACGAACCGAGGTCGAGGATTTCGCCTTCGCGCGACGTTCCCTCTCCGTAGAGGATGTCGAACTCGGCAGTCTTGAACGGCGGCGCGACCTTGTTCTTCACCACTTTGACGCGCGTTTCGCTGCCGATCACTTCGTCGGCCTTCTTGATCGAGCCGGTGCGCCGGATGTCGAGCCGCACCGACGCATAGAACTTCAGCGCGTTGCCGCCGGTGGTGGTTTCCGGGTTGCCGAACATCACGCCGATCTTCATCCGGATCTGGTTGATGAAGATGACCATGGTGTTGGTGCGATTGATCGAACCGGTGAGCTTGCGCAGTGCCTGCGACATCAGGCGCGCCTGCAGACCGGGAAGCGAATCGCCCATCTCGCCCTCGATTTCGGCCTTCGGCGTGAGGGCGGCCACGGAATCGATGACGACGAGGTCGACCGAACCGGAGCGCACCAGCGCGTCGGTGATCTCGAGCGCCTGTTCGCCGGTGTCGGGTTGCGAAATGAGCAGGTCTTCGAGGTTGACGCCCAGGCGCGCCGCGTACTGCACGTCGAGCGCGTGCTCGGCATCGATGAACGCGCAGGTGCCGCCGAGTTTCTGCATTTCGGCGATGACCTGCAGCGTCAGCGTGGTCTTGCCCGACGACTCGGGGCCGTAGATCTCGATGACGCGGCCACGCGGCAATCCGCCCACGCCCAGCGCGATGTCGAGCCCGAGCGAGCCGGTCGATACGACCTGGATGTCGCGCGTGACATCGGCGTCGGAGAACTTCATCACCGACCCCTTGCCGAACTGCTTCTCGATTTGTGCCAGCGCCGCGGACAGCGCCTTCGCACGCTCGGTTCTGGATTTTGCGTCGTCCATCTTGATCACTTTTTCCATGAGTGGCCTCGTCCGGTTGCGCAGATCACGAGCCGGAGTATGGCACACAACTACTGTACAAACAATCAGCTATCCGGAGTAAGCCGGTCGGCAGGAGGATCGCTCCCGAACCGACCGAGCGCCTCGCGCAATCCGTGCAGCGCAGCCGCATCGCGTACCGCTGCCCGATCGCCGCCGAAACGCATCGTCGCCGTGACCGGCACCTCGCCGATCGACGCCCATCCGAAGCAGACGGTGCCCACCGGCTTGTCCGGTGTCGCGCCGCCCGGCCCGGCGATGCCGGTCACCGACAACGCGAATTGCGCCCGGCTGTTCTTCAGCGCGCCCTCGGCCATCCGCGCCGCGACCGCTTCGCTGACGGCACCGCAGTTCGCGACGACCTCGGGCGGAACGCCGAGCAGATCGGTCTTCGCGTGGTCGCTGTAGGTGACGAAGCCGCGCTCGAACCACTCGCTCGATCCTGCGATCTCGGTCAGTGCGCGTGCAATCGATCCGCCGGTGCACGACTCCGCGGTTGCAATCGTCCAGCCGCGCGACTGCAGCGCACGCCCGAGCGCGACCGCGGCTTCGACCACTTCGTTCCATCGGCGCACGTCGAACGTGGGAGCGCTCATCGATACCAGAACGCGAAAAGCAGCAACGTGTAGAAAGCGGCGATCAGGTCGTCGAACATGATACCTGCGCCGCCTTTCAGGGTCGTGTCGAAACGGCGGATCGGCGGTGGCTTGACGATGTCGAAGAAGCGGAATACGACGAACGCGCCGAATCGGTCGGCGAAGGTCGCGGGAACGAACAGCAGCACGAGCCAGAACGCGACGATCTCGTCCCAGACGATCGAGCCGTGGTCGTGCACTCCGAGCTCGCGCGTGGTGCGCGCGCAGGCCCACACGCCGACGACGGCGCCGACGCCGATCAGCGCCGCCCAGCCCGTCGGCGCGATCCAGCGCTCGAGCACCGCGAAGGCGATCCACGCCCACAAGGTGCCGACCGTGCCGGGCGCGACCGGCGACAGGCCGCTGCCGAATCCCATCGCGATCCACCGCGACAGCCGCGCCCGCATGAACTGCCAGTCGGCGCGCACCGCGACCCTGGCCGGCGCGCGTTCAGCCGAAGTGGTCGAATCCATGCGCGTCGATTTCCAGCAGCCGTGCGCGCGCATCGCGCAACCGCACCCCGGAGCCTGCGACGACGCGGCCGATGCGCGTCAGGGGAACATCGAGCCGTCGGCCGATCGCCTCGATCGCGGTGCGATTCTCCTGCGCGGCGCTGAACAGCAACTCGTAGTCGTCGCCGCCCGACAGCGCCAGGCGGCGCCGCAGGTCCTCGTTGGAGCCGGCGAGCGACTGCGCGACGGGCACCGCCGGCCAATCGATCTCGACGCCGACGCGCGAACGTTCGACGATGTGCGCGACGTCACCGAGCAGCCCGTCGGAGAGGTCGATCGCGGCGCGCGCGACATGCCGCAGCGACAGGCCGAGCGCCACGCGAGGCTCCGGACGATCGAGCCGCCGTCGCGCCGGATCGTCCGCGGCCCGTTCGCGTCCGGCGTTGCGTTCGTGCACCGCGAGCGCCGCGGCACCGAGTTCGCCGGACACCCACAGGTCGTCGTCGGGTTGGGCGGCGTCGCGCCGCAATGCAGCCCCGGGCGGAACTTCTCCGAACACCGTGATGCACACGGTGCGCGGGCCGCGAACCGTATCGCCGCCGATCAGTTCGCAGCCGAATCGATCGGCGATCGCGAACAGGCCTTCGCAGAACGCGCCGATCCAGCGCTCGTCGGGTTCGGAGAGCGCAATCGCCAGCGTGAACGCCGTCGGACGCGCGCCCATCGCGGCGAGATCGGAAAGGTTCACCGCGAGCGACTTGTGCCCGAGCGAACCGGGATCGACGTCGGAGTAGAAATGCCGCCCTTCCACCAGCAGATCGGTGGACACCGCGAGCACCGAATGCGATTCGAGCGGGGCGAGCAACGCGCAATCGTCGCCGATCCCCAATGTCGCGTGGCGCGCCGGGCCGCGGTCGAAGAAGCGGCCGATGATCGCGAACTCTCCGGCCGGCATCAGCGCTCGTCCCCGGTGATTCGCACGCAGTGCGGGCGGCAGCCGCGCATCGATTCAGCCGCGCGTCGGGATCTCGAGCGGACGCGTTCGCGCCGCCACCCGATCGAGCACGCCGTTGACGTACTTGTAGCCGTCGGTGCCGCCGTAGCTCTTGGCGACTTCGACCGCCTCGTTGATGACGACGCGATACGGGATCTCGGGCATGCGCAGCAGTTCGAAGGTCGCGAGCATCATCACCGCGTGCTCGACCGGGCTCAGTTCCTCGAGCCTGCGATCGAGGTGCGGCGCGATCAGCGCATCGATCTCGTCGACGGCGCGAATCGTCCCGTGCAGCAACGCATCGAAGTGCTCGTGGTCGGCCTTCTCGAAGCCCGGCGTCGGCGCCAGGTTCGCCTGGATCGCACCGGAATCCTCACGCGACAGCAGCCACTGGTAGACGCCCTGCAGCGCGAGTTCGCGCGCGCGTCGCCTCGCACTCTTCGGCGGTGTTCCGCCGGCCTGCGCCGGGCGACCGCCACCGGCAGCCACCCCGCGCACCGAACTCCGGCGAGGGGACTTGCCGGCTTCGTTCATCGTCGCCGTCCCGTCGATCGCGGCGCGCCGGCCTCCTCCTCTTCCTCGTCGTCTTCCAGTTCCTCTAGTTCGTCGTCGTCGTCGTCGTCGTCGTCGTCGTCGTCGTCGTCGTCATCGTCATCGTCATCGTCGTCGTCGTCGTCATCGTCATCGTCATCGCCGGCGAGCGTCGACAACGACGAAGCGAGATTGGCCATCTCGACGGCGACACGCGCGGCGTCCGCACCCTTCTCTGCGGCTCGTGCCATCGCCTGCTCGTCGGTGTCGACGGTGAGCACCGCGTTGGCGATCGGCACGTTGAAATCGAGCGACACGCGTGCGATTCCGGATGCGCTTTCGTTGGACACGACTTCGAAGTGGTACGTCTCGCCGCGAATGACCGCGCCGATCGCGATCAGCGCGTCGAACTCGCCCGATGCGGCAAGCTGCTGCAGCGCGAGCGGCACTTCGAGCGCACCGGGCACCGTGCAGACGAACACGTCCTCGGTTTCGAGCCCGAGCGAGACGAGTTCGCCCAGGCAGGCGTCGCGCAACGCGTCGGACACCGGCGCGTTGAAGCGCGACTGCACGACGCCGACGCGCAGCCCTTCGCCGTCGGTATCGGACTGGAACACTTCGATCTGCATTTCGTCCTACTCCTGTGCGCCCGATTCGAAACCGGCGACCTCGAGTTCGTAGCCGGTCATGCTCGGCATCTTGCGGGGCTGCGAAAGCAGTCGCATGCGAACGACGCCGAGATCCTTCAGGATCTGCGCGCCGATGCCGTAGGTTCTCAGATCGAGTTTTCCGCTGCGCCGCCGCGCCTTCGCCTGCTCTGCGCCTTGCTCGAGCGCCTGCAGTTCGGCGAACAGCGTGGAAGCGGGCTGCGCGCAGTTCAGCAGCACGGCGACGCCGGAAGGCTGCTCCACGATCGCCGACATCGCGGCGTCGAGCGACCACGAATGCAGCACCGACGTGTCCTCGAGCAGGTCGATCACCGACAGCGGTTCGTGCACGCGAACCAGCGTTTCCCGATCGGCGGCGATCTCGCCGTGAACGAGCGCCAGATGCGGCGCCCCGCCGACGCTGTCACGATACGCGACCATGCGCACGTCGCCCCATCGCGTCTGCACGCGGCGGTCGCTGACGCGCTCGATCAGGCTCTCGTGCGCACTGCGATACTGGATCAGGTCGGCGATGGCGCCGATCTTCAGGTCGTGCTCCGCGGCGAACTCGACGAGATCGGGCAGCCGCGCCATCGAACCGTCGTCCTTCAGGATCTCGCAGATCACCGCGGCCGGCGTAAGCCCCGCCAGCCGGGCGAGATCGCAACCGGCTTCGGTATGCCCGGCACGCAGCAACACGCCACCCGGCTGCGCCATCAGCGGGAAGATGTGTCCCGGCTGCACGACGTCCTCGGGGCGCGCATTGCGCGCGACGGCCGCCTGCACGGTGCGCGCGCGGTCGGCCGCCGAGATCCCGGTGGATACGCCTTCGGCTGCCTCGATCGACACCGTGAAGTTCGTCCCGTGCCGAGCCGCGTTGATCTCGACCATCAGCGGCAGGCGCAGTTGCCGGCAACGCTCCTCGGTGAGCGTCAGGCAGATCAGTCCGCGCCCGTAGCGCGCCATGAAATTGATCGCATCGGCCGTCACGAAGTCGGCGGCGAGAACGAGATCGCCCTCGTTTTCGCGGTCTTCCTCGTCGACGAGAATGACCATCTTTCCGGCGGCGAGCTCGGCGATGATTTCGGTCGTGCTGGACAGGGTCATGCGCGGCATTCTACGCTGCGCGGCCCCCTGTCGCCGCCGGACGGCGGGCGTGCGATGCGGTCGCGGCGCGATACTGCCGGGCATGATCGACCCGCAGGATCTGCAGCAATATCGCCGGCTCGCAACGCGCGGCGAAGCGCGCGAAGCATTCGACCGGATCGTCGCGCGCACGCAGCGTTCGCTGTACGTCGCCGACGATCGCGGCGAGTTCCTCGGCCTCGATCGGAAGTCCTTCGCCGATGCGCTCGAGGCGCTGTTCGGGCGCACGCGCGACGCGTCGGCGCGGATCGTCGTGCACGATGCATCGTTCATCGAGCGCTCGTGCCCACGGTTGCTCAGGCTGCTGCAGCTGCGCTCGTCGCAGTTCGCGATCCTGCGCAGCGACGAGTCGGTGCGCAGCTATCCGCGCGCGTTCGTGCTCGCCGACGACACGGTGGTACTGCGCCGGCCGCACCACGACAGCGCGGCGAGCTTCGTCGATTTCGACGACGCCGCGGTTGCGCAGGCGCGCGAGCTGATCGGAGAACTCGTCGCGGGCGCGCTGCCCGCCGTGCGTCCGGTCGCGACCGGCCTCTGAGCGCGACCTGCCGATCAGGCCGACGGCGAAGACGGCGCGCCGTCGAGCATCCGCTCGACGTAACGCGCGATCAGGTCGACCTCGAGATTCACGCGCTTGCCGTCCTTCAGCGAACGCAGCGTGGTCACGGCGATCGTGTGCGGAATCAGGTTGATCTCGAAACGCACGTCGCTCGACGTGTCGACGACGCGGTTGACCGTCAGGCTCACTCCGTCGACGGTGATCGACCCCTTGTACGCCAGATACCTCGCCAACGACGCGGGAGCGCGCAGCACCAGTCGCCACGACTCTCCCGCAGGAACGAAGGACACGACTTCGCCGATCCCGTCGACGTGACCCGACACGAGGTGTCCGCCCAGCCGGTCCGCCAGTCGAAGCGCCTTTTCGAGATTCACTTCGCCCGCCGAGTCGAGTCCCGCGGTCTTCGACAGGCTCTCGCCGGAGACGTCGACGAAGAACGCGCCGGGTTCGAGCCCGACGACCGTCATGCACGCGCCCTGGATCGCGATCGAATCGCCGATCGCGACATCCGAAAGGTCGAGTTCGCCGGCGTCGACGCGAAGTCGCACCCCGGCCTCGTCGTCTCCGAGCGGGTCGACGCGTTCGATGCGACCGACGGCCGCGACAATTCCGGTGAACATCGTTGCTTCAGGCTCCGTAGGTCGTTCGGGCGAGGACACGCAGGTCGTCCCCGACGCGTTCGACCGAATGAAAACGCATCGATACTCCCTGGTCGAGCGCCTCGGGCGCCGGCAGGTCGGCGATCGCCGTGGCATCGCCCAGCAGTGTCGGCGCAATGTACAGCAGCAACTCGTCGACGCAGCGCGCCGACAGCAGCGAACCGTTCAGGCGCGAACCCGCCTCGACGTGCAACTCGTTGATCCCGCGCGCGGCGAGCTCGCGCAGCAGCGCTTCGAGATCGACCTTGCCGCGGCCGTTGGCGAGCGTGACGACTTCGCAACCGAGTTCGAGCAGCGTCGCCGCCTTCTCCGCGCATCCTTCAGGTTCGAGCGCGCAGGCGATCAGCGTGCCGCCGCCCTCCAGGATTCGCGCCGCCGGATTCACTTCGAGGCGCGAATCGACGAGCACGCGCAGCGGCTGGCGCGTCGTCTGCACGTGGCGAACGTTCATCTGCGGGTTGTCGTCGCGAACGGTCCCGATGCCGGTCAGCACGGCGCACGCGCGCGCCCGCCAGGCGTGGCCGTCGATGCGGGCCGGCTCGCCGGTGATCCACTGGCTGCGCCCGTCGTGCAGCGCGGTGCGTCCGTCGAGGCTTGCCGCCGCCTTCATCCGCACCCACGGACGCCTGCGCGACATCCGCGACACGAACCCGATGTTCAGCTCGCGCGCCTCGTGCTCGAGCAGCCCGCAGCGTACGTCGATTCCCGCGGCGCGCAGCCGTTCGAGACCCTGCCCGTTGACCGACGGATTCGGATCTTCCATCGCGGCGATCACGCGGCCGACACGCGCTTCGATCAGCGCGTCGACGCATGGGGGCGTGCGCCCGTGGTGGTTGCACGGCTCGAGTGTCACGTAGGCCGTTGCGCCGCGCGCCCGCGTGCCCGCTTCGGCCAGTGCGAGCACCTCGGCGTGCGCTTCGCCCTGGCGTCGGTGCCACCCTTCGCCGACGACCGAATGATCGTGCACGAGCACGCAGCCCACGCGCGGGTTCGGGGTCGCAGTGTTCAGCCCGAGCTCCGCCAGTCGCAATGCGCGCAGCATGAACTCGTGGTCGGCCGGTGTGAACATGCAGCGCATTATCCACCGCCGTGCGGATGGGCGGCTTGCGCTGGACACGGCGCCCTGCAATGCTGGCGAATCGAAGGCATCCAGCCGCAAACGCATGCATTCCGAAGCGATCACCCCTGCTGCGCGATCGGGCGGCCACATCGTCGCCGATTCGCTCGCGATCCAGGGCGTCGACACGGTCTTCGGCGTCCCCGGAGAGAGTTACCTGGCCGTGCTCGACGGCCTGTACGCGCGGCGGGAGCGGATCCGTTTCGTGACCTGCCGGCAGGAAGGCGGCGCCGCTTTCATGGCCGATGCGTACGCGAAGCTCACCGGAAAGCCGGGGGTGCTGATGGTGACGCGCGGCCCCGGGGCGACGAACGCCTCGGTCGGGGTCCACGCGGCGTTCCAGGATTCGGTGCCGATGGTCGTGCTGATCGGCCAGGTCGGCACGGACTTCGCCGACCGCGAAGCCTTCCAGGAGATCGACTTCCGGCGCATGTTCGGCCCGATGACCAAGTCGGTCGAGCAGGTCGACCGCGTCGAACGGATTCCCGAATACGTGGCACGCGCGTTCCAGGTCGCCTCCAGCGGCCGGATGGGCCCGGTCGTGCTCGCGCTTCCCGAAGACGTGCTTGCCGCTGGCGCCGCCGTTGCCGATGCGATCGCGCACGTTCCGGTGCGCGCGAGCCCGGGCCCGGCGCAACTGCAGCGCCTGCAGGCAATCCTCGCGTCGGCACGGCGCCCGCTGTTGCTGCTCGGCGGCACCGGTTGGACACCGCAGGCCTGCGACGACCTGCGCGTGTTCGCCGAATCGAATCGGCTTCCCGTCGCCTGCGCGTTCCGCTGCCAGGACCTCTTCGACAACCGGCATCCGAACTACGTCGGCGACGTCGGCATCGGCGTCAATCCCGCTCTTGCGGCACGCGTGCGCGACGCCGACGTGCTGCTGGCGATCGGACCGCGACTCGGCGAGATGACCACGTCGGGGTACACGCTGCTGCGCGCGCCATTGCCCGATCGACGACTCGTGCACGTGCACGCGGGAATCGAGGAACTGGGCAGCGTCTACCAGGCCGAACTGATGATCGCCTCCGGGATGCCGGAGATCGCGGCGGCATTGCGCGACATGTCGGTGGAGTCGTCGGCGTGGAGCGGGACCGCTGCGCAGGCCCGGGCGGAGTACGAGGCCTGGCAGCGCGAACCGGCGATCTACTCGCGCGCCGACGACTCGCGGCCCGCGCAGGAGCGGAGCGAAGCGCGTTCCGATCCGGAGCTGAACCTGTGGCGCGTCGTCCAGGCGCTCCGGAAGCTGTTGCCCGCCGATGCGATCCTCTGCAACGGCGCGGGCAACTTCGCGACGTGGGCGAACCGGTTCTGGCCCTACGCGGGCCTGCGCACGCTTCTTTCGACGACCTCGGGCACGATGGGCTACGGAGTGCCTGCAGCCGTGGCGGCAGCGATCGTGCAGCCGCACCGCACCGTCGTCTGCTTCGCCGGTGACGGGGACCTGTTGATGAACGGGCAGGAACTCGCGACGGCTGCGCAATACGACGCGGGGCTCGTCGTGATCGTCTTCGACAACGCGATGTACGGCACGATCCGGATGCACCAGGAGCGCGAATACCCGGCACGCGTGCACGGCACCGCGCTCGTCAATCCGGATTTCGCGAAGTACGGCGAAGCCTTCGGCGGCTTCGGCGTCCGCGTGCAAACCAACGAGCAGTTCGAACCGGCCATGCGGGCCGCGCTGGCGCATGCGCGCGAGCACCGGCGCCCGGCAGTCGTCACGCTGCAGGTCGATCCGCAGCACATCACGCCGAACGCGACGCTCGACGAGATCCGGGCGGCAGCGCGGAAGGAGTGAGGGGGCGGCTCGGCCGGCTCGTATCCCTGCCACGCCCCGGCTCGCCCGGAAAACGGCGCTGGGCTCGGTCCGGGCCGAACTGCTCGAAATGCGGGCATTCCGGCCCGAACAAAGCATAGTCCGGCGAAGAATGCTCGATTTCCGAGCATGTGCGCTTCGGGCGCACCAAGGCGCCTCGGGCGCAAC
>CAYZYC010000009.1:0-25287 GCA_964481165.1 uncultured Limnobacter sp. | reverse complement strand
ATCAGGTGGCCGACCTGCCGCGCTTCTTCCTCGCGGAATCCCCGCGTCGTCATTGCCGGAGTGCCGAGCCGGATGCCGCTGGTGACCATCGGCTTTTCCGGGTCGTTCGGGATCGCGTTCTTGTTGCAGGTGATGTGCGCTTCGCCGAGCACCCGCTCGGCTTCCTTGCCGGTGATGCGCTTGGCGCGCAGGTCGACGAGCATCAGGTGCGATTCGGTGCGCCCCGACACGATGCGAAGCCCCCGCTCGATCAACGCCTGCGCGAGCACCTGCGCGTTGCTCGCGACCTGGCGGCCGTATTCGCGGAAGCCAGGCTGCAACGCCTCGTGGAACGCGGTCGCCTTGGCGGCGATCACGTGCATCAGCGGTCCGCCCTGCAGTCCCGGAAAGATCGCCGAGTTGATCGCCTTCTCGTGTGCGGTGGGCATCAGGATGAAGCCGCCGCGCGGGCCGCGCAGGCTCTTGTGCGTGGTCGAGGTGACGATGTCGGCATGCCCGACCGGGCTCGGATAGACGCCGGCTGCGATCAATCCGGAGTAATGCGCCATGTCGGCCATCAGCAATGCGCCCGTATCGCGGGCCACCTTCGCGAATCGCTCCCAGTCGATCCGCAGGCTGTACGCCGACGCGCCGGCGATGATGAGTCTCGGGCGGTGCTCGTGCGCCTGGCGCTCCATCGCGTCGTAGTCGATTTCCTCGGCCTCGTTCAACCCGTACGAGACGACCTTGAACCACTTGCCCGACATGTTCAGCGACATGCCGTGCGTCAGGTGGCCGCCCTCGGCGAGGTTCATCCCCATGATCGTGTCGCCGGGCTTCAGGAACGCGAGGAACACCGCCTCGTTGGCCTGCGCGCCCGAGTGCGCCTGCACGTTCGCGCATTCGGCGCCGAAGAGCTTCTTCACCCGATCGATCGCGAGCTGTTCGGCGACGTCGACGTGCTCGCAGCCGCCGTAATAGCGCTTGCCCGGATACCCCTCGGCGTACTTGTTCGTCAGCTGGCTGCCCTGCGCCGCCATGACGGCCGGGCTCGCATAGTTCTCCGACGCGATCAGCTCGATGTGCGCTTCCTGCCGGTTGTTCTCCAGGCGGATCGCGTTCCAGAGTTCCGGGTCTGACTGCGAAAGGCCGATGCCACGGTCGAACATGTGCAACTCCGCGAGAGCGCCGGAACGGACGCCGGCCGCGGCATTCTAAAGGATCGCTGCAGCCGGGCCGCGCGTGGATCGCTGCAGCCGGCGCGACGCGCGGATCGCTGCAGCCGGGAGGCGCGCGTCTCGTTCTGCCGCTGCCAGGGGCGGCGTCAGGCGTTCCGGCTGCCCGACCTCGCCTCGACGTCGTCGCGCGTTTCGGCCAGGTGCGCGGCATCGGCCCACGCGACGAGCCGGAAGCGCGTGCCGTCCCATGCGATCCGGTTCAGGCTCGCATTGAGCAGGTCGTGCGTTCTCGGCTCCTCGATCGCGAGTCCGGTGGCGATGCGAAACGCGCAGTCGAGCACGCCGCCGTGCGTGACGACGACGATGACGCGGCCCGCATGGCGTTGCGCCAGCTCGCGCAACGCCTGCTCGACTCGCTCGTACAACGCGATCAGTGTCTCGCCGCCGCCCGGTAGCGGAAAGTCGGGTTCCCGCGCGCGCCATCGTCGATACGCCTGCGCGTCGTCGCGTTCGATCTCCTCGCGGGTGCGTCCCTCGAAGCGACCGTAGTGGCGCTCGCGCAGCCGCGGTTCGACGCGAAGCGCGAGGCCGTGCGGCGCCGCGATCGCCTCGGCGGTCTGGCGTGCACGCAGCAGGTCGCTCGTGTAGACGGCCTCGACCGGCCACGTGGCGAGCCTTCGCCCCGTGTCGCGCGCCTGGACGATTCCCTCTTCGGCGAGCGGCGTATCGATCTGCCCCTGGAACCGGTATTCGCGATTCCACCCGGTGACGCCATGCCGGATCAGCACGAGCCCGGTTTCACCCGCGCGCTGCCGGTCGGGGTACTGCAGGTATTTCAGGCGAGCCTCGGATTCAACGTGTACGTGCCGGTGAGCGAAGCATCGCCGAGGCGATGGTGCGCGATCACCTTCAGCGCGTCCGCACCCCCGAAGCGGCCCATCAGCGGCAGCCGTTCGACATCGAGCGCGTAGACCGTGAACACGTAGCGGTGCACGATCGAATCGTTCCACGGCGGACACGGTCCGTCGTAGCCGTAGTAGTCGCCGCTCATGTCCCGGTCTTCGGCGAACCACGCCGTGTAGTCGTTGATTCCCTGGCGGGCACCGTGTCGCGCAGCCGGTCCCGACTTGCCCTTCGGAACGACCTTGTCGGAGAACTCGCCTGCGGCGATCGACGCCAGTCCGACCGGCAGGTCGATCAGCGTCCAGTGGAAGAAGTCGATCCGCTTCAGCGTCTCGGGAATCTCGCGACCTTCCTGGTTGACGTCCTCGGGACTGCCCGGAACGTCGGGATCGTGGCAGACGATGGCGAACGAACGCGTTCCGATCGGCGCGTCGGACCACGCCAGCTGCGGATTGCGGTTCGACGCCAGCGCGACGTGCGATTTCGGGTCGATGCGGCAGAACGCGAATTCCGCCGGGATGCGCTGCCCTTCGGCGAAGGATTCACTGGTCAGTTTCATTCGGGCGCCTTTTTGCGTATGCCGATCCAAGCGTAGGGTCGCGGTTCGCGCTGCGTCAAGCGTCGGCCGCGTGCAGCCGCACGCGCGCGAAACGGCGCTTTCCGATCTGCACGACGTAGGTTCCCGGAAACAGCTGCAGCGCCTTGTCCGAAACCCGGTCGCCGTCGATGCGAACGCCGCCCTGGTCGATGTTGCGGTTCGCCTCGCTCGTCGACGGGACCAGACCGGCCAGCTTGAGCAGTTGCGCCACCGGCATCGGCGCGCCGTGCAGCACCACCTCGGGCATGTCGGCGGGCGCCGCGCCGAGCCGGAAACGCGCATCGAACGCGGCCAGCGCGCGTTCGGCGTCGACCCGCGAGTGAAAGCGCTCGACGATCTCCTGCGCGAGCATCACTTTCGCATCGCGCGGATTCCTGCCTTGCGCACACGCTTCGCGCAGCGACGCGATCTCGGCCATCGGGCGAAACGACAGCAACTCGAAGTAGCGCCACATCAGGTCGTCCGAGATCGACATCAGCTTGCCGAACATCGCGTCGGGCGGCTCGGTGATGCCGACGTAGTTGTTCTTCGACTTCGACATCTTCTCGACGCCGTCGAGCCCTTCGAGCAGCGGCATCGTGAGAATGCACTGCGGCTCCTGCCCGTACTCGCGCTGGAGTTCGCGCCCTACGAGCAGGTTGAACTTCTGGTCGGTGCCGCCCAGCTCGATGTCCGAGCGCAAGGCGACCGAGTCGTAGCCCTGCATCAGCGGGTACAGCAGTTCGTGGATCGAGATCGGTACGCCGCTGCGGTATCGCTTGGCAAAATCGTCGCGCTCGAGCATTCGCGCGAGCGTGTGCCGCGCGGCCAGTTCGATCATCCCCCGCGCGCCCAGTGCGTCGGACCACTCGGAGTTGTAGCGGATCTCGGTGCGCTGCGCATCGAGCACCAGGCTCGCCTGCTCGAAATACGTGCGCGCGTTCTGTTCGATCTGCTGGCGCGTCAGCGCGGGACGCGTCGTGTTGCGCCCGGACGGGTCGCCGATCATCGCGGTGAAGTCGCCGATCAGGAAGATCACCGTGTGCCCGAGATCCTGCAGCTGTCGCAGCTTGTTGAGCACGACGGTGTGGCCGAGATGCAGGTCCGGGGCCGTCGGATCGAGGCCGAGCTTCACGCGCAGCGGCGTTCCGGTCGCTTCGCTGCGTGCGAGCTTCTGCATCCACTCCGACTGCACGAGCAGTTCGTCGCAGCCCCGCAGGCTCGTCGTCATCGCCTCGCGAGTCCGCTCGGTCAGCGGCCATGCGCCCCCCCGGGCGCCCTGGCCCCCGGCGGGCATTGCCTGCCCGGTCGGAGCGCCGCCGTCGTCCATCGCCTGTCCCGTCGGTCTGCCGCCGCCGTCCATCGCCATTTCGTGAAAGGTTTCCTCGATGATTCCTGTAGAATCCGTGCCACTTCTGCCGGGGCTGCTGTTTCGCGCGTTTTCGTTCGCCGTTCGGGCGACCAGCGCTTGCCGCGACTGAAGGGCCAGATTCTAGCCGAGGGCTCGCAGCACTCGGACGAAGTCGAACTCCACAGGCGACGAGCCGATCAGCGCGATGAGCGAAACACCCCGCTCGTACTTCCCGAAAGTGGCTGCCGCGGTGGCCGCGACGACCACGCTGATCGCCGTGACGGCGCTTGCCACCGCGCCGCTGCGCTACGTCGAGCCGCCGCCTTCGCAGACCGTTCTCGAAGCCGTCTCCGTCCTGCTGCCGGCGACCGTCGGCGAACCCGACGAAACCTTCGTTCGCTCGGAACGCATCCAGCGAGGCGAAACGCTCGCATCGCTGCTCGATCGCCTGGGCGCCGCCGACGCGGGATTCCACAGGTTCGTCGCCTCCGACCCGGTCGCCCGGAAGCTTCTGCAGCTCCAGTCGGGACGCACGGTGACCGCCGAAATCGACGCGGCCGGCCGAGTGCATTCGCTGCAGTACCGCTACGGAAGCCTCGAACCCGCTTCGGCGCAGCCTGCTCGCCGGCTGGTCGTGCGGCGCGACGGCGCGCAGCTGCACGCCAGCGAAGCTGCCGCGGTCATCGAGCGGCAGGTCGCGATGGGAGTCGCGCACATCGAAACCTCGCTTTTCGCCGCGATCGACGCCGCCGGAATCCCCGATGCGGTGGCCAGCCAGATCGCCGACATCCTCGAGGAAGACGTCGACTTCAGCCGCGACGTGCGCCGTGGCGACCGGATCCGGGTGCTGTACGAGATGCTTCGCGAGGCGGACAGCCTCGACCCGCCGACGGTCGGCCGTATCCTCGCGCTCGATTTCCTCAACGACGGGACACACCACCAGGCCGTCTGGTTCGAGCGCGATTCCGGCGAAGGCGAGTATTTCGCGTTCGACGGCCGCGGCCTGCGCAAGTCGTTCCTGCGCCAGCCGGTGGAGTTCAGCCGGATCTCCTCGGGCTTCAGCCGGGCGCGCATGCATCCGGTGCTGCGCTACACACGCGAGCACAAAGGCGTCGATTTCGCCGCTCCGATCGGCACCAAGGTGCGCAGTTCGGGCGACGGCACGATCGAGTTCATCGGGAAGCAGCGCGGATACGGCAATGTCATCATCGTCCGGCACCGCAACGACATCACCACGCTGTACGCGCACCTGCGCAATTTCGCGGCCAATCTGTCGGTCGGCACGAAGGTCGGACAGGGCGAGGTGATCGGCTACGTGGGCACGACCGGCTGGTCGACGGGGCCGCACCTGCACTACGAGTTCATGGTCGACGGCAGGAACGTCAACCCGATGGCCGTAGCCATGCCCGGTTCGACCCCGCTGGACGCTGCCGAGATGCGGCAGTTCGGCGCCGAGACCGTCGGCCTGCGGACCCGCCTGGCGCAACTCGACGCGGTGCGCCTGGCGCGTTTCGAGTAAGCCCGCCAGGCGCGCAACCGATGCGCCGTTTCGTCGGGCTGATGTCGGGCACGAGTCTCGACGCGGTCGACGCCGCCCTGATCGTCGTCGACGACCGTACTGCGCGGATCGAAACGACCGGATTCTCGAGCCTGCCGTTCGACGATGCGCTGCGCATCGAGCTCGAAGCGCTGCAGACGTCCGGCGCCGACGAACTGTCGCGCGCCGCGCTGGCCGCGAACCGGCTCGCGGACCTGTATGCCGAGGCCGTCGACGCGCTGCTGGCAGGCGCGGGGTGCGCGGCCGATTCGGTCGTCGCCATCGGCGCGCACGGGCAGACGGTGCGGCATCGTCCGGAACTCGGCTACACGATCCAGTTGCTCAATGCTGCGCGGCTCGCCGAACGCACGGGCATCGCCGTCGTCGCCGACCTGCGCGCGGCCGACGTCGCGGCAGGCGGACAGGGCGCGCCGCTCGTCCCGGCATTCCACGAGCGGCTGTTCCGGGCACCGGACGAGCGCCGCGTCATCGTGAATCTGGGCGGGATCGCCAACGTCACGCTGCTTCCGTCCGCACGGGAACACGACGAGGCGATACGCGGATACGACACCGGACCGGCGAATACGCTGCTCGATCAGTGGTGCCGCCGCCATGTCGGCCGGCGCTTCGACGCCGGCGGCGCATGGGCGCGCAGCGGCAGGCCCGATCGCGCGTTGCTCGACGCGATGCTCGCCGAACCGTACTTCGCCGAGCCGCCGCCGAAGAGCACGGGCCGCGAACTCTTCGATCCGGACTGGCTGGAGAACGCGATCGGCGAGGCTTCGCGCGAAGAGGCTTGCGCGAGCGTTCGCCGACCTGCCCGCGTCTCGCCGCAGGACGTCCAGTCGACACTGGTCGAACTGACGGCGGTGACGGTTGCACGCGCATGCTCCGGCTTCGGCGCCGAGCGGATTCTCGTCTGCGGCGGCGGCGCGCACAACACGTGGCTGATGCAGCGGCTCGCCGCGCATGTCGCGCCCACGCCGTGCGCAACGACAGCGAGCGTCGGAATCGACCCGCAGGCAGTCGAAGCGGCCGCGTTCGCCTGGCTGGCCGCACAGCGCATCGACGGCAACGCCGGCAACCTGCCGGCAGTGACCGGAGCCCGGGGTGCGCGCGTGCTGGGCCTGCTGGCTCAGCCGCGCGTCGGCTGAGCCCGCGTCAGGAGAACGAAGAGCCGCAACCGCAGGTCGACGACGCGTTCGGGTTCTTGATCACGAACTGCGCTCCGTCGAGATCGTCCTTGTAGTCGATCTCGGCACCGACGAGGTACTGGAAACTCATCGCGTCGATCAGCAGCGTGACGCCGCCCTTCTCCATCACGGTGTCGTCCTCGTTCGTTTCCTCGTCGAACGTGAATCCGTACTGAAAACCCGAGCAGCCTCCGCCCTGCACGAAAACGCGCAGCTTCAGGGCGGGATTGCCTTCCTCGTCGATCAGTTCCTTGACCTTGCCGGCAGCGCTGTCGGTGAACAGCAGCGGTGCGGGCATTTCGGCGACAGCATCCATCGAATTCCTCCGTATCGGTGTCATTGTAGGCCGCGCAGGCAGGCCGTGCCAGAACGCCACCGGCGGGGTCCGGGACTCGCAGTCGACGGCGTGCATCCCGGCTCCGGCGCGGATCCGGACGTCGTTCGTGATCCGGCGTGCGTTCCCGGCCGCTCGCGCATCACGGCAATACCGGCAACTGCGCGAGCCCGGCCTTTTCCGGCAGACCGAACATGATGTTCATCACCTGGACGCCCTGTCCCGAGGCGCCCTTGACCAGGTTGTCCTCGACGACGAGCACCATCAGCAGATCGCTGTCGGGCGGGCGGTGCACCGCGATCCGGGCGACGTTCGATGCCCTCACCGAGCGCGTTTCCGGCGCCGACCCGGGCGGCATCACGTCGACGAAGGGCTCGTCGGCGAAGCGCTTCTCGTACAGCGCCTGCAGGTCGACCTCGCGTCCGGCAGGGGTCAGGCGTGCGTACAAGGTGGAGAAGATGCCGCGAATCATCGGAACCAGATGCGGCGTGAAAACCAGGCGCACCGGCTGGCCGGCGATCGCCTGCAACCCCTGCCGGATCTCCGGAAGATGCCGGTGTCCCGCAACCGAATACGCCTTGAAGTTGTCGCCTGCCTCGGCGAGCAGCGTTCCCACTTCGGCCTTGCGACCGGCGCCCGAAGCGCCGGATTTGCAGTCGGCGATCAGGCTGTCGCGTTCGACGAGATCACCGCCTGCGGCCTGCACCGCCGCCGGGTCGAGCACCGGCAGGAAGCCGAGCTGCACCGACGTCGGGTAGCAGCCGGGCAACCCGATCACCCGCGCGCCGCGGATCGCCTCTCGATTCACTTCGGGCAATCCGTAGACCGCTTCGGCGAGCACTTCCGGGCACGCGTGCGGCATCCTGTACCAGCGCTCGAATTCCGCCGTGTCCTTCAACCGGAAGTCGGCCGCGAGATCGATGATCCGCACGCCCGCTTCGAGCAGTTCCCGCGCCTGCGACATCGCCACGCCGTGCGGCGTCGCGAAGAACACGACGTCACAGCTCGTGAGCGGCGCTTCGGACGGATCCGAGAACTGCAGATCGACATGGCCGCGCAGCGACGGAAACATCTCGGAAACCGGCATGCCGGTTTCCTTGCGCGACGTGATCGCGACGATCTCGGCCTGCGGGTGCTGCGCGAGCAATCGCAGCAGCTCGACCCCCGTGTAGCCGGTGCCGCCGACGATTCCGACCTTGATCATTCGAACCTCCTTGAACGAAAAAGGCCGCTTGCGATCCGCAGCGGCCTTTTGTCGACGTGCCGGGCGCTCTGCCCGCCGGATCAGCGTTTGGAGAACTGCTTCCGGCGTCGCGCCTTGTGGAAGCCGACCTTCTTGCGCTCGACTTCCCGGGCATCGCGCGTCACCAGGCCGGCGCCGGACAGCGGCGGCTTGAGTTCGGCATCGTAGTCGATCAGCGCACGCGTGATCCCGTGGCGCACCGCGCCCGCCTGTCCCGATTCGCCGCCGCCGTTGACGTTGACCATGATGTCGAACGACTGCAGGTTGTCGGTGAGTTGCAGCGGCTGGCGCACGACCATGCGGCCGGTCTCCCGGGCGAAGTATTCGTCGAGCGGCTTGCCGTTGACGACCATCTTGCCGGTGCCACGTTTCAGGAAGACGCGCGCGACCGACGTCTTGCGACGACCCGTGCCGTAGTAGTAATCGCCGATCATCGAATTCAGACCTCCAGGACCTTCGGCTGCTGCGCCGAATGCGGGTGCGTGGCTTCGCCGTACACCTTGAGCTTCTTGATCATCGCATAGCCGAGCGGGCCTTTCGGGAGCATCCCCTTGACCGCCTTCTCGAGCGCGCGCCCGGGAAACCGCGACTGCATGTTGCGGAAACTGGTTTCGCGGATGCCGCCCGGGTATCCGCTGTGCCGGTAGTAGATCTTGTCGTCCGACTTCGTGCCGGTGACCTTGATCCGCGCGGCATTGACTACGACGATGAAGTCGCCCGTATCCACATGCGGCGTGAACTCCGGCTTGTGTTTGCCGCGCAGTCGCCGCGCGATCTCGACGGCGAGACGGCCGAGCACCTTGTCGGTTGCATCCACGACGAACCAGTCGCGCTGCACTTCGTGCGGCTTGGCGGAAAACGTCTTCATGACTCTCTCTCGGGAAGGTGCGGGTGCGCACCTGCCATGGAAACCCGGCATCGTCGGGCGCCACTTGCCGGCCCGAGATGCGGAAAGCCGATGATTGTAATCGGGAAGGCGCAATCGCGTCAAAGCGCGCCGCTTGGCGCACTTCGGCACGTGTCCGTACGAGTCGCGCCGGCCGGCCGGTCGGCACCGGCCAAAAAAAAACCCGGACGCTGAGGTCCGGGTTGAAACCACCAAAGGAGGAGGTGGAGGAGACGGATTCAATGTAGCGTGAACGATGGTGCGGTGCAAGAGGAGAACTCGAATACACCGTCGAATTCGCACCGAATCCGATGTTTCGCGTACAAATATCCGATAAATCAATAGTTAATATACGAAGCGGTTGCGCATTCCCGTGCCCGCGAGAAACCCGTTCGACCATACAGGCGTCGGTCGATTTGCCGCAGGCATGCGGCATTGCACCATGACGGCTGGCGCCGGGTGGCGCTCCGATTTCGCTCCGGAGGACGTTCGGCTCGCCGAGCAGCCCTCGAAGCGCGGCGAGAATGCGTGAAACCCGGATGGAGGAATGCAAAATGGAATGCGTCGTGCGATGGACCGGCCCCGGAGGAATGAGCTTCGTCGCCGAAACCGGTAGCGGCCATGCGGTCGTCATGGACGGCGCTCCCGAGGCGGGCGGCAGGAACGTCGGCCCTCGGCCGATGGAGATGGTGTTGCTCGGGACGGGCGGCTGCACGGCTTCGGACGTGGTCGTCATCCTGAGCCGAAGCGGTCAGGACGTGCGGGGCTGCGAGGTCACGCTGCGCGCCGAGCGTTCGGAAACCGACCCCAAGGTATTCACCCGCATCCATTTCCGCTTCGTCGTGCGCGGGCGGGCGCTGAAACCCTCGATCGTCGCCCGCGCGGTGAAGCTCTCGCACGAGAAGTACTGCTCGGCCTCGATCATGATGGGCAAGACCGCCGAACTCACGCACGAGTGGGAAATCGTCGAGGATTGAACGCGGCCGGGCGCCGCGGCCGGGCGCCGGGAATCCGCAGCGCCATGCCCCCGATCAGACGTAGTGCGCGGTCGTCGTCATCACCTTCGCGGCAGCGCGCATCAAACCCCGGATCGGGCCGGGCATCTCGACGCCTCCGAGCCGCCGCGCGCTCTCCGCATGGCGTGACTCGTCTTCCTGCATCGCCGCGACGATCGCGCGCGAGCGCTCGTCCGATGCCGGCAGCCGGTCCAGGTGGCGGGCAAGGTGCGCTTCGACCTGCCGTTCGGTCTCGGCCATGAATCCGAGGCTGATCCGGTCTCCGGCCCGCGCGGCGACGACCCCCAGCGTGAACGCGCCCATGTACCAGAGCGGATTCAACAGCGAAGGTCGCGCCCCGAGTTCGCGCAGGCGTTCGCGCGTCCAGGCAAGGTGGTCACCCTCCTCGCGGGCCGCGCTGCGGAATTCACGCTCGAGAGCCGGGTCGGACGTGACGGCCGCCTGACCCTCGTACAGCGCCTGCGCGCAGATCTCGCCGACGTGGTTCACGCGCATCAGCGCCCCGGAAAGACGGCGCTGCGATGCATCGGTCGGCTCGTCGGGTTCGAACGAAGCGTCGGAAACCGGCATCGCACGCACACCGGGCGTCGCATCGGTCAACGTCGCCAGCGCACGCCCTACGCCGGCAAGGCAGCGATCGAGCGGCGTCGTGCCGCGAAGCTCGAACGAGGAAACTCCGGGCATCTGCTCTCTTCCGTCGTGTCTCGGATCCACCACAGGATACGCGCCTTCTCCAAACGGTAATGCGCGCTCCTTAGCTTCGAACCGGGACGGCGGCCAGGCCGCGCACCTTTTCCTTCGAACCCTGTGGAGAGCCCTACGTGAAGAAATCCCTCCTTGCGCTGGCCGTCGCCGGCGCCTTCGCCGCGACCGCGTCGGCGCAGACGAACGTCACCCTGTACGGCATAGCCGATGCCGCCTTCGGCATGGAAGATGTCGACGAACCGGGCGCCGACAGTTCGATGATGGTCTACAGCGGCGTCCAGTCGAGCAGCCGGATCGGGATCCGCGGCAGCGAAGACCTCGGAAGCGGCCTGAAGGTCACGTTCAACCTGGAAGCCGGCCTCGATATCGACGACGGCGATGCCGGAACCCCGTTCTGGGGTCGTCGCGCCGTCGTCGGGCTGGCCGGCAGCTTCGGTGAAATCCGCCTCGGCCGCGACTACACCCCGGGCTATACGGCGATCGGAACCACCGACGTCATGGGCCTCGGCCTGTTCGGCAACTGGCTGGCTTTCGGCGGCAACGGCGGCGTCACCAGCCGCGCGAGCAACGGCGTGCATTACACCAGTCCGTCGTGGAGCGGGTTCACGCTTCGCGCGATGTACGCGACCGGCGAAGCCGACGACTCTCCGGGCAACCCGAAGGGCGACGGCGACGTCTACGGCTTGTCGGGCGTCTACGTCGGCGGACCGCTGACCGTGCAGGGCTACTTCCAGACGCTCGAGTTCGACGACGGGTCGGGCCTCGACACCATCAACACCGACCAGTACGGGATCGGCGGGCAATACCGGTTCGGCGCTTTCCGCGTTGCGCTGAACTACGGCGTGGCCGACGAGGAACTCCCGGCCGGCGGCAGCATCGAGCACGAAGCGATCGGCATCGGCCTGGGCGCGAAACTGGGCCGGGGCGAAGTGCTCTTCAATTACATCCGCCAGGAGTTCGACAGCCCGGGAAGCCCCGAAGCGGATTCGATCGGCATCGCGTACGTACATCCGCTGTCCAAGCGCACCAACGTGTACGTGTCGTACGGCCGACTGTCGAACGACAACGGTGCGGATCTTGCGCTGCGCGCGGCAGGATTCGGCGTCGGCGGAGGCGTGGCCGACGCCGAACCGCAGGCTTTCGCCCTGGGTATCCGTCACCGGTTCTGAGCATTTCGGTAGCGCTGCGCCCCCGGGGCGCAACGCATCGGCTCCGCTGCTTCCCTGGAGCGGCGGAGCCTCGTGCACCTGAGCAGGCGGTCGTCGGCCTTCTGCCCGCCGGCCTTCGTCTTCCGCAACCGGCGATCGTCGCGGTTCGCTTCCGAGAACCCGCGACGACGCTGCTTTGTTGCCGACAAACGACACAATTGCATCGACTTGGCGCCGGCAAGCCCCGGGTTGTTTGCTCGCACCGCGAATTTGGCGAGAATACGTTGGACTTCAAACCGGGGACAGCCTCTCTGGCCACTCGGGGAGTTGCGGCGGCGACGAGGCCGCCGATTGATTCCAGAAACCTAGGAGAACTTTCAATGAAGAAAACGCTTCTCGCAGTGGCTGTCGCGGCAGCTCTGCCGGCAGCTGCGTTCGCCCAGACGAACGTCACGCTGTACGGTATCGCCGACGCGGGCGTGGGTTGGGTCGACACCGACGGCCCCGGCGATTCGGCCACCATGGTCGTGAACTCGGGCTACCAGTCGACGAGCCGCTTCGGGATTCGCGGCACGGAAGACCTGGGCAGCGGCCTGAAAGCCACGTTCAACCTCGAGGCAGGCCTCGACGTCGACACCGGCACCAGCGACAGCGACACCGGCGCCACGTTCTTCGGTCGTCGTGCGGTCGTCGGCCTGGCCGGCGGCTTCGGCGAAGTGCGCCTCGGCCGTGACTACACCCCGGCGTTCTCGGCCATGGGCTCGACGGACGTCATGGGCTACGGCCTGTACGGCAACTGGCTGACGTTCACCGCCGGCGCCGGCGGTATCACGACGCGTGCCAGCAACGGTATCCACTACACCGGCTCGTTCAGCGGCATCACGGTTCGCGCAATGTACGCCGAAGGCGAACTGCTCGACACCGCGACGACCGACAGCTCCGGCGGCGACGCCTACGGCATTTCGGCTGCATACGCGGCCGGCCCGCTGAAACTGCAAGGCTACTTCCAGGAAGTCAACAATGCCCTGGGCGACGCCGTGCAGCAGATGGGTGTCGGTGCCGGATACTCGTTCGGCGCGTTCCGCGTGACGCTGGCCTACGGCATGGCCGATGCGGACACCGGCGCGGTCGTGCGTGGTGGCGTGAATGCACAGGACGAAGTGCAGGCGATCGGCCTGGGCGTCGGCATGAAGCTCGGCACGGGCGAACTGCTCGCGCAGGCGATCCAGATCGAAGGCGATCTGGTCGCGGGCGGCAAGGCCAAAGGCACGTCGTTCGGCCTGGCCTACGTCCATCCGCTGTCGAAGCGCACGAACCTGTACGCAACCCTCGGCATGATGAACAACAACAGCAACTCGAACTACGCTGTTCTGGCATCCGACAACGCCGCCGCGGCTGGCGGCCTGAACGCGGACCCGAAAGGCGTCGCGATCGGTGTTCGCCACCTGTTCTGATCGCCTGCCGGCTCAAGCCGGTTGACGAAAGCAGGTCTGAAAGCGCCGGGGCAACCCGGCGCTTTTTTTTTGCCCTTCGCCTTCTGATCCCATCGCCTCGGGCATCGGGATGTTTGAGAAGCGAACAGTTCACACTTAAACTGTTCGCCATGGACAGACGCGACGGCCCGACGAACGATTCGCCCCTCGATCACGAGACCCGCCTGCAGGCGCACGACCACACCGCGCTGAAGCTGTGGCTGCGGCTGCTCACCTGCACGAACCTCATCGAATCCTCGGTGCGCCACCTGCTGCGCAGCGACTTCGCCAGCACGCTGCCGCGCTTCGACCTGCTCGCGCAGCTCGAACGGCATCCGCAGGGCCTGCGCATGAGCGAGCTGTCGCAGCGGCTGATGGTCACCAGCGGTAACATCACGGGGCTCGCGGATCAGCTCGAAGCGGAAGGACTGCTCAGCCGCGAACCGGTCAGCGACGATCGCCGCTCGATCCGGCTGCGGCTCTCGCCGGCGGGGCGACGGCGGTTCGCCGAAATGGCCGCGGGTCACGAGCGCTGGGTCGTGTCGTTGTTCGAGGGGTTGTCGCGCCAGGAACAGGCGCAGTTGCTTGCGCTGCTCGGCAAGCTCAAGCCGGCACTGGTCGACGGGAAAAAGCGGGCGCTCGCCGCCCGACAAGACGAAGCGAATGCATGACGCTCGCGGTTCCGTTTCGGGACCGCGCCGCGTCGCAGCAGGAGGCGAGGGAGACACCATGTACCGATCCGCACACGTCGACGGTTTTGCGCGCGACAGCCTGCCGCCGCTCGATCAGTGGCCCGATTTTCTCGATTCGCCCGACACGCGCTATCCGGAACGCCTGAACGCCGCGGCCGAACTGCTCGACCGCCACGTGGCCGAAGGTCGCGGCGACGCGATCGCGCTGCGGACCGACGATGCCGTTTGCACGTACTACCAGTTGTACGTGCGCGTGAACCAGCTCGCCAACGTGCTGCGCGACCGGATGGGGTTGCAGCCCGGGAACCGCGTGCTGCTGCGCGGCACGAACAACCCGATGATGGCTGCATGCCTGCTGGCGGTGATCAAGGCGGGACTCATCGCCGTGCCGACGATGCCGCTGCTGCGCGCGAAGGACCTGCTGCCGGTGGTCGAGAAGGCGCGCGTCGGCGCCGCGCTGTGCGACCTGCAGTTGCGCGACGAGATCGACATCCTGCGCGGGCAGACCGACTCGCTGAAGCAGGTGATGTTCTTCAACGACGGAAGCGGCGAAGCCGATGCGCTCGAGCGTTGCCTGCCGAGCGCGCCGACGCGTTTCACGCCGTGCGACACGGCGCAGGACGATGTCGCACTGATCGCGTTCACGTCGGGAACGACCGGCACGCCGAAGGGAACGATGCACTTCCATCGCGACATCGTCGCGATGTGCGACCTGTTCCCGCGCCACGTGCTGCGACCGACCGCCGACGACATCTTCTGCGGGACACCGCCGCTTGCGTTCACTTTCGGCCTCGGCGGGATGCTGTGTTTCCCGCTGCGCGCAGGCGCTTCGGTGCTGCTGCTCGAGCGCGGCACGCCCGAAACGCTGCTCTCGGCGGTCGAGCGTCATCGCGCGACGATTCTCTTCACGGCCCCGACGATGTACCGCCAGATGGCTGCGCTGGTCGACGACTTCGACCTGTCGTCGCTGCGCAAGTCGGTATCGGCCGGCGAGGCGCTGCCCGATGCGACGCGCCAGTTGTGGAAGGAAGCGAGCGGCATCGAGATGATCGACGGGATCGGGTCTACCGAGATGATCCACATCTTCATCTCGTCGTCGCCGGACGACGTGCGCCGCGGTGCCATCGGCAAGCCGGTGCCGGGCTACGAGGCACGCGTCGTCGACGAGGCGATGAACGAAGTCGCGCCGGGCAACGTCGGAAAGCTCGCCGTCAAGGGGCCCACCGGGTGCCGTTACCTCGCCGACCCGCGCCAGCGCGACTACGTGCGCGACGGATGGAACCTTCCCGGCGACACGTTCGCGATGGACGAGGACGGCTACTTCTACTACCAGGCGCGTTCGGACGACATGATCGTCTCGGGCGGCTACAACATCGCCGGGCCGGAGGTCGAGTCGGCGCTGCTGCTGCACGAGGCGGTCGCCGAGTGCGGCGTCATCGCCGCGCCCGACGCCGAGCGAGGGCACATCGTCAAGGCGTATGTCGTGCTCAAGGCCGGCCATCGCCCCGACGCGGCGATGAGCCATGCGCTGCAGGAGTTCGTCAAGAAGACGATCGCGCCGTACAAGTACCCCAGGGCGATCGAGTTCCTCGACGCGTTGCCGCGCACGGAAACCGGAAAGCTGCAGCGATTCCGGCTCCGCGCGTTGTGACCCCGGTGCGCGGGAATCCCGGCACGCGGTACCGGCGCGCGTAGTCCCGCGCGCCTCAGCCCGGACGGGCTGCCTGCCCGCCGAACTGCAGGCCGAGCAATGCGGCCGTCACGCCGTCTGCGCGGCCTGCGCGGCCTTCTGCGGCGTCGATTCGTCGCGCAACTCGCGCCGCAGGATCTTGCCGACGTTCGTCTTCGGAAGTTCCTTGCGGAACTCGATGTACTTCGGCTTCTTGTACCCGGTGAGGTTCTTCGCGCTGTACTCGAGCAGGCCCTTCTCGGTGAGGCTCTCGTCCTTCTTCACGATGAACAGCTTCACCGCCTCGCCCGAATTCGGATCGGGCACGCCGACGGCGGCAACCTCGAGCACGCCCGGGTGCATCGCGATCACGCCTTCGATCTCGTTCGGATAGACGTTGAAACCCGAGACCAGGATCATGTCCTTCTTGCGATCGACGATCTTCGTGTAGCCCCGTTCGTCCATCACGCCGATGTCGCCGGTCTTGAAGAAACCGTCGGGGGTCATCACCTTCGCCGTCTCCTCCGGGTGGTTCCAGTAGCCGGCCATCACCTGCGGACCCCGAATCGCGATCTCGCCGCGCTCGCCCAGCGGGACGGGCTTTCCGTCCTCGTCGAGGATCGCGACGTCGGTCGACGGGAACGGCAGGCCGATCGTCCCGGTGAACTTGTCGGTGTCGGTCGGGTTGGCGGTGGCCGCCGGCGAGGTCTCCGAAAGACCGTACGCCTCGCAGATCGGGCACCCGGTGACGGCGAGCCACTTCTGCGCGACGGCCTCCTGCACCGCCATGCCGCCGCCGAGCGACACGCGCAGCCCGGAGAAATCGAGTTTCGCGAACTCGGCGTTGTTGGCCAGCGCATTGAACAGCGTGTTGACCGCCGGTAACAGCGTGAACCGGAACGGCTTGATCTCCTTGATCAACGCCGGGAGGTCGCGCGGGTTGGGAATCAGGATGTTGAGCCCGCCCAACCGCATTCCGATCAGGAAACACGCCGTGAGCGCGAAGATGTGATAAAGCGGCAGCGCGCAGACCCAGATCAGCTGTTCGGGCGGCGGGCCCTTTCTCGGATTGTTCAGCGCCGGCTGGATCCACGCTTCGGCCTGCAACGCGTTCGCGATGATGTTGCGGTGTACGAGCGTGGCGCCCTTGGCCAGTCCCGTCGTGCCTCCGGTGTACTGCAGGAACGCGACGTCCTCGTGGCCGATCTTCGGCGTCTCCAGGCGCATGCGTCCGCCTTCGGCGAGCACGGCGTTGAAGCGCTTCGCACCCGGCAGTTCGAACGCCGGAACGAGTTTCTTCACGTGGCGCACGACCGCGTTCACCAGCGTGCCCTTGGCGAAGCCGAGCATGTCGCCCATCGACGCGATCACGATGTGCTCGATCTGCGTGCGGGGGAGCACCTGCTGCAGCGTGTGCGCGAAGTTCTCGAGCAGGATGATCGCGCGTGCGCCCGAATCCTTCAGCTGGTGCTCGAGTTCGCGCGGCGTATACAGCGGATTGACGTTGACCACGACCAGGCCGGCACGCAGCACCGCGGCGATCGCCACCGGATACTGGAGCACGTTGGGCATCATCAGCGCGACGCGGTCGCCCTTCTTCAGGCCGCGCGACTGCAGCCACGCGCCCACGCATTTCGACATGTCGTCGACTTCGCCGAAGCTGATCGCCTTGCCGAAGCCGACGTAGGCCTTGCGGTCGCGGAACTTCGCGAACGACTCCTCCAGCAGTTCGACCAGCGAGCCGTAGCGGTTGTGATCGATCTCGTGCGGTACGCCCGCGGGATAGTTCTTCAGCCAGATGCGATCCATGAGTTCTCCCTCCCCCCGGGCGCCTGTTCCGTGCGTTGCGGCGGCGTGCAGGCCGATCAGCGTGCCGGCATGCCCGCCGGCACGCGCGCGACGCGTCATTATGCCGTCAATCAGCGGGACTTCCGGGGTGCCTCGGGCTGCGGCGGACCCGGCACCGTGTGCCGGGGTGGGTTTGCGCTCGCCGAGCGCGCGGCGAGCGCATCGAGCGCCGCATCGCGTTCGCTCCCCGGCAGGTCGCCGAGCTCGCGCGCACGACGGTAGAACTCCGGCAGGTCTCCATCCTGCTCGGCGAGCAGTGCGCGAAACGCCGGTACGCGTTCGGTGTACGACGCGATCGAGGCGAGGTGCGCGTTGGTCAGCGGCTGCTCGAACCAGCGGTCGTAGCCGGCGAACCCGCCCCACTGCTGCTTCAGTTCCGCGTAGTCGCTGCGCAGCTGCGCGAAGACTTCCGCCTTCGCCCGGCGTTTCTCGTCGTCGGATCGCGCCGACGCGTAGACGCGCTCGAGCGCGGCACGGTGCCTGCGCAACATCGACACGAAGCCGAGGCGGCGCGCGGCGAACGCCTGCCACGTTTCGCGCGGTCCGCGGTCTCCGGTACGCGCTTCGCGGTCCGCCAGCCAGCGCTCGACGCCGACCTGTTCGACCGCGGTCGCGAACGACTCGTTGAAGGTCGTGTCGCCCTTCACGTAGAGGACCTGGTGCGCGAGCTCGTGAAAGACCAGGCGCGCGACCTCGGCCTGCGGATGGTGCACGAAGGTGTTGAGCACCGGGTCGTCGAACCAGCCGAGCGTCGAGTATGCAGGGACGCCGCGAACGACCGCCTCGAGGCCGTCGTCGCGCAGCCGCTGCGCGAAGCGCTCGGCAGCCTCGCGATCGTAGTACCCCCGGTAGCCGACGCAGCCCGCGATCGGAAAACACCACTGCTCCAGGCGCATCGACAGCTCGGGCGTCGCGAACACGTTCCAGACGACGAAGGGCCGGCCGATGTCGGCATACACCGTATAGCTGCCGTTCTCGGGAAGCGCGAGCTTCGCCGTGGCGTACGCCCGGATCGCGAGCACTTCCTTCAGTCGCTCGCGAAGCGCGGGCTCGACCTTCGGGTCGTCGACGAGCTCGGCGATGTCCCGCGCCTCGCACATCACCTTCAGGTGCCCGGTGAACGATTGCCAGTAGTACGACGGGCCGTCGCGCCACGCGGCGCAACCGGCCAGCGCGAACACCATGAGGACCGCGCCGGCTGCGCGCACCCGGCGCAGCGCGTGCGCCCGCCGCGACGCGCATACCCGACGCAGCGCCTGCACCCGACACTTCTCTCGTGCGCGGCTCGATATCCGTTCGGTCGTCGCGGCTCCGTGCGGGCGGGTCATGCGCAATGCTAATCTGGAAGCCGTCGGAGTTTCGCATCGGACATGCCTTCGGAGCGCCCATGAAGCTGGTCGAGCAGATCGCCGAATTCCATTCCGAGATTCGCGAACTGCGCCGCACGCTGCACGCACATCCCGAACTCCGCTTCGAGGAGGTGCGCACCGGCGACCTCGTCGCCGAACGACTCGCCGCATGGGGGATCCCGGTGCACCGCGGTTTCGCCCGCACCGGAGTCGTCGGCATCGTCCGATCGGGCAGCTCGCCGCGCGCGATCGGCCTGCGCGCCGACATGGACGCGCTGCCGATCACCGAACGCAACACCTTCGCGCACGCGTCGAAGAACGCCGGCCGCATGCACGCCTGCGGGCACGACGGCCATACCGCGATGCTGCTGGCCGCGGCGAAGCATCTGTCGAAGCACCGCAACTTCGACGGCACGGTGTACCTGATCTTCCAGCCGGCCGAGGAAGGCGGCGGCGGCGCGCGCGAGATGATCCGCGACGGGCTGTTCGACCAGTTCCCGATGCAGGCGGTCTTCGGCATGCACAACTGGCCGGAACACGCGCCGGGCGAGTTCGCGCTGAAGGCCGGCCCCGTGCTCGCGTCGTCCAACGAGTTCCGCGTCACGGTGCGAGGGCGCGGCTCGCACGCCGCGTTGCCGCACGAGAGCGCGGACCCGGTGACGGTCGCCTGCCAGATCGTGCAGGCATTCCAGGCGATCCTGACGCGCAACAAGCGACCCGTCGAAGCCGCGGTGCTCTCGGTGACGATGATCCGCGCCGGCGAAGCGACGAACGTCGTTCCCGACACCGCGCAGATGCAGGGAACGGTGCGCACGTTCACGCTCGAAACGCTCGACCTGGTCGAACGGCGCATGCGCGAGGTGGCCGTGCACACGGCGGCGGCCTTCGACTGCACCGTCGACTTCGAGTTCGTGCGCAGCTATCCGCCGACGGTCAACCACGCGAAGGAAACGCGGTTCTGCCGCGAAGTGCTGTGCGAACTGTTCGGCGAGGACAAGGTGCACGAGTTCGAGCCGACGATGGGCGCCGAGGATTTCGCGTACTTCCTGCAGGAAAAGCCCGGCTGCTACGTCGTGATCGGCAACGGCGGAGGTGGTCATCGCCAGGCCGGCCACGGTGCCGGGCCGTGCACGCTGCACAACGCCAGCTACGACTTCAACGACGACCTGATCCCGCCGGGCGCGGCGTATTGGGTGCGGCTGGCCGAGCGGTGGTTCGCGCAGAACTGAGACGCCGGGCGCGCGGCGTGCGCGCAACGAAATCGTCGGACTCGTGGAAGACAGGCGTCGCAGGGCCGATCGACGGCCATGCTTCGTCGCGGCACCGCGCTACACTGAAAGCCCGAAGAGCATTTCGATGCGAACCCTCGACGTACTCGAAGCCCGCGCCGATGCACCGGCCCAGCGCCCCTCGGGCGCAAGGCGGGTGCTCGACGAACTCGCCCGGCACAAGGACGAGCTCACGGCGATTCGCCGCGCGCTGCACGCGAACCCGGAGCTGGGCTTCGAAGAGCACTTCACCGCCGAACTGATCGCTCGCCAGCTGTCCCGAAGCGGAGTCGACGAGATCCACCGCGGGATCGCCCGCACCGGAGTCGTCGGCGTCATCCGGGGACGGCAGACGCAGAGCAGCCGCACGGTCGGGTTGCGCGCCGACATGGACGCGCTGCCGATGCACGAGGACAACGAGGTGGCGCATCGTTCGCGCAAGGCCGGCGCCATGCACGGCTGCGGCCACGATGGCCACGTGACGATGCTGCTCGGCGCGGCGCGCTATCTCGCGGCGCATCGCGATTTCGACGGCACCGTGCACGTCATCTTCCAGCCGGGCGAAGAGGGCCACGGCGGCGCGCGCGTGATGATCGAGGAAGGGCTGTTCGAGCGCTTTCCGTGCGATGCGGTCTACGCGATGCACAACTGGCCGGGCTTGCCCGCCGGCACCATCGCAGTCCGTGCCGGCCCGATCATGGCGGCTGCCGACCGCGTGACGATCACCGTCGAAGGGCGCGGCGGCCACGGTGCGCACCCGTATCTCGCGGTCGACCCCGTTCTCGTGGCCGCGCACATCATCACCGCAGCGCAATCGATCGTCTCGCGCAACGTAAGTCCGATCGACTCGGCGGTCGTCAGCCTGTGCTCGATCCAGGCCGGACACCCCGGTGCAATGAGCGTGATTCCGCACGAAGCGAAACTCGTCGGGACCGTCCGCACTTTTCGTCCCGATACGCAGGCGATGGTCGAGCAGCGCCTGCGCGCGCTGGTCGAGTCGGTGGCCGCCGGTTTCGGCGCGAAGGCTTCGCTCGCCTACGAGCGCGTGTATCCGGCGACCATCAACAGCGCGCGCGAGGCCCTGTTCGGCGCGGCAGTCGCCGACGAACTCGTCGGAACGCAGAACGTCCTGCGCGATCTCGACCCGAGCATGGGCGCCGAGGACTTCTCGTTCATGCTGCAGGCTCGGCCGGGCGCGTACTTCCGGCTCGGCCAGGGCGGCGCAGCCGAAGGCTGCGTGCTGCACAACTCGCGCTACGACTTCAACGACGAAGTGCTTGCGCTGGGCGCCGCGCTGTTCGTGCGACTGGCCGAACAGTCGATGCCCGTCGGATCGATGGCCTGAGATCCCGGAACGAGCGGCACGAGACGCCGGGTCGCGCCGGAAGTCTCCAGCAGGTAGTGCGCTCCGACACCCAGCACTGCCTTGCGCGGCACGTGTCCGAACGGCAATCCGGTGAACACCGGCGTCGCGATCCGTTGGCGCAGGTAATCGACGACCGAACCGAGGTCGTACCCGTTGTCGTGCGGCGAACTGCGCCATTCGGTGAACTCGCCCAGCACGATCGCGCCCTGATTCTCGAGAATACCGGCGTACAGCAACTGGTGCAGCATGCGCTCGACGCGGTACGGATGCTCGGCGACGTCCTCGAGGAACAGGATTCCGCCGCGGATCGCGGGCAGCCATTCGGTGCCGACGGCGGCGGCGACCAGCGACAGGTTGCCGCCCCACAGCACCCCTTCGACTGGGGCGATGGCGCGTTGACCGGCCTGCGGCCACTTCTCGCTCCACTGCACCGGCAACAGGCGGCCGGCCATCACCGCATCGAAGTGCCCGAGCATGTAGGGATCGGGTTCCGCGACGCCGAAGTCGCCGCTTGCGCCGGGCCCTGCGAAACTCGGTGCGCCGGTGCGTGCAAGCAACGCGAGCTGGAACGCGGTGAAGTCGCTGTATCCGATCCAGCGCACGCCGCCCAGCGCCGATTCGCCCACCAGCGACCAGTCGATCCGGTCGAGAAGGCGCGAGATCCCGTACCCGCCGCGGGTGATCATCACCGCATCGATGTCGCGCATGCGCGCGGCACGATGGATCTGGTCGAGCCGCGCCGCGTCGGTATCGGCGAAGCGCTGCCAGCCCTCGCGCGGGGCGCTGCAGTGCACTTCGTAGCCGCGCGCGCGCAAGGCATGCAGCGCCGCGTCGAAACTCTCCAGCGAAAGATGCGCACCCGACGGTGCGATGATCTCGATTCGCGTGCCGCCGATCGGCGCACTGCGTCCCGCGTTCGCGTTCATCCGCGGCCCTCCTGCTCTGCGACGTGGACGGTCAGCGTCTCCTTGATCTCCTCCATCACGATGTAGCTGCGCGATTCGCGGGCGCCCGGCAGTGCCAGCAGCATGTCGCCGAGCAGCTTGCGATAGGCGCTCATTTCGGGAATGCGCGCCTTGAGCAGGTAGTCGAAGTCGCCCGAGACGAGGTGGCATTCGAGCACGTACGGCAGCTCGAGCACCTCGCGGCGGAACGCGTCGAAGATCGGACCCGATTTCGCGGCCAGCTTCAGTTCGACGAAAACGAGGAGGTTCTGCCCGAGCGCCTGCGGGTTCAGGCGCGCGTGGTAGCCGAGGATGTAGCCGTCGCGCTCGAGCCGCTTGACGCGTTCGCTGCACGGCGTGACCGACAGCCCCACGTGTTCGGCCAGTTCGGTCACCGAGATCCGGCCGTCGTCCTGCAGCATCCGCAGGATCTTCCGGTCGATTCGATCGAGGTCCCTGACCTGCTGAATCCGGTTTCTCACGGGTTTTTCGACCAGAGTGGCCCCCGAACGCAAGAAATTCTAGCGTACGACCGAAAAACGGTGAACGTTTCTTCGCCGCTGCACCGACAATTTCCGATTCGGAGGTGGCGACCCATGCAAGTGCTCGTTCTCGGCGGCGGCGTGATCGGCGTGACGACCGCGTGGTATCTCGCGCGTGCAGGATTCGCGGTGACCGTCGTCGACCGGCAGCCGGATGTCGCGATGGAAACGAGCTTCGCGAACGCCGGGCAGATCTCCCCCGGGTACTCGACACCGTGGGCCGCGCCGGGCATTCCGCTGAAGGCGATGAAGTGGCTGTTCCAGCGACATGCACCGCTTGCGATCCGTCCCGACGGCACGCTGTTCCAGTTGCAGTGGATGACGCAGATGCTGCTGCATTGCCGCTCGTCGCGCTACGCGGTCAACAAGGAGCGGATGCTGCGCCTTGCGCAGTACAGCCGCGACTGCCTCGCGGCGTTGCGCGCCGAGACCGGAATCGAATACGAAGGGCGCCAGCTCGGTACGCTGCAGGTGTTCCGCACGCAGGCGCAGCTCGACGCGGCCGCACGCGACATCGAAGTGCTGCGCGAAGCCGGCGTGCCGTTCGAGCTTCTCGGACCCGACGCACTCGCCGCGGTCGAACCCGCACTGGCGCGCGTGCGCGGCCGCCTCGTCGGCGCGTTGCGGCTTCCCGGAGACGAGACCGGCGACTGCCAGCTGTTCACGAAGCGGCTCGCCGAGCGCTGTCGCGCCGCGGGGGTGGCCTTCGAGCACGGCCGCTCGATCGAGGCGTTGCGCAGCGAAGGCGATCGCATCGTCGGAGTGACGATCGACGGCCGCACGCGACTTGCCGACCACTACGTGCTCGCGCTCGGCAGCTATTCGCGTCCCATGGCGCAGACTGCCGGCCTGTCGCTGCCGGTCTACCCGCTCAAGGGCTACTCGTTGACGATCCCGATCGTCGACGCGTCGGTCGCGCCCGTCTCCACGGTGATGGACGAAACCTGGAAGGTCGCGATCACGCGTTTCGACGACCGGATCCGCGTCGGAGGCATGGCCGAAGTTTCCGGCTACGACCTGACGCTGCGTCCGCAACGCCGCGAGACGCTCGAGATGGTCGTCGAAGGACTGTTTCCCGGCGCCGGCGACCTGCGCAATGCAACGTTCTGGACCGGCCTGCGCCCGATGACACCCGACGGCACGCCGATCGTCGGCCGCGCCGCCCACGGCAACCTCTGGCTGAACACCGGCCACGGCACGCTCGGCTGGACGATGGCCTGCGGCTCCGGCCAGCTGCTGTCGGATCTCATCGGCGGACGCACGCCGCAGATCCGTGCCGCCGGACTCGGACCCGAGCGCTATGCGAATGCGCGCCGGCGCCCCGGCGCGTTCGTTCGCCCGGGGGCTGCCCACGGCGCGGCGTAGCGCGCTCGATGCGCCGAAGCGGCTCAGCCGGCCGCTTCGGCGCGTGCCCGGCCGAACGAGACGAACCAGTCGATCGACGCCGGATTGGCCATCGAATCGCGGTTGACCGACTTCTCGACCGGGTGGCCGAGCAGGATCTTGCGCACCGGCACTTCGAGCTTCTTGCCCGACATCGTGCGCGGCACCTCCGGAATCGCGTAGACCTCGTTCGGCACGTGCCGCGCCGAAAGACGCGTGCGGAGCGCTTCGAGCAATCGCTCGCGCAGTTGCGGCGCCACGCCGGTGTGCCCGCGCGCGGCCTGCGCACCGTCGCAGGCGGGCCCCTTCGCCCCGATCCCGGCCGCGGCCGAACCCGCATCGCGAAGCACGACGAACAGCGCGAGAAACGACTCGCGTCCGAGGTACTCGAGATCGACCACCAGCGAATCGGCGACCTCGTCGAACTCCTCGACGACGCGGTACAGCTCGCTGGTGCCCATCCGGATTCCGTACCGATTGATCGTCGAATCGGAACGTCCGTAGATCGTGGCGGTCACCGACTCGGGCCGCGGCGTGAGCTTCAGCCAGTCGCCGTGGCGCCAGACGTTCGGCGGCCCGGGAAAGGTATCGAAGTAGCTCTCGAAATACCTGCGTCCGTCGATGTCGCCCCAGAAACGCAACGGCATCGAAGGCATCGGCCTCGTGCAGACGAGTTCGCCGACTTCGTCGAGCATCGGCACGCC
>CAYZYC010000008.1:13214-42469 GCA_964481165.1 uncultured Limnobacter sp. | reverse complement strand
CAGTCGGTGTAGCGGCACTTGATGCAGGAATCGAGGACGACGTGGGTCATCGCGCGCCGGTCCCGGTCGTTTCGCGCACGCCGGTCGTTTCGCGCGTGCTGCCGGTCCCGCGCATGCCGCCGGTTTCGCGCACGGGTTCGTCGACGCCATCCGGTTTCCACGCCGGCGGCACCATGCGCCGCTTGCCGTCTTTCGACTTGCGGATTCCCGGTTCGTCGAGCGCCTTGCGGTCCCACACGCTGCAGGTGACCTCCAGGTGTTTCTCGTCGAGCGCCTCGCAGTAGTTCGAGTAGCTGCAGACGTTGACCTCACGACCCCGTCCCAGGCGGACCTTGTCGAACCAGTCGGGATCGGCGAGGCTCTGGCGCGCGAATCCGACCACGTCGGCGCGATCGCCCGAGAGCAGCTGCTCGGCCTGCCGGAAGCCGTGCACGCCGCCGGTGACGACGACCGGCGTCGCCAGCCCTTCGGCGCGGATCGCCGAGCGGATCCGCTCGGAAGGCTCGAAGTTGCGGCCGAACGGACCGCGTTCGTCGGACACGTGGTGCGGCATGCATTCGTAGCCGCTCGGACCGGTGTACGGGTACGCCGACCATCCCACGGCCGGCTGCTTCGCGTCGTCGAACTTGCCGCCGCGCGACAACGACAGGAAATCCATTCCGGCGCGCGCGAACTCGACTCCGAAGTACGACGCGTCCTCGACGGTCGACCCCCCGTCGATGCACTCGTCGGAGAGGTAGCGGCAACCGACGACGTAGTCGCTGCCGACTTCCGCGCGCACGCGGTGGTAGGTCTCGAGCGGCAGGCGTGCGCGGCCTTCGAGCGTCGCTCCGTAGCCGTCGTCGCGATCGTTGCGCGCCGACAGGAACGAAGCCATCGTGTATGCGTGCGCGTAGTGCAGTTCGATGCCGTCGAAGCCCGCTTCGCGCGCGCGGCGCGCGGCCGCCGCGAACAACCCCGGCAGCACCTGCGGCAATTCGCGGATGTGCGGCAGGTGCACGTCGGTGACGCGCTCGCGTTCGCCCATCCGCAGCCCTTCGAGTTCGCGCTCGGTCAGCACGGAATCGAGCGCGTCGGACGGCATCCCGAGAAGGCGCGCGCGCACTTCGTCGTCGCTCGCGGCATCCATCGACAACGCGGCGCGGTGCGCGTCGGTGATGCGCAGGTGGCGCCCGAGGTATTTCTGCGGCTCGGGACGGCGGCGGATCGACAGGAAGTCGATCAGCTGGATGAACAGTCGCGTTTCGCCGCCGCTGGCTTCGCGGACCGCGTCGACGATCCGCTTCAGGCCCGGGACGAAGCGCTCGTGTCCGATGCGCAGCAGCGGTCCGCTCGGGATGTCGCGGATTCCGGTTGCTTCGAGGACGATCGCTCCGGGCCGACCCTGCGCGAAACGCGCATACCAGTCGACGTTGTCGTCGGTGACGAAGCCGTCGTCGGTCGCCCGCCACGGAACCATCGCCGGCACCCAGGTACGCGTCGCGAGCGACAGCGGGCCGGCCTGCAACGGGCGAAACAGCAGCGACCGGGCCGCTTCGTCGGCCGACGGCCAGTCGCCGGGCTTCGGTTTCCATTTGATCTTCTGCGGGGGCCGCCACATGGGGCTCTCCTGAATCGGTTGCGTCGCTAATAGTTTAAGCTTGAACTATCTGGTCTGCAACAAGCGCCCGGCTCCAGGGGCATCGCGCTACGGGTCTTCGGCAGAGGGTCGCGCGGGGGCGGCGGGTCGCGCGGTGAAGCGGCACGGTGAATCGGCACCGTGAAGCGGCCCGCCGGGCGTTCAGCGTTCGAGGTACTGGCGCTTGTTCGGGACGTCCTTGAACTCCTCGGCTTCGGGCAGCGCTCCCTTCTTGCGCGTGATCGCCGGCCAGCCCGGGGCGAGTTCGGCATTGAGCGCGATGTACTCCTGCATTCCGGGCGGAACGTCCTCTTCGGCGACGATCGCCTCGACCGGGCATTCGGGGATGCACACCGCGCAATCGATGCACTCGTCGGGATCGATGACGAGCATGTTCGGACCCTCGCGAAAGCAGTCGACCGGACAGACGTCGACGCAGTCGGTGTAGCGGCACTTGATGCAGGAATCGAGGACGACGTGGGTCATCGCGCAGGCATACCGGAGTGTTGCGTATTGACTGCCATAGTACCGTGGAGTAATTTCGTCGCGCAACGCAGCGAATGAAGCGGCGACTTCATTACATCTTTGCCTTGCACTTCGCGCCAGCGAGCCCGTTCCGTCCTCGCCCATGAATCCGAGTTTCGTGCCGTCCGCGCGCACCGCGCGCTACGAGAGAGCGACCGATCTCGATACCGCGTTGCGCCGCGTGGCCGACGGCGGCTGGACCCCGCTTGCCGGCGGC
The DNA here is from genome assembly GCA_964481165.1 of uncultured Limnobacter sp. GTDB lineage: Bacteria > Pseudomonadota > Gammaproteobacteria > Burkholderiales > Burkholderiaceae_E > Zeimonas. The sequence continues at coordinate 40,109 of CAYZYC010000008.1, read as the reverse complement.
ACCGACTTCTACCCGTCGCGTGTCGGCCGCCCGGTGCACGAGTCGCTGCTCGACCTGTCGGGGTTGCACGAACTGCAGTCGATCGCGCGCGACGGTCCAGGCCACGATGCACCGTGGCGCATAGGCGCGCTCGCCACATGGTCGGAAATCGCGCGGGCGCCCTTCGATCGGCAGTTCGTCGCATTGCAGCAGGCGGCACGCGAAATCGGCGGATTGCAGATCCAGAACCAGGCGACGATCGGCGGCAATCTGTGCAATGCGTCGCCGGCAGCCGACGGAGTGCCGGCGCTGCTGGCGCTCGAAGCACGGGTCGAGCTCGCCAGCGTGCGGGGCACCCGCACGCTGCGGGTCGACGAGTTCGTTCTCGGCAACCGGCGTACTGCGCTGGCCGGCGACGAGCTGCTGGTCGCCGTGGTGATCCCCGGCCGATCGGCGCGCGCGCGTTCGGCGTTCCTGAAGCTCGGCCATCGCCGCTACCTGGTGATCTCGATCGCGATGGTCGCAGTCGCGGTCGATTTCGACGACGAGCGGCGCCTGTCGCATTGCGCGATTGCCGTCGGGGCGTGCTCGGCGGCCGCATGCCGACTGCCGGCGCTGGAATCGCGGATGCTGCACACGCCGCGCGAAACGCTGGAGCAGCGCTTCGAGGCGGTGATCGACGACGAGGCGCTCGCTCCGATCGCACCGATCGACGACGTGCGCGGCAGCGCCGCGTATCGCAGGCATGCGGCGGTCGAACTGCTGCGTCGGCTGTTCGCCGAGTTCGCGCTCGCGAAGGGCGCACGATGAAGCGCGATTCCGGCACGGGCGTGGCGACGGCCGTCGATGCCGCGCAGACGATCGTCGTCAACGGGCGCGAATGCGCTCTCGGCGCGCCGGCGTCGATGCGGCTTTCCGACTGGCTGCGCGACGAACTCGGGCTGACCGGAACGAAGATCGGATGCCACGCCGGCGACTGCGGCGCGTGCACCGTGTTGCTCGATGGCCGGCAGGTCTGTTCGTGCCTGGTCCCGGTGGGCCGGTGCGGCGGTCGCGAGGTTCGCACCGTCGAGTCGTTCGCGACGGCACCGCCCGGCACCACGGAATCGGCGCTGCGCCAGGCGTTCATCGATCATGGCGCCGCGCAGTGCGGCATCTGCACTCCCGGCATGCTGATCGCCGGGCTCGACGTCCTGCAACGACATCCGCGGCCGAGCGTCGAACAGGTGCTCGACGGAATCGGCGGGGTGCTGTGCCGCTGTACCGGCTACCGCAAGATCGTCGAAGCGGTGCACTCGGTCGGCGCACGCTCCGGACCCGGTCCCGTTTCGCCGCTCGATGCGACTGCGTGCGGCGCAGCGGTCGGCGCGCGCCTTCCGCGCCTCGATGCGGCCGAGAAGGTCGACGGTCGCGCGCTGTACGGCGCCGATTTCGCGCCGGCGGACGCCGTCTGGCTGCGGGTCGTGCGCTCGCCGCACGCGTCGGCGCGATTCGAGTACGGCGATCTCGCCGGATTCGTCGCCGCACGCCCGGGGTTGCTCGGCGTCGTGACCGCGGCCGACATCCCGTACAACCGCTTCGCGATCTTTCCGGACCTGCGTGACCAGCCCGCGATCGCCGAGGACCGCGTTCGCCTGCGCGGCGAAGCGGTGCTGGTGCTCGTCGGCGAGCGCGCGGTGCTCGAGGCGATCGCCGATGCCGAGCTTCCGTTGCAGTGGCATGTCGAGCAGGCGGTCGAGTCGCCCGAGCAGGCGCTCGCCGACGGTGCGCCGGGCGTGCACGAGCGCTGGCCCGACAACGTGCTGTGCCGCGGACGCGTCGTTCGCGGCGACGCCGATTCGGCGATCGCGCGCGCGCCGCTGTCGGTCGCGGCATCGATGCGCACCCGGCACGTCGAACACGCGTACATCGAGCCCGAGGCAGGATTCGCGCAGTGGTCGAACGAGGACGGCGCCGAACGCCTGACGGTGTTCGGCTGCACGCAGACTCCGTACATGGATCGCGACGAACTCGCGTCGATGTTCCGGCTGGCGCCGACGCAGGTGCGCATCGTTCCGTCCGCAGTCGGCGGCGGATTCGGCGGCAAGCTCGACATGGCGATCCAGCCGCTCGTCGCAGCCGCGGCGCGCAAGTTCGCGCGCCCGGCGCGCATCGTCTACACGCGCCCCGAATCGATGGCCTCGACGACCAAGCGTCACCCGGCGCGGATGAGCGCGACGATCGCCGCTGCGCCCGACGGAAGCCTCGTCGCGTATCGCTTCGAGGGCGACTTCGATACCGGCGCGTATTCGTCGTGGGGCCCCACGGTCGCCAACCGCGTGCCGATCCATGCATCGGGCCCGTACCGGGTCGCCAACGTGGTGGCCAACACGCGCGCGATCTACACGAACGGCGCGATCGGCGGGGCGTTTCGCGGATTCGGCGTGCCGCAGGCGACGCTGCTCAACGAGACGCTGATCGATCTGGTCGCCGAACGCCTGGGCGTCGATCCGCTCGAGTACCGCTTCGAGCAGGCGCTGCGCGCGGGCGACACGACGCCGACCGGGCAGCGGCTCGAGGCCAGCGTCGGGTTGCAGGCCTGTCTCGCCGCGTTGCGTCCGGCGTGGCTCGAGGCACGCGAGCGTGCCGGGTCCTTCAACGCGCGCGCAGCCGCGTCGCGCGACGCACGCGAGCGCGCCGGTTCTTGCGTCGCGGCGCCCGATTCGAGCGATCCGCACGCGCGCTACGCGTGCGACAAACGACGCGGCGTCGGTGTCGCGTGCATGTGGTACGGAATCGGCAACACGGTGATCGCCAATCCGTCGACCATGCAGGCAGGGCTGCGCGCCGACGGCCGGGTGACGCTCTACAACGGCGCCGTCGACATCGGCCAGGGAACCGGCACGATCCTCGCGCAGATCTGCGCCGACGCGATCGGCGTGCCGGTCGCGCTGCTCGACCAGGTCTGCGCCGACACCGACCGGACGCTGGACGCAGGCAAGAGTTCGGCATCGCGACAGACCTTCGTCTCGGGCAACGCGGCGATGCGCGCCGGGCGCGACCTTCGTGCACAGCTGCTCGCGCGCCTGGGGGTTGCCGAACCGGCGACGCTGCGCCTGGACGGATCGACGTTGTCGGCGACCGGTGCGCAGGGCGGATCGCGCATCGACCTCGCGTCGCTGCCGGTCGACGAGCGCGGCAACGTCGCCGTGGCAACCGGATACTTCGACCCGCCCACCGTCGCACTCGACGCCGACGGGCAGGGCGTTCCGTACGCCACCTACGGCTTCGCGGCGCAGTTCGCCGAAGTCGAGGTCGACGTCGGGCTCGGCACCGTCCGCGTGCTCTCGGTGCACGCGGCGCACGACGTCGGGCGTGCGATCAATCCGACGCAGGTCGAAGGACAGATCCACGGCGGAATCGCCCAGGGACTCGGGCTCGCGCTGATGGAGGACTACCGTTCGGGAAGCACCGACAACCTGCACGATTACCTGATACCGACCGCGGGCGACATCCCGCCGATCGTCACGCATCTGATCGAGGATCCCGAACCCCTCGGGCCGTACGGCGCCAAGGGTGTCGGCGAGCCGGCGCTCGTGGCGACTGCGCCGGCGATCCTCAATGCGATCCACGACGCCTGCGGCGTGCGCATGGCGCAGGTGCCGGTGACGCCCGATCGCCTGCACGCAGCCCTGAACGAGGTCGCATCGCGATGACGCAGAAGATCGGTTCGAACGCGATCGGCGAGCAGTTCGACGCTCCGTCGGACGTCGATGCCACGCGACCCGCGGTCGTTGCCGCGCGCGCGCCCGAGCGCATGGCCGAGGACAAGATCCAGTGCGACGCGTGCCCGGTGCTGTGCCAGATCAGCCCGGGGCGCCTGGGCGCGTGCGACCGATGGGGCAACGTCGACGGCGTGCTCACGCGAACCGATCCGGTCGTGCTGCTGAGCCGGCCCGGCGTCGAGGTCGTTCCGACGAAAGCCGGCGACTGGGACGGGAAGCTGCTCGACGACTCGCCGGTGTTCGTCTCGGGCGTGGCGAGCGGAACCACGTATCCCGACTACAAGCCCGCGCCGTTCATCGTCGGCAGCCGCTGCGACGGCGTCGACATGGTCACCGTCGTCACCGAAGGAATCTTCAGCTACTGCAGCTTCAAGCTGAAGATCGACACCGACCGCTATCTCGGCGCGGAGCAATCGACGGTGCGGCACCGCGGCGAGGCGGTCGGCCACGTGACGACGATCGAATACGGCTCGCAGTTCCTTTCGCTCGGCGGCGTGCACCATCTCACCGGGGGCTCGAAGAAGGAAGGCCGCGTCACCTGCGAGCTGATGATGAACCTGGGCAACTGCGAAGCGGTCGATCTCGAGATCGAAGGCGGTGCGCAGCTGACGGTCCAGGCCGGACGCGCGCCGCGGATCAACGGCGTCGACGAGCAGCGGATGCGGGTCGGCTGCGGTTCGGCGACGATCGGCATCTTCGCGCAGCAGTGGTTCGGCCACGTCGACGAGGTGGTCGTCGTCGACGATCACATCACCGGTGTTCTCACCGAGCATCAGGCAGGGCGTTGCCTGGACATGGCGCCCTCGGGAATCCGGATCCGCGGCCGCAAGTCGACGCCCGGCCGGTATTTCCAGGTCGCCAACCCCGGCACGGGATGGGGTGGCACCGACGTCGAGGATCCGCTGGCGATCATCGAGGGCTGGGACCCGGAAGTCGCGCGGCCGGGACTGCGCCTGCTGATGGTCTCGACCACCGGCGAACACGCCGAGTGGTTCGAACTCGACGATTCGCTGCGCCCGCAGCCGGCGCCGATGCCCCGATCGGTGCGCACGATCGTCGAGCGCATCGGCGAGAACTGCGAACCCGCGCTGGTCACGGTGCTGTTCGTCGGCGGCGCCGGAGGCAGCCTGCGTGCCGGAGTCACCGAGAATCCGGTGCTGCTCACGCGCTCGATCAAGGACCTGCTGACCAACGTGACCTGCGGCGGCGCCCCGGCGTACGTCTGGCCGGGGGGAGGCATCACGGTCATGGTCGACGTCACGCGCATGCCCGCGCGGTCGTTCGGCAGCGTACCCACTCCGGCGATCGTCGCGCCGATCGAGTTCACGATGCAGCGCGACGTCTACCGCGCGCTCGGCGGACACGTCGACCGGATTCGTCGCGTCGAGGAGATCGTCGAGCGCGAACGTCACCGCATCGTCGCCTTCGAGCCGCGCAACCCGTGGCCGCTCGCCGGCGTTCCCGGAGCGAAACGACGATGAACGCGCGCGGCGCCGAGCGCCGGCGGCTGCCCGACGGGCGCTGGCATTTTCACCACGGCCCGATCGACCTGGTCATCGGCGCCGAAGGCGAAGCGCGGATCGTCGACGCGGCGTTGGAGCAGGCGTGGCAGCGTTTCGCCGGACTGCTCGACGAACTCGTCGCCGAATTGCCGCTGCTGCGGGCGCCGCGCCCGATTCCCGCGGGGGCGCTGCGCGCGCCCGCCGAGCGTGCACGCGATTCCGCACGGCGCGCGTGCGCTTCGGCGAGCGCTCGCGGCCCCGTCGCGCGGCGCATGATCGCTGCCTGCGATCTCTTCGCGACGCGCTACGGTCTTTTCGTGACGCCGATGGCGGCGGTCGCCGGCAGCGTCGCCCAGGAGATCGTCGCGCCGCTGTCGCGCGACGGCGTGCGTCGCGCCTGGGTGGACAACGGCGGAGACATCGCGTTGTGGCTCGGCGAGGCAGCGTCGGTGACGATCGGCGTCGTCGCCGACCTGCATGCGCCGACGGTGGACGGCGTGCTGGAGATCGGCGCGGCGGACCGGCCGCGCGGCGTCGCGACATCGGGATGGCGCGGGCGAAGCCTGTCGCGCGGCATTGCCGATGCGGTGACCGTGCTCGCCGACACCGCGGCGATCGCCGATGTCGCGGCGACGCTGATCGCCAACGCGGTCGACGTCGCGCATCCGTCGGTGCGCCGCGCGCCGGCGTCGCAGGTGCGCGACGACAGCGACCTGGGCGAGATCGCCGTCACCGTCGATGTCGGTGCGCTCTCGCGCGAATCGATCGACGAGGCGCTCGAACGCGGAACGGCCTTCGCGCGCCGATGCATCGACGACGGCCTGGTCGAGCAGGCGCTGTTGTCGCTGCAGGGTCGTTCGCGTATCGTCGCCGGACGAAGAAGCGGGGCGCTGGCATGATCGAAATCCGCCGTATCCGGACGCAGGTCGAGGACGTGCTGCACGAGTTCGGCCCGCGCGGCGGCGGCCCGCAACGTCGCGCCGTCATCGCCGCCGTGCTGCGCAATCCGTTCGCGCACCGTTTCGAGCCGAGCGTGCAACCGATGATGGAGGCGCTGTCGCCGCTCGGGATGGACCTCGCCCGGCGCCTGCTCGCGGCGATGCGGGTCGAGGCGCGCGCGATCGAGTCCTACGGCAAGGGAGGAATCGTCGGCGCAGGCGGCGAATCCGAGCACGGACACCTGTGGCACCTGCCCGGCGGATACGCGATGCGCAGGCTGCTCGAGGAACACGGCGTCGCGACGAAGGCGATCGTCCCCTCGAACACCAAGGTCGCGGCACCGGGCACTCCGATCGACCTGCCGCTCACGCACGTGAACGCGAGCTACGTGCGCAGCCATTTCGATACGATCGAGGTTGCCGTTCCCGGTGCACCGGCCGCCGACGAGATCGTTTTCCTTCTTGCGATGAGCACGGGTGCGCGCATCCACGAGCGTGTCGGCGGCCTGCGCGCCGACGAGATCAAGGGCGAGGACGGACTGCGTTGAACCGGCTCCGTGGAACCGACTCCGCGGAACCGGGCCGTGAAGAGCGGGCCGCGTCGATGCCCGTGCGCGACGAAGAGGAGCTGCTGCGATGCCGGCCGATATCCGCAAGCTGATGGTCACCGTCGACGAGATCCATCGTGAAATGGGCCGCGACGTCACGCCGCCGACACGGCGCGCGGTCGCGGTGGCGGTCATCGCGAATCCGTATGCGGGCCGTTACGCGGAGCAGCTCGACGAACTGACGGCGATCGGCGAAGAACTCGGCGCGCTGCTGGGCGCGCGCTGCGTCGAGGCGCTCGGGATCGAACCGGAGAATGCACACAGCTACGGCAAGGCGGCGATCGTCGGCGAGCGCGGCGAACTCGAGCACGCGGCGGCGATCCTGCACCCGAAGCTCGGTGCGCCGCTGCGCCGGGCAGTCGGCAAGGGCGCCGCGCTCGTTCCGTCGGCGAAGAAGGTCGGCGGACCGGGAGCGGCGATCGACGTGCCGCTGGGGCACAAGGACGCCGCCTTCGTTCGCAGCCACTTCGATGCGATCGAGGCGCGGGTTCCCGACGCGCCGCGCGCCGACGAGATCGTCGTGGCGGTCGCCGTCACCGACAGCGGGCGGCCGCTGGCGCGCGTCGGCGGCCTGCAGGTGCACGAAATCGAAGGCAAGGACGGTCTGCGGTAGAGAAGGGCGGCTTGCGCAGAGCCGTGCAGCGACCCCGTTTCCAAAGGAGAAGTCGATGAAGAAATTGACGCTGGCCCTCGCGTTCGGTGCCGCACTGCTTGCAGGCGGCGCGGCGCAGGCGCAATCGCAGCCGATCCGTATCGGTGAACTCAACAGCTACAAGGCGCAGCCCGCGTTCCTCGACCCGTACCGGAAGGGGTGGGAACTCGCGCTCGAGGAGATCAACGCCGAGGGCGGATTGCTCGGGCGCAAGGTCGAGGTGATCTCGCGCGACGACAACGGCAATCCGGGCGACGCCGTGCGCGTGGCCGAGGAGCTCGTGTCGCGCGAGAACGTCGACGTGCTCTTCGGCACCTTCCTGTCGCACATCGGGCTTGCGGTCACCGACTTCGCGCGCCAGCGCAAGCGCTTCTTTCTCGCCGCCGAACCGCTGACCGACAAGATCACCTGGGCCGACGGCAACCGCTACACGTTCCGGCTTCGTCCGACGACCTACATGCAGACCGCGATGCTCGTCCCCGAAGCGGCGAAGCTGAAGAAGAAGCGCTGGGCGGTGGTCTACCCGAACTACGAGTACGGGCAGTCCGCGGCCGAGACCTTTCGCAAGCTGCTGAAGGCCGCGCAACCCGACGTCGAGTTCGTCGGCGAGCAGGCCCCCGCGCTCGGCCGGGTCGATGCGGGCGCCGTGGTGCAGGCGCTGGCCGATTCGAAACCCGATGCGATCTTCAACGTGCTGTTCGGCGCCGACCTGACGAAGTTCGTGCGCGAAGGCAACACGAGGGGGCTCTTCAAGGACCGCACGGTCGTGAGCCTGCTCACCGGCGAACCCGAGTATCTCGACCCGCTGAAGGACGAGGCCCCGGTGGGCTGGCTCGTCACCGGCTATCCGTGGTACGGGATCGACACGCCCGAACACAGGAAGTTCCTCGACGCGTACCAGAAGCGCTGGAACGACTATCCGCGCCTCGGCTCGATCGTCGGCTACACGTCGCTGAAATCGCTGGCGGCCGGCATCCGCAAGGCGGGCAGCGTCGACACCGAGAAGCTGATCGTGGCGTTCCGCGGCCTGCCGGTCGAATCGCCGTTCGGGCCGATCAGCTATCGCGCGGTGGACCATCAGTCGACGATGGGCGCCTACGTCGGCCGGACCGCGGTGCGCGACGGCAAGGGCGTCATGACCGATTACCGCTACGTCGACGGCGCGGCGGTGCTCCCGGGTGTCGAGGAGACGCGCAAGCTGCGTCCCGGCTCTGCCGACTGATCGGCGCTGCGCACGGCGGCGCGCGTCGCGGCCCCGCGCCGCGCGTGCGCCGTCGCGCGCGAATCGTTGCCCACGATGATTTCCGGTCTCGCGGTCCAGTTGCTCAACGGGCTCGCCGGCGCCTCCACGCTGTTCCTGCTGGCGGTCGGGCTGTCGCTGATCTTCGGCGTCACGCGCATCGTCAACTTCGCGCACGGTTCGATGTTCATGGTCGGGCTGTACGTCGCGTATTCGCTTGCCACCTTCTTCGTCGAGCGACTGGGCGGTGGAGCGCTCGGGTTCTGGTCGTCGATCGTGCTCGCGGCGCTCGTCGTGGGCGTTCTCGGCGCGCTCGTCGAGGTGCTGATCCTGCGCCGGGTCTACGGCGCCCCGGAGTTGTTCCAGCTCCTCGCCACGTTCGCGATCGTGCTGATCCTGCGCGACGTGGTGCTGGCGATCTGGGGGCCGGACGACCTGCTCGGACCCCGGGCGCCGGGCCTGTCCGGCGCGATCCCGGTGCTCGGGCGCAACTTCCCGCAGTACGAGGTGTTCCTGATCTTCGTCGGGCCCGCCGTGCTCGCCGCGCTGTGGCTGCTGCTGCATCGCACCCGGCTCGGCGTGCTGATTCGCGCCGCGACGCAGGATCGCGAGATGGTCGGCGCGCTCGGCGTGAACCAGGCGTGGCTGTTCACCGGGGTGTTCGCGCTCGGTTCGGCGCTCGCCGCGCTCGGCGGAGCGCTGCAGTTGCCGCGCGAGCCGGCGAACCTGGCGCTCGACCTGACGACGATCGGCGACGCGTTCGTCGTCGTCGTCGTCGGCGGCATGGGCAGCATCCCCGGCGCGTATCTCGCGGCGCTGATCATCGCCGAGATCAAGGCGATCTGCTACGGGCTGGGCACCGTCGAGTTCTTCGGCACGTCGTTCGCGTTCTCGAAGCTGACGCTCGTCGTCGAGTTCCTCGTGATGGCGATCGTCCTGATCTGGCGGCCCTGGGGCCTGCTCGGCAAACCGCAGGGCGTCGTTCGCGGCTCGGCAGGCGCCGAGGCGCCGATGCGCACGATGCCGCGCTCGGGCGTGATCCTGGTCGGGCTGTTCGCTGCGGCGATGCTCGTTCCTCCGTTGCTGCAGTCGATGCCGTACCTCACGGTGCTCACGATCGACATCCTGATCGCGGTGCTGTTCGCGACGAGCCTGCACTTCATCATGGGCCCCGGCGGGATGCACTCGTTCGGCCACGCTGCGTATTTCGGACTCGGCGCCTACGGTGCCGCCGGCCTGCTTGCGGGCCTGTCGTTTCCGATGGAGCTCGCGCTCGTGCTGGGGCCGCTCGCCGCGCTCCTGGCTGCCGCGCTCTTCGGCTGGTTCTCGGTGCGCCTGTCGGGCGTGTACCTCGCGATGCTCACGCTCGCGTTCGCGCAGATCGTCTGGTCGATCGTCTTCCAGTGGGACGAGGTGACCGGCGGCAGCAACGGGTTGATCGGCATCTGGCCGTCGGAACGCTTCGCGAGCAAGGGCGCGTACTACTACCTGGTGCTCGCGCTGGTCGGAGCGAGCCTGTACGTGCTGCGCAGGATGCTGTTCTCGCCCTTCGGCTACGCGATGCGCGCCGGACGCGATTCTCCGTTGCGCGCCGAGAGCACCGGAATCAGCGTCGTCGACGTCCACTGGAAGGCGTTCATCATCGCCGGCGCGTTCGGCGGCCTGGCCGGTGCGCTGTTCGCGTTCGCCAAGGGGTCGATCTCGCCCGAGACGATCCACGTCGGGCGCTCGATCGACGGGCTCGTCATGGTGCTGCTCGGCGGCGTGCAGACGCTGATGGGCCCGATCGTCGGAAGCGCCGTCTTCACCTGGCTGCAGGATGCGGTCATCCGCAACACCGAGTACTGGCGCGCGCTGCTCGGCTTCGTCATCCTGGCGCTCGTCGTCGTGTTCCCGCAGGGCATCGTCGGCGGGCTCGCCGCGCTCCGGGAGCGGCTGGGATGGCGGCGCGCGACCGGCGCGGCGGAGCTGCGAACGTGAGACCGCCGCTGCTCGAAGTCGACGGACTGCGCAAGTCGTTCGGCGGCGTGCGCGCGGTCGACGGCGTCGGCTTCGCGCTCGCGGCCGGCGAGTTGCTCGCGATGATCGGCCCCAACGGTGCCGGGAAGTCGACCTGCTTCAACATGATCAACGGCCAGCTCGTTCCGGACGCGGGCAGCGTGCGCTTCGACGGCCGCGAGATCGCCGGGCGCCGTCCGCGCGAGATCTGGCGCCTCGGCGTCGGACGCACGTTCCAGGTCGCCGCCACCTACGCGTCGATGACCGTCGTCGAGAACGTGCAGATGGCGCTGCTCTCGCACCACCGGCACCTCTATCGCCTGTGGGCGCGTGCGGCGTCGCTGCATCGCGGCGACGCGCTCGCGCTGCTCGACGCCGTGGGGCTGCGCGATCGCGCCGACGAACCGTGCAGCACGCTCGCCTACGGCGACCTCAAGACGGTCGAGCTGGCGATCGCGCTCGCGAACCGCCCGGCGATGCTGCTGATGGACGAACCGACAGCGGGGATGGCGCCGAAGGAGCGCAACGCGCTGATGCAGCTCACGCGCGACCTGGTCAAGGAACGCGGAATCGGCGTGCTGTTCACCGAGCACAGCATGGACGTCGTGTTCGCGCACGCCGACCGAATCATGGTGCTCGCGCGCGGCCGGCTCATTGCGCAAGGCGCGCCCGAGGAGATCCGCGACCATCCGGACGTGCGCGAGGTGTACCTCGGCAGCGGGCGCCTGATGCACGACGTCCGGGCGCGCCGCGACGGGCCCGCCGCTGTCGTGCCGGAGGCATCGCAATGAGCGCGGCGCTGCTCGTGGTGCGCAGGCTCAACGCGTGGTACGGGCGCGCGCACGTGCTCTTCGATGTCGATCTCGAGATCGGCGACGGCGAAGTCGTGGCGCTGATGGGACGCAACGGCGCCGGCAAGAGCACGACGATGAAGTCGATCATGGGCCTTCTCGCCTCGCGCAGCGGCGAGATCACGCTGGCCGGCGAGCGCATCGACTCGCTCGAACCGTTTCGCATCAATCGCGCGGGTGTCGGCTACGTGCCGGAGGACCGGCGGATCTTCACCGAACTGACCGTGCTCGAGAACCTCGATGTCGGACGGCGCCCGCCGCGCCCCGGTGCGCCGCAGTGGACCATCGAGCGGCTGTTCGCGCTGTTTCCGAACCTCGCGGGCATGCCCGATCGCCCCGGAGGGCGGATGAGCGGCGGCGAGCAGCAGATGCTCAGCGTGGCGCGCACGCTGATGGGCAATCCGCGGCTCGTCCTGCTCGACGAGCCGTCGGAGGGGGTTGCTCCGGTGATCGTCGAGCAGATGGCCGAGCTGATCGTCGAGCTGAAGAAGCAGGGCCTGTCGGTCCTGCTTTCCGAGCAGAACGTGCCTTTCGCATCGGCAGTGTCCGATCGCGCGTACGTGCTCGAGAAGGGGCAGGTGCGCTTCGCCGGGACGATGGACGAACTCGACGCCGACGAAGCGGTGCGCCGCCAGTACCTGGCGGTCTGAACACGAAGGAGATCGCGATGGCTATCGAGGCAACGGCGCAGCAATCGGGCAAGGTCGTCATCCGCAACATCGGACTGCTGCTGTCGGGCGACATCGACGCTCCGATCGGCGATGCCGACACCGTCGTCGTCGAGGACGGCCGCATCGCCGCAGTCGGCCGTCACGACGACTGCGACACGGCGGGCGCGACGCGCATCGTCGACGCGCGCGGGACCGCCCTGGCTCCGGGGCTGATCGATTCGCACGTGCATCCGGTGTTCGGCGACTGGACGCCGCGGCAGAACCAGCTCGGATGGATCGAGTCGTGCATGAACGGCGGAGTCACGACGATGATCTCGGCCGGCGAAGTGCACCTCCCGGGGCGCCCGAAGGACGTCGTCGGCGTCAAGGCGCTTGCGATCACCGCGCAGCGCGCGTTCGAAGGCATGCGCGCCGCCGGTGTCGGCGGCGGCGTGAAGGTGCTCGCCGGGGCGCCGGTGCTCGAGCAGGGAATGGTCGAATCGGATTTCGCCGAGATGGCGGCCGCGGGCGTGAGGCTCCTCGGCGAAGTCGGGCTCGGTTCGGTCAAGGCGGGAGACGAGGCCGCGCGCATGGTCGCGTGGGCGCGCCGCCACGGAATCCGGAGCACGATCCACACCGGCGGGCCGTCGATCCCGGGGTCGGGACTGATCGACGAGAACGTCGTGCTCGAGGCCGACGCCGACGTCATCGGCCACGTCAACGGAGGGCACACGGCGCTGTCGTACAAGGCCGTGTGCACGCTGTGCGAGAAGAGCCCGCGCGCGCTCGAACTCGTGCACAACGGCAACGAGCGCATCGCGATCCTCACCGCGCGCCACGCGATGGAGCTGAAGTGCCCGCACCGCGTGATCCTCGGCACCGACGCGCCGGCCGGCTCGGGCGTGCAACCGCTGGGCATCCTGCGGCTGATCGCGCTGGTCTCGAGCATGGCCGACATTCCGGCCGAGATCTGCTTCGGGTTCGCGACCGGAAACACCGCGCGCATGCGCGGGCTCGAGCAGGGCCTCGTCGAGGTCGGACGGCCCGCCGACTTCGTCTTTCTCGACCGCGCGCAGCATTCGGCGGGGCGCGACCTGCTCGAGAGCGTGCGCCTGGGCGACATTCCCGGCGTCGGCATGGTGATGATCGACGGCATCGTGCGATGCGGGCGCAGCCGGAACACGCCGCCGGCGGCCGAGGTGCCGCTCGTCGTGCAGGAGTGAGCCGGGGAGGAAGCGTCCGATGGCGGCCATCCGCAAGGCCCGGCACGATGCCGGAACGACGCGCCGGCGCGACGCGGGAGCGACCCGCACGCGCATCCTGAAGGCGGCCACCGCCGAGTTCGCGCGGCACGGGTACGCCGACGCCCGCGGCGAGGCCATCGCGCGCCGCGCACGCTCGAGCGAGCGCATGGTCTATTACTACTTCGGCAGCAAGGACGCGCTGTTTCGCGCCGTGCTCGAGAACGCGTACGCGTCGCTGCGCGACGCCGAACGCAGCGTGCAGCTCGACCCCGACGACCCGCTGCGCGCGCTCGAGCAGTTCTGCCGGTTCGTGTGGCGCTACTACGTCGACCATCCGGAATTCATCAGCCTCGTGAGCACCGAGAACCTGTATCGGGCGCGGCACCTGCGCAAGTCGGCGCGGCTCGGCGAGCTGGTTTCGCCGATCGCGCAGATGCTTTCGCGGATGCTCGGGGACGGCTGCCGCAAGGGCGTGTTCCGCGACGACATCGACGAGGTCGAGCTGTATCTGGCGATCGCGAGCCTGGGCTACTTCTGCCTGTCGAACCGGCACACGCTGTCCGCGCTGCTCGGTCGCGACGTCGCCGACCCCGACAACCTCGAGCACTACTGGACCGGCGCGCTGCGCATGGTCAGCGGCTACGTCTGCGGTCCGCGCGAGGGACGAAGGCAGCCCGCGCGAGGCGAAGCGCTCGCGGTCGCGCACGATCGCTTATGATGGGCCCCGGTGCCGGACGGATCCGGCACGGCTCGGCGTGTTCGTGCGCCGCCTGCTGCGCCCGATGCCCGCGAACCCGATGATCATCACGTCCCTGCTCGATACCGACCTGTACAAGTTCACGATGATGCAGGTCGTGCTGCATCACTTTCCCGGCGCGCAGGTCGAATACCGTTTCAAGTGCCGCACCGAAGACGTCGACCTGCGCCCGTACGTCGGCGCGATCCGCGACGAGATCCGCTCGCTGTGTTCGATTCGCTTTCGCGAGCACGAGCTCGAGTACCTGCGCGCGATGCGCTTCATCAAGAGCGACTTCGTCGATTTCCTCGGCCTGTTCCAGATGAACGAGAAGTACATCTCGATCGAGCCGTCGCCGAAGGACAACGGCGAGATCGACATCGAGATCCGCGGGCCGTGGCTGCACACGATCCTGTTCGAGGTGCCGGTGCTGGCGATCGTCAACGAGATCTACTTCCGCGAAACGGTGGCCGACCCCGACTACGCCGAAGGCCGCCGCCGCCTCGACGCCAAGATCTCGTCGATCGCCGGCGACCCCGATCTCGCGGGCCTGCGCATCGCCGACTACGGTACGCGCCGGCGTTTCTCGCACCTGTGGCACGAGGAGGTGCTGCTCGGATGCCGCGAGCGGCTCGGCGAGAACTTCGCCGGGACCTCGAACGTGTTCTACGCGATGAAGCACGCGATGACGCCGCTCGGAACCATGGCGCACGAATACCTGCAGGCGTGCCAGGCGCTCGGGCCGCGGCTGCGCGACACGCAGGTCTTCGGTTTCGAGACGTGGGCGCGCGAATACCGGGGAGACCTCGGGATCGCGCTGTCCGACGTGTACGGAATGAACGCGTTCCTGCGCGACTTCGACATGTATTTCTGCAAGCTGTTCGACGGTGCGCGCCACGATTCCGGCGACCCGTTCGATTGGGCCGAGCGCCTGATCCGCCACTACGAGGCCAACCGCGTCGACCCGAAGACCAAGACGCTCGTGTTCTCCGATGCGCTGACCTTTCCGCTGATGGCCGAGCTGTACCGGCGTTTTCGCGACCGCACCCGCATCGCGTTCGGCATCGGCACCAATCTCACCAACGACCTCGGATACCCGTCGCTGCAGATCGTCATCAAGATGGTTCGCTGCAACGGCCAGCCGGTGGCCAAGCTGTCCGACACGCCGGCCAAGAACATGTGCGAGGACGAGGCCTACCTGAAATACCTGCGGCAGGTGTTCGAGATCGCGGAGTGATCGTGATATGCAACGACGGCCGAAGCTGCTGATCACGCGCAAGGTATTTCCCGAGGTCATCGAGCGGCTGCGTCCCCGGTTCGAGATCGACTCGAACCAGGACGACGACGAATGGCCGCGGGCGGAACTGCTGCGGCGTGCCGCCGACCGCGATGCGCTGTTCGTCGTTTCCTCCGACCGTGTCGACCGCGAACTGATCGACGCGTGCCCCGACGTGAAGGCGATCGCCACCGGATCGGTCGGCTACAACCACGTCGACCTGGCCGCGTGCGCCGCGCGCGGCATCGTCGTCTCGAACACGCCCGACGTGCTCACCGAGGCGACGGCCGACCACGCGTGGGCGCTGCTGATGGCGGCCGCGCGCCGCGTCTGCGAATCGGAGCGCTGGCTGCGCGCGGGGCAGTGGCGGCGATGGGCTTTCGACCAGTTCCTGGGCACCGACGTGCATCGCGCCACGCTCGGCATCGTCGGGATGGGGCGCATCGGTTCGGCGATCGCGCGTCGTGCGCGCGGTTTCTCGATGTCGATCCTGTACCACAACCGCAGCGCCGCGCCCAACGAGAGCGAACTCGGCGCGCGCAGGGTGGCGCTCGGGGAACTGCTGCGCGAAGCCGACCACGTCGTGCTCGTGCTTCCGTATTCGCAGGCCACGCACCACGTCATCGGCGCGCGCGAACTCGCGTCGATGAAACCCTGCTCGACGCTGGTGAACATCGCGCGGGGCGGCATCGTCGACGATGCGGCGCTGGTCGAAGCGCTGCGTGCGGGGCGGCCGGGTGCCGCCGGGCTCGACGTCTACGAGAACGAACCGGCGCTGCACTCCGGGTTGCTCGACCTGCCCAACGTCGTGCTGACGCCGCACATCGGCAGCGCGACCCGCAGTTCGCGCGTCGGGATGGCGATGCTCGCCGCCGACAACCTCGTTGCGTTCGCGACCGGGCAGCCGTTGCCCACGCCGGTCCGCGCGGCCTGATCGCGCACCGGACGATGTCGACGATCCACCTGCAACGCAGGCACAAGCTCGGCCTGAAGAAGGCGCGACTCGCGGCGCAGAAGGTCGCCGACGACATGGCCGAGTCGTTCGACATGCAAAGCGACTGGGACGGCAACGCGCTCAGCTTTTCGCGCAGCGGCGTCTCCGGGTGCCTCACCGTCTCGCGCGACCGCGTCGTGCTCGACGCGAGACTCGGCGTGCTGCTGGCTGCCTTCCGCTCGCGCATCGAGCAGCGCCTGCAGGAAGACTTCGATCGTTACTTCGGCTGACGCGGGAGACTGCTTCTGAACCCGACCCTGATCCAGGCCGGCGGCGCGTTGATCTTCGCGATCGCCGTGCTGCACACCTTTTCGGCGAAGGCCGTCGAGCGCCTCGCACACGCCAACCCCAGGCACGCCGGAATCTTCCACCTGCTCGGTGAAGTCGAGGCCGTTTTCGGCTTCTGGGCGATGGTGCTGATCGTGTTCATGGCGATCGCCGCGGGCGGCGCGCCGGCGCTGGAATACCTCGAGTCGCGCAACTACACCGAACCGATGTTCGTGTTCGTGATCATGGTGGTCGCGGCGAGCCGGCCGATCCTGCGGCTGGCGCTGGCCAGCGTCGAGCGTGGGGCGGCGCTGGTGCCGATGCCGCGCGCGATGGCGGTCTATTTCCTCGCGCTGTCGCTGGTGCCGCTGATCGGCTCGTTCATCACCGAGCCGGCGGCGATGACGCTGGCGGCGCTGCTGCTGCGCGACCGCTTCTACTCGCAGCCGCTGTCGACGCGCCTGAAGTACGCGACGATCGGCGTGCTGTTCGTCAACGTCTCGATCGGCGGCACGCTGACGCCGTTCGCCGCGCCGCCGGTGCTGATGGTCGCCGGGAAGTGGGACTGGGACCTGCTCTTCATGTTGCAGCACTTCGGCTGGCGCTCGGCGCTCGCCGTGGTGGTCAACGCCCTTGCCGTGACGCTGCTGTTTCGCCCCGAACTGTCGCGACTCTCGGGCACGTCGAAACCGGTCGACGACCCGGTGCCGATGGCGCTGACCATCGTGCACCTGCTGTTCCTGCTGGGCGTCGTCGTCTACGCGCACCACCCGGTCGTTTTCATGGGACTGTTCCTGTTCTTTCTCGGCGTAGCGACCGCCTACGAAAGGCACCAGGATCGGCTGATGCTGCGCGAAGCGCTGATGGTCGCGTTCTTCCTGGCCGGGCTCGTCATTCTCGGCGGACAGCAGCAGTGGTGGCTGCAGCCCCTGCTCGAAGGAATGAGCCCGACCGCCGTCTACTACGGCGCCACGGCGCTGACGGCGATCACCGACAACGCCGCGCTCACGTACCTGGGATCGCTGGTCGAAGGACTCAGCGAGGAGTTCAAGTATTCGCTGGTGGCCGGCGCGGTGACCGGAGGCGGCCTGACGGTGATCGCCAACGCGCCGAACCCGGCCGGGTATTCGATCCTGAAGAGCCACTTCGAGCACGAGGAGATCAGCGCGCTCGGGCTGTTCGCCGCGGCGCTGCTGCCCACGCTCGTGGCGGTCGCCGCGTTCCGGCTGATCTGAACCGATTCGAGGCGCCCGTTCAGCCTTTCAGGTCGTCGACGAGTTCGATGTAGCGCTTCATCGCGTCGTCGCGCGACGTTCCGGCGAGCTCGTTCCAGGCGTCCCACTTGGCGCGCCCGACGAGGTCGGTGAATCCCGGGCGCTTGCCGTCGACGTCGCCCGACGTCGACTGCTTGTACAGCGCGTACATTTTCAGCAGCGTGGCGTTGTCGGGCCGTTCGGACAGCGTCTTCGACTGCGCCACCGCCTGTTCGAACTGCGTGCTCAATTCGGACATGATTCCTCCTGGCTGGTCCCGGCAAGTATCATAAACAGAATACCGGGGGGGAAATGGTTCGCGAGAGGATGTCCAGTGTCGACACCGCGTGGCTGCGCATGGACAGCGCCCGCAACCGGATGGTGATCGTCGGCCTCGTCGTCTTCCGGACGCCGGTTGCGCTTGCGGCGCTGCAGGCGCTGCTCGAACGACGATTGCTCCGCTACGACCGATTCCGGCAGAAGGTCGTTCGCGATGCCACCGGATATCACTGGGTCGAAGACCCGGCGTTCCAGCTCGATCGGCACCTGAAGCCCTTCCGGCTGCGCCGCGGCGACGACGTCGAACTGCAGCAGTTCGCCGCGCGCATGGCGATCCGCGGATTCGACCGCCGGCATCCGTTGTGGCAGATGCACCTGGTCGAGAACTACCGCGGCACCAACGCGCTGCTCGTGCGGATCCATCACTGCATCGCCGACGGCATCGCGCTGGTGCGGGTGATGCTCTCGCTCGGCGACGACGGCGACTCGCCGATGCCGCAGCGTGCGCGCGATGCGGGCGCCGGCGCCGAGACCGACGGACAACCCGATGGGGCGGTGCTCGAATCGGATCCGTGGCAGCCGTACCTGCAGCCGCTCGCGCAGGGCGCGCGGTCGGCGATCGACGCCACGGGTTCTGCCCTCGCGCTCGTGCTCGAGGCCGTATCGCGGCCCGAACGGCTGCTCGATCATGCGCAGGCCGGCGCGCGCGTCGTCACCGACGCACTCGACCTGCTGTCGATGGTCGACGATACGCCGACGCAACTCAAGGGCGAGCCGGGCGGGCGCAAGGCGCTCGCCTGGAACGAGCCGCTTCCGCTCGACGAGGTGAAGGCGATCTGCCGCGCGCTCGGCGCGTCGGTCAACGACGTGCTGCTCGCGTGCGTGGCCGGCGCGCTTCGCCGCTACCTGATCGCCCGCGGCGACGCGCTGGCCGCCGACAGCGAACTGCGCGCGATGGTGCCGGTGAACCTGCGACCGATGACCGAAGCGCCGCAGCTCGGCAACCGGTTCGGGCTCGTGCCGCTGTGCCTGCCGGTGGGCATCGCCAGCCCGGTCGAGCGCGTGCGCGAGGTGCGCCGGCGCATGGACGAGCTGAAGGGCGGCTACCAGCCGGTGCTCGCCTACGCGCTGCTCGCCGTCTGCGGCCTGTTGCCGCAGCCGCTGCAGCAGCAGGTTCTCGAATACCTGGGCAACAAGGGCACCGCCGTGATGACGAACGTGCCGGGTCCGCACGAGCCGGTTCGCATGGCGGGCGTCGAGCTGTCGCGCGTCATGGTCTGGGTTCCGCAGTCGGGCGATATCGGCGTCGGCGTGGCGATCCTGTCGTACATGGGAGGAGTCCAGTTCGGCGTCATCGCCGACACTGCGCTGTGCCCCGATCCGCAGCGAATCGTCGACGGCTTCGCGCCCGAGTTCGAGCGGCTCGTGCTGGCACTGGCGATGCTGCCCAACGGCATGCTGATCGACCGCGACCTGGCCGAGGGCGAACTCGAGCACCTGTTGCTGCTGGAGACGGCATGACCTCGGCAAACGATCCCGATCGCGCGCGTGCAGTGCTCGATTTCTGGTTCGGCGCCGCAGGCGAACCCGGGGACGGCACCGTGCGAAGCGAGTGGTTTGCCGCGCAGCCGGAGTTCGACGCGCGCATCGCCGCTTCGTTCGGCGAGACGATCGAAGCGGCGCTCGCCGGCGAATGCGACGCCTGGGGGCGGTCGGCGCAGACGGCATGCGCGCTGGTCATCGTCGTCGACCAGTTCACGCGCAACGTGTTTCGCGGTACGCCGCGCATGTTCGCAGGCGATCGTCTCGCGCTGGATACCGCACGCCGCATCGTCGCCGAGCGTTGGGACGAGCGCTACGACGCGCTGCACCGATGGTTCTGCTACATGCCCTTCGAGCATTCGGAGTCGATCGACGACCAGCGCGAGTCGCTGCGCCTGTTCGGCGCGCTGCGCGACCATCCGCTCGCCGGCGGCGCCTGGCGCTGGGCGAAGAGCCATCACGACGTCATCGAACGATTCGGCCGCTTCCCGCATCGCAACGAGATCCTCGGACGCGCCTCGACGCCGGACGAGATCGCGTTCCTGCGTGAACCCGGTTCCCGTTTCTGATCGAAGGAGGCACGCCCGTCCCGTGAGTCGCTCGTGAGCCTGCAGATCCGCTTCGACCACCGGTTCGAGCGCCTCGCCGACGCGCTGCTCGACGCGTTCGACGAACGCTGTCGTTCGCCGCTTGCCGAACGCGTCGTCGTCGTGCCGAGCGCCGGCGTCGCGCGGTGGCTGCAGCGGCGCGATGCGCAGCGCCACGGAGTCAGCGCGCGGATCCGGACCGAGTTCGCCGGCCGCTGGCTTTGGCAGACGATGCGCCTGCTGCTTCCGGGGCTGCCGCCGCATTCCCCGTTCGAACCCGAACGCGCCCGGTGGGCCCTGATGCCGCTGTTCGACGAACTGCCCGGCGATCCGGCGTTCGCCGTGCTGCGTGCCCGCGCCGGCGAACCGGGATCGCGTGCGCGCCTGCAACTCGCCGATTCGGTCGCGCGCGCCTTCGAGCGGTACCTGGCGTACCGGCGCGACTGGCTCGCGCAGTGGCAGCAGGGCCGGTGGGCCGACGGTCGCAAGCCGCTCGGGCCGCACGAACCGTGGCAGCGCTGGTTGTGGCAGCGCCTGCTCGAACGCCTGCCCGACGTGCGCGACGAGCATCCGTACGACCAGTTCGCTCGCCTGCTCGCCGAAACCGATCCCGACTACGCGCGCGCGACGCTCGCCGGGCGCGTCGTCGCGGTGTTCGGCCGCGTCGACCTGTCGCCGGAGCAGTTCGCTTTGTTCGGCCGCCTGTCGCAATGGATGGACGTGTCGCTGTTCGCACCGGACCCGTGCCGCGAGCTCTGGAGCGACATGGTCGATTCGACGCAGCTCGCGCGCATCCGGGAGCAGCGACCGGATGCGGCGTGGCTCTACGAGGGCGAGCCGTCGCTGCTCGGAAACTGGGGGCGCGTGCAGCGCGATTTCGTCGCGCAGGTGCTCACGCTGGAAGACAGCTTCGGCGTGCAGGCCGAAGCGCCCGGTCGCGAAGAGGCCGTGCCGTACGGCGAAGCCGCGTCGCCCGGCGCGGCGCGCGACTGCCTCGATGCATTGCACCGCGCGGTGTTCCTGCGAAGCGACGCGGCCTGGGCCGGCGTTCGCGGTGCCGACGCGTCGATCGTCGTGCGCGGAGCCCACGGTCCGGTTCGCGAGGCCGAACTGCTGCACGAGGCGCTGCTCGAGAGCTTCGAGGCGATCCCCGGACTGCGGCCGGACGAAGTCGTCGTGCAGTGCGTCGACATCGATGCCGCGGCGCGCGCGATCGAGGGCGTGTTCGCGGCCGTCCCCGAGGCGCGGCGGATTCCGGTCGCGATCAGCGGCCGGCCCGCGCGCGCCGACGCGCTGGTCGACGCAGTGCAGACCCTGCTGTCGATCGCGGTGCACGGGATCGACGCGGCGTCGCTCGACGCGTGGTTGCGCAATGCTGCGGTGATGGAGGCGCTTTCGCTCGACGAACCGCAACGCGAACGGCTGCTCGGATGGTTCGACGAAGCGGGAATGCGCCGCGGCCTCGATGCCGAGGACGGCTCGGCGAAACACAGCCTGCGCGCCGCGACCGAACGGCTGCTGCTCGGAGCCGCGTTCGGATCGGCCGAGGTCTGCGCCGACCGGCTCGCGGTACCGGGCGCGCAGGGCAGCCGCGCGCACACGCTCGAGGCCTGGTTGCCGGCGGCCGAAGCGCTCGGGCGGCTGCGCCGTCTCGGCGGCACTTTGCACGCGCCTGCCGACTGGTGCGTCACGGTGTCGGGCATCGTCGAGACGCTCTTCGGCCACGTGCGCCGGCACGCGGGAGGCCTGCAGCGTGTACGCGACGCGTTCGGTCAGCTCGCGGCAACGACGGCCGGAGCGCGCGGCGTCGCGATCGACGCGCCGGCCTTCGCGCAGATCCTCGCCGACCGGCTCGAAGACACGGCGGCCGCGGCAATGCCGACCGGTGCGGTGACCGTGTGTCCGATCGGCAGCCTGCGCGGGGTTCCGTTTCGCGTCGTCTGCCTCTTCGGCGCAGACGAGGATGCGTTTCCGCGGCGCGGAACGAGCGACGAGATCGACCTGATGCGCCGCGCGCCGCGCTTCGGAGACCGCCTCGCGCGCAACGACGATCGCGGCATCTTCCTCGACGTGGTGCTCGCGGCGCGCGAACGGCTCGTCGTGTTGTGCCGCAGTCGCGACGCACGCGACGACAGCGCGCTGAATCCTTCGCCGCTGGTTGCCGAACTGCTGTCGTACCTGGATGCGCGTCTCGATTCGGGGCAGGGCGTCGCGACGCCGGGTCTCGTGCGCGAGCGCCGCGGCGCGACGTCGAACCGGCCCGCGCTGGTCGAACATCCGCTGCACGCGTTCTCGGTGCGCAATTTCGCCGGCGGAACGAACGACTACGCGGCCGAGTGGCTGCCGACGGCGCGGGCGCTCGCGACGCCGTTGCCGAAGCGCGAGCCTGTGCTGGGCGCATTGTTCGAACTGTCGTCCGGCGACGAATGTGGGGAGACGCCGCGTGTCGATCCGGCAGGAGCGCCGCACGGCGATCCGGCAGGAGCACCGCAAGGCGGCGCGGGTCCGGGAGCGTCGGCCGACGGTGGCATGCGCACGATCGAGTCGATCGCGCGCGCGTTGTCCGATCCGGCCGCGACGTGGTTGCGCAGCGGGCTCGGCGTCGCGCTGCCGCGCGATGCCGACGCGCCGCCCGAGTTCGAGCCGCTGTGGTCCGACGAGCGCGCCGAACGCGTCCTCGTGCAACGCGCAGCCGAGCGGCTGCTCGCGGGCGACGACGAAGAGCGTCTCGCCCGGGAGATGGTGCTCGCGCCTGCGACGGCAGCGGGTGCGGCCGGCGAGCGGCAGGCGCGCGGGATCGTGCGACGCGCGCTCGACCTCGTGCAGCGCGTGACGGCAGGCTCCGACGGCCTCGTCGGCATGCGGTCGGCGGCGCCGCCGGTCGTCGCGCAGGTCGCAGGCGTCGGGCTGCGCATGGAGCGGCCCGCGGTCGATTCGAACCGGCGCGTCGTGTTCGTTTCGGCTTTTCCGACCGGCGCGCCGGCGCTGTTCGACGCGTGGCTGCGTACCGCGTTGTGGCGACTCGCCGTCGATCCGCAGGCGACCGGACGGCTCGTCACCCTCGACGACCGTTTCGAGCTGCTGTGTCCCGATCCGCGGCGCAGCCTGGAACATGCACTGCAGTGGGCAGATCGCATCGCGCGCGAGCCGCTGGCGCTGTTTCCGCGAAGCTGGTTGCAGTACGCGCTGGCGCTCTCCGGAGCCGATCGCAGGGACGGGAACCGGGGCAAGGGCAAGGGGAAGGGCAAGGACAAGGACGACGAAGCGAAGACTGCAGCGATGTCGCGCTACCGCGCGCTGGCGCGTGCCCGCACCGCGCTGCTCGGCAGCGATTTTGCGGGCCCGCGCCCCGAGATCGACCGGCCGGCGATGCTGGCGCTGTACCGCGACGCGGAAATCGACTTCGAGCAGGTGCTGCCGCTGTGCGAGCGGGCGTATCGGCCCGTCTTCGACGACCTCGCGCCGGACTTTCGCGACGCGGGGCAGCACGAATGAAGCACCCGGTTTTCGACGAAGGCATTCTCGACGGCGTGCACCTGCTCGAGGCCGACGCGGGCACCGGCAAGACGTGGACGATCGCCGGACTGGCGGTGCGCGCGATCGTCGAACGCGAACTCGACATCGGCCAGGTGCTCGTCGTCACGTTCACGAACGCCGCGACCGCGGAACTCGCCGAGCGGATCCGCCAGCGGCTCGCCGAACTCGAGCGGCTGCTCGACGACCGGATCGAAGGCAACGGCCGGCGCTGCGCGATCGACGAGCCTTTCTGCGTCGCGTACGCGCGCCGGCTCGACGACGAACAGGCGCGCCGCGCGCGTTCGGCGCTGCGCATCGCGCTCGCGCGCATCGACGAGATGCCGGTCCACACGATCCACGGCTACTGTCAACGGGTGATCGACGAACATGCGCTGTCGATCGGTGTCGCGCGCGGCTTGCCGATTCGCACCGCGGGCGACCGGCGCATCGCGCAGCGGGTCGCGCAATGGTGGCGCGACGAGGTGCTCGACGCGTCCGAGCGACTGTTGCTGGTCTCGCTCGCCGCAGTCACTCCAGAGAGCCTGCGTGCAGCGGTCGAGGCGATCGTGAAGCTGCCGCTGGCGCGGATCGAACCGGTCGGCACCGGCACCGACTGGCGAGCGATCGCGCGGCGGCTCGAAACGTCGTGCACGTCGCTCGCCGCTGCGCTGCGCGACGAAGGGCAGGCGCTGCAGGACTGGCTCGCCGTGAAGGGGAACGCCGATCGCCGCGTCTACAGCGCGAGGAACGTCGCGGGCTGGATCGACAAGCTTCGCGTGTTCTGCGAAGGCGGCTTCGCGCAACCCATCCCGCAGGAAGTCGCACGGTTCGCCAGCGCGTGTTTCGCCACTGCGCCGGCGCCGGCGCCGGCGCCGTCGTCGATTCCCGCGGCCTGCGACGCGGTGGCCGCACTGCGCGAGGAAGTGACGCGGGTGCCCGCTGCGATCGCGCAGGAGATCGCCGCCGGATTGCAGGCGAGTCGCGCGGCCGATCTCGCCGACGCGGCTTCGCTGGGCTTCGACGACCTGCTGCGGCTGGTCCACGATGCGCTGGCCGATCCGGCCGGCGGCGAAGCGCTGGCGCAGGCGTTGCGCGAACGGCACCCGGTGGCGCTGATCGACGAGTGCCAGGACACCGACGCGCTGCAATGGGAGATCGTGCGCCGCGTCTGGGTGCGGCCTCGCACCGCAGGAGCCTCCGGAAGTTCCCCGTCGGCGCTCGTGCTCGTGGGCGACCCGAAGCAGGCGATCTACGCGTTTCGCGGCGCGGACCTGCATTCGTACCTGCATGCCCGCAGCGCCGCCTCGCGCACGCATCGGCTGGGCGAGAACCAGCGATCGAGTCGTTCGCTGATCGAGGCGGTCAACGCGCTGTTCGACCGCCCCGACCCGTTCCTGGTCGAGGAAATCGAGTTCCGCGACGCGGCCCTTGGCGCACGTCCGCGCCCGGCGCTCCACGGAGACGGCACCGACTCGCGCGCCCCGTTCACCGTCGTCACGCTCGAGCCCGACCCGGACACCGGAACGCTCGGCGCGGTCTACGCGAGCCGGCAGGCGGTGCAGGCGAGCGTCGCCGAGATCGGAAGACTGCTTGCCGGCGCAGCGACGTACGACGACCGTTCGCTGCGTCCGGGCGACATCGCCGTGCTCGTGAACTCGCATCGGCAGGGCGCGCTGATCAAGCGTGCTCTCGCGGCGGCCGGGATCGGTGCAGCCGAGATCTCGCGCGACAGCGTTCTCGATACGCTCGAGTGCAGGGAACTGCTGCGCGTGATCGCGGCGATCGCCGACCCCGGCGATCCTGCCATCCTGCGATCGGCGTTGACGACGACGCTGCTGGGTGCGGACCTGGAGTCGCTCGCTGCGTTCGAGACGAGTTCCGTCCGTGCGGCGGCGGTCGCAGCTTCGTTCGCACAGGCACGCGACACCTGGGAAGACCTCGGGCCGATCGCCGCATTGCGCCCGCTGCTTCGTGTGCACGGCACCGGCGAGCGTCTCGCGGCGTTGCGCGACGGCGACCGGCGGCTCACGAACCTGATGCACCTGATCGAGCTGCTCGCCGAAGACGAAGCCTCGTTGCGTTCGCCGCGCAACGCGCTGCACGTGTGGAGCCGTTCGCGAGACGCCGGGGCCGGGCCGGACGCCGACACGGGCGAGCTGCGCCTGGAGAGCGACGAGAACCTGGTGCGCATCGTCACCGTCCACAAGAGCAAGGGGCTCGAGTTCCCGATCGTGTTCCTTCCGTTCGCCTGGTCGGCCCGGCAGCACGGAAAGGAGATCCCGTGCACGAGGCACGAGCGCGACTCCGACGGCAGCTGGCAGCACGTGCTCGATTTCGCCCCCGACGACGAATCCGCGCGCAAGTCGGCGCGCGAACGTTTCGCCGAGGGCCTGCGCACGCTCTACGTCGCAGTCACGCGCGCCGAACAGCGCTGCTACCTGTTCTGGGGTGCCGCCAGGAACGCGCGCTACGCTGCGCTCGCCTGGCTGCTGCACGGGCACGATCCGACGCTCGCGGACTCCGCGAAATCCGATGCGCTCGACGCGGACGCGATCTCGTCGGCGCTTGCCGACTGGCGTGACCGCGCGAACCGGCGGCAGGCCGGTTCGCTGATCGTCATCGACACGCCGACGCTGGTGGCCGGCGGCGTGGCGCTCGGCGCCACCGCAGACGGCGTTGCGCTCGGCGCAACGGATGGAGTTGCGCTCGGCGCAACGGCAGACGGCGCTTCGGCGGCATCGGGTGCCGCGCCCGCCGGCCCGGCCGCGATCGAAACGCCGATCGAGCCGGCCGCGCTGGCCGCGCGGCCGTGGCGATCGACGATCGCAGCCGCGTCGATCACGACGAGCTTCAGCGCGATCGCGGCGCAGCTGGCGAGCGTCGACGCGTCGATCGCCTGGCGCGCGTCCGATTTCGTCGAACGCCCCGACCACGATCAGCAGCCGCCGCTCGACGAGACGACGGTCGCGGACGCCGGATTCCCCGCATCGGCCGCGGCACCGGAGGCGGCGGCAGAGGC
>CAYZYC010000008.1:0-13114 GCA_964481165.1 uncultured Limnobacter sp. | reverse complement strand
GGCAGAGGCAGAGGCAGAGGCAGAGCCGGCGGCAAAGGCAGAGGCGTCGCCGGCACCGGCACCGGCATCGGTTCCGGCGTTTCGCGTTCGCTTCGACTTCCCGGCCGGTGCGCAGGCCGGCGTGTGCCTGCACGGAATCCTCGAGGAGACGTCCTTCGACGGTGCGCCCGCGCTCGACATCGTCGCGCGCTGGCTCGCGCGTTGCGGCTACGCGCGGATCCCGGCAGCCGACGTCGCCGGCTGGCTCGCGCAGGTCGTCGCGACGCCGTTGCCCGACCTGCGGGGAGAGCCGATCGCGCTGGCCACGGTTTCCGACGATCGGCAGCTGCGCGAGATGGATTTCCACCTGTCGGGCAACGGCGTCTCCGACCGTGCGGTGCTCGACGCGGTCGCCGCCGAATTCGACATCGGAACGACGAAGGTCGCGTCGCGCTGGAGCGGCTTCCTGCGCGGATTCATCGATCTCGTCTTCGAGCACGAAGGACGCTGGTTCATCGTCGACTGGAAGAGCAACCGTCTCGGCGACACCGCCGCGCACTACGGACAGCAGGCGCTCGATGCGTCGATGCGCGCGCACGCGTACCCGCTGCAGGCGAGCCTGTACACGCTGGCGCTGCACCGTTGGCTGCGTCGCACCGTGCGCGGCTACGATTACGAGCGCCATTTCGGAGGCGTCTTCTACGTGTTCCTGCGCGGCGCCGGCCTCGACGACGGCAGCGGTTCGCCCCCCGGCGTGCATGCGAGCCGGCCGACGCGGGGCCTGGTCGACGCACTCGACGACATCTTCGCCGCACGACCGGCGAAAGGCGCGAAGCGATGATCGCGCGGGTCGCGGGCGATCGCCTGGCGCGCGAATTCGGGCGGACGATCGCGCGCCTGCACGAGAGTCTCGCCGGCGACCCGGGCGCTGCTGCGACCATCGACGCGTGGGCGCAGCGCGCCTGGCGCGAGTCCGGCTCGGGTCATGTCTGCGTCGACGTTCCCGACCCGGGGGCACGAACGAGCCTGCTGGCGAGCCCGGTCGTCGGCGGCGCGCAGGATGCGCAGCCGCGCCCGCTCGTCGTCGACCTGGAAGCGCTGTACCTGTACCGGTTGTGGCGTGCCGAGTGCACGCTGGCACGTTCGATCGCGGCCCTCGACGCTCCACAGGCCCTCGCGACCGACGAAGCGATCGATTCGGCGATTGCCGCCGCGTTCGGGCGAACCGACGCGCAGGATCCGCAGCAGCGCGCGCTGCGCCGCGCATTCGGCCATCGCCTCACGATCCTGTCGGGCGGACCCGGCACGGGAAAGACGACGACGCTGGCGCGCCTGCTCGTTGCCTATGCGCGCCTCGCGCCCGATGCGCGGGTCGTGTTCGCTGCGCCCACCGGAAAGGCGTCGGCGCGCCTCGCGCAGTCGCTGTCGGCGCAGCTCGGGCGCCTGGATTCCCCGGGCGAGCTGCGTGCGCGCCTGCCCTCCGCGGGAATGACCGTGCACCGGCTGCTCGGTGCGCGCGCCGACGGCGTGTCGCGATCGGGCGCGCAGCTCGACCACGATCTCGTCCTCGTCGACGAAGCGTCGATGCTCGACATCGAACTCGCAGCGGCGCTCGTTGCGTCGATGGGACCGAAGACCCGGCTCGTGCTCGCCGGCGACCGCGACCAGCTCGCGTCGGTGGAAGCGGGCGCGGTGTTCGCCGACCTGTGTTCGACCGGCGGCGAAGCGGTGGTCGCGCTGCAGCGAAACTACCGGCAACGGGAGGCGCCGCACATCGTCACGCTCTCGGCCCGCGTGCGCGATTTTGCCGACGCCGGGCGGGCGTCGATCGACTGGCCGACGGGCATCGAACCGACGCCGGCCGATCCGTCGGCGATCGTCTCGCAGGCGCTCGGCGCCTTGCGGGAGGTTCGAGAAGCGATCGACGCCGCAGCGCCCGCGCGCCTGGTGCTCGCGGCCTGCGATCGCCACCGCGTGCTCTGCGCGATGCGCGACGGCCCGCTGGGAAGCGTCGCGTTGAACCGCGCGATCGCCGCCCACGTGCGTCGGGCGGCGCTCGAGCGGCCGGCGGTGGCCGCGAGCAAAGACCGCGCCGTCGATCCGGCAGCCGCCGCGGCGCACTGGTACGTCGGGCGCCTCGTGATGGTGACCCGCAACGAACCGGCGCTCGGCCTGTTCAACGGAGACGTCGGCGTGTGCCTGCCGCGGCCCGATCGTGGAACCGGCGGCGGCACCGACGGCGGTATCGACGAGCTCGTCGTCGCGTTCGAGGGCTCTGCCGACGTCCGGCTGTTCGCCGTTCGGCAGATGCCGGCGTGCGAAGACGCGTGGTGCATCACCGTGCACAAGTCGCAGGGTTCGGAGTTCGATTCGGTGGCCCTCGTGCCGGGGCCGCACGCGCATCCGCTGAACACGCGCGAACTCCTCTACACGGGAATCACGCGGGCGCGCAGCCGACTTTCCATCTGGTCGTCGGCCGACACCGTCGAGGAAGCGGCTCGCACCCGAACGCGACGACGCGGCCGGCTCGCGACGCGACTCGCACGGCTGGCGCACGCCGCCACCGACGCCGACGCCGACGCCGCGGCCGCTCGAAGATGACGGCAAGGCGGCGTTCGTCGCGCATGACCGCGTTCGTGCGCTGGTGGCCGCGCGTCGACCGTTCGACGCTGCGTGTCGATGCCACGGCCGGACTGGTCGGTGCGCTGGTCGCGCTGCCGCAGGCCGTCGCGTTCGCGACGCTTGCCGGAGTGCCCGCGGAATACGGGCTGTACTGCGCGATCGTGCCGGCGATCGTCGCGGCGCTGTTCGGTTCTTCGCTGCATGCGGTCACCGGACCGACGAACGCGCTGTCGCTGATGACTTTCGCCGCGCTCGTGCCGCTCGCCGCCCCGGGGTCGGCCGAATACGTGCGGCTCGCCGCGACGCTCGCCTTCGTCAGCGGCGTGTTCATGCTGGCGCTCGGCGTCCTTCGGCTGGGGTTGGTGGTCAACTTCGTCTCGCAGCCGGTGCTGGTCGGTTTCACCGCCGGTGCGGGCGTGTTGATCCTGCTGAGCCAGCTCGGCGCGCTCACCGGCATCGAAGTGCCTCGCGACGAGTCGTCGATCGCAACGTCGTGGAACGTGTTGTCGAACCTCGACCGGATCCGGCCCGCGGTGCTGCTGGTTGCGGCGATCACGATCTTCTCCGGATGGGCCATGCGCCGCTGGCGACCGGGTTCGCCGAACATCGTCGTCGCGCTGCTCGCCGGTGTCGCTGCCGCGCATCTTGCGAATCTCGCATTCGGTGCCGAGAGAACCGGAATCGCGATGCTCGATGCGATCCCGCGCAGCCTGCCGCCGTTCTCGTTTCCGAGCCTCGACCCCGGCACGCTGGGACAGTTGAGCGGAGTCGCGGTTGCGGTCGCGATCGTTTCGCTGACGCAGTCGATCTCGATCGCGAAGGCGATCGCGCTGCGCACCGGGCAGCGCATCGACGGCAACCGCGAGTTCGTCGGACAGGGGCTCGCCAACCTTTCCGCGGGGTTGTTCTCGGGATTTCCGGTGGGCGCCTCGGTGAACCGCTCGGGCCAGAACCTCGATGCCGGCGCCGTGACGCCGATGGCCGCGGTCTTCACGGCGCTGCTGCTCGCCGTGATCGTGCTCGTCTTTGCGCCGCTCGTCGCGTGGCTTCCGCGCGCTGCGGTCGCGGGCGTGCTGTGCCTCGCCGGCGCGGCGCTGATCGACTCGGCACGGATCCGCGCGACCTGGCGCACGAGCCGTCCCGAAGGCGGCGTGCTGGTTGCGACCCTGGTCGCGACGCTGCTGATGCGCCTGGAGGTCGCCGTGCTGATCGGAGTCGCGGCAGCTCTGGTGCTGTACCTGAGCCGTACGTCGCGCCCGACGATGCGCAGTCTCGTTCCCGATGCGCTGGTGCGCGAACGCACTTTCGTGCCGGTCGATCCGCAGCGCCGCGAGTGCCCGCAGGCGAAACTGCTCAGCGTCGAAGGATCGATCTATTTCGGCGCCGTCGACCACGTCGCCGCGCACTTCGAGACCTTGCGCGAGTTCGTTCCCGCGCAGAAGCACCTGGTGCTGCTGATGCGCAACGTCAACTTCATCGACGTCGCCGGGGCCGATCTGCTGGTCGCCGAAGCTGCGCGCCGCAGGGAGGCCGGGGGCGCGCTGTACCTGCACGGGCTTCGCCCGCAGGTCGAGGCGTTTCTCGAGCGGTCCGGCGCGATGCAGCGAATCGGTCGCGACCGCATCTATGCGACGAAACACGTCGCGATCGCCGATGTCTTCTCCCGGCTCGATCCGGCGATCTGCCGGCGATGCACCGCGCGGATCTTCTACGAGTGCCAGCAGTACAACGAGGACCGACAATGAAGAGTAAGCAATGCCTATTGCATCCGCGCGAGGGTCTCCGGCGAGAAGGTCGTCGTCAGACTGTGGACTATGGCTTCATTCGAGCTCGCTGCGCGCGAGTTCGATGTCCAGCCGCTCCATCGCATCCATCGCTTCGCATTCGGCCGCCTGCGCGTACAACGCCTCGGCCTCCTTCAGCGCCTTCTTGCCGTCGAGCATCACCATCGCGTTGGCGTACTCGATCCGCGCGATCGCCGAGTCGGGATTCAGTTCGAGCGCCTTGCGGAACAGCCGCAATCCCTCGTCGCGCTTCGCCCCGTAGGTCATCCCGCCGATCAGCGCACCGACCTTGTCGATGACCTCGGCGTGGAACGCGCCGAGCGCGATGTGCGCGTCGGCATGCTTCGGCTGCAGTGCGATCGCGCGCGTCAGCGCGTCGCGGACCCGGGTACCCAGTCCCTGCGCGAGCGCTTTCGTGACCGAGATCGTCTGCGAATAGCGGCCCGTGGCGAAGCCGTACAGGTAGAACGCGTTGGCGTTCTTCGGCTCGGCCGACTGCTGCGCTTCGGCGCGCGCGCCGGCCTGCTGCAACAACTCGCCCTTGCGCCGTTCGGACTTCTCGAGGTACCCGGCATACACGCAAGCCGCCTTGTTCGCGACGCAGGTTCCGGCCGGCCCCGCGGCGATCCCGCCTTCGATCGCCGCCCCGAAGCGGCCGGCGTGGTAGTCGATCCACGCGGCGACGACCGCAGCGTCCTTCGGGAACGGCTCGCAATCGCCGCGGTGCAGTCGCGCCCAGTGCTTCTTCAGCGTCGCCGGCGTGTACTCGTAGCGCGGATCGGAATGCGGGAAAGCGGTCCACCTGGCCATGCGCGGCTCCTTCACCGTAGGTATTCGTTCGACAGCCGTTCGAACAGCGCGCGGTCGTCGTCGGCCAGCCACGGTGCGACCAGCGACAGGACCTGATGGGCGCCGCGCGCCATCGCCGCGTTCTGGTAGTCGGGCTCGCCGAAGCGGCGGGCGTGGCCGATGTACTCGAACGACAGCCAGTAGGTCGTGACTACGACCATGTTCGTCGCCAGCGTGCGGATGTCGTCGTCGCTCGCCTTCGAAGACTGCACGCCGATCAGCGAACGGCACAGCGCCTGTGCGGCGCGGATCTTGCGCTCGACGATCGTGCGAAAACGCATTTCCAGCCGGCGGTTGCGCGAGAGCAGGTCGTTGAGGTCGCGGTAGACGAAGCGGTGGCGCCAGATCGCCTCGAACAGCAGGTGCAGCAGCAGCCACGCGTCGTCGACCCGGATGTCGCGTTGCGACGGCGAGTCGAGGATCGGATCGATCTCGCGCTCGAACTCCTCGAACAGCGCGTTGACGATGTCGTCCTTGTTGCGGAAGTGGTAGTAGAGGTTGCCGGGGCTGATGTTCATTTCCCCGGCGATCGCGCTGGTCGTTACGTTCGGTTCGCCGATGTCGTTGAACAGGCGCAGCGATGCGTCGAGGATTCGCTCACGGGTGCGTCGCGGCGGTTTGCGCGGCATCCCCACATCTTACCCGCGCGCTGCGGCGATCGTCAGCGCCCGCTCGAGGTCGTCGAGCGCGTGCTCGAGGCGTCGAAGCGCCACCGACGCGCTCGTGCTGCGACCGACCGCCGGCACCGGCGCTTCGCGTACCAGGCGCGGTGCATCGTGGCGCAACACGGCCTCGTCGATGCGCAGCCCGTGCCGGCGAAACACACGATCGAGCTCGTCGCGGCGCGCGAGCAGGTCGGCGCGCGTGCTTCGGTACGCGTGTTCGCACAGTCGCCTGCGGCTCGCCACGCTGAAGATGTTCGTGAAGAAGATCTCGGCGTCGTCGCGGCGCGGCTCGAACAGCACGATGTCGGCGTGCGGATGCGTCGCGCGATACTTCTCGAGCCCCACGCTCATGCGCGAGCGGATCGTCGTGCGGATCGTCTGTGCGAGCACCGTGCTGATTCCCGAACGCGAGACGCGGCGGCCTCCGGTTCCGGCGCCGTCGAAGGGAACGAGCGGATTCACGCAGAGCACCAGGTCGGCGCCGGCATCGAGCGCGAGCGAGGCGTGCAGCGTCTTGTTCAGCGCACCGTCCAGGTAGCGCCTGCCGCCGATGCGCACCGGCGCGAACAGCCCCGGAACCGCGCACGAAGCGATCGCGGCGCGCGAGATCGGTACGTGGTCATGACCGGCAGAGCCGAAGGCGACCGGTTTTCCCGAATCGATGTCGGTGGCGACGATGCGCAACGGCGCGGCCGTTGCGCGGAAGTCGTTCGTGCGGCCCTTGCGCGAGAACAGCTGCGCCAGGCGCTGTTCGGCCGGAGCCGCGTCGACGAGACCGTTGGGCAGCAGCTGCAGGCTGCGTTCGAGTGCGCGCCAGGCGGCGGCACGCGGGGCCAGCAGGTCGCCGTCGAGCGCGGCGCGCAGCGCGCCGAGCGCGCCGCGGGGCGCGCGCCGCAGCACGGTCTTCCATTCGTGCAGCGCGGGTCGCAGCAGTTGCGACGGTTCGAAGGCGGCTTCGGCGTCGTCGCCCTCGATGAACATGTGCATCATCCGGTGCGCCGACAGCCCGTTCACCAGCCCCGCCGCGATGAACGCGCCGGCGCTGACGCCGACGTACGAGTCCAGCTGCGCCAGGTGCAGCCCCTCGACGGACTCGGAAAGCGCACACAGCGCGCCGAGTTCGTACGCGGCGCCGAGGAACCCGCCGCCGGCCAGCGCAAGGCCGACGTGCCCGGGCCGGCGGCCGGCGGTTCGTGCAACGGGCATCTTTCAGCGAGCGCCCGGACCGCGCTGCGTCAGGACGCGGCTTTCGCAGCGCGGCGGCGCGTTGCCGTCTTCGCCGGTGCTGCCGCCTTCTTCGCGGTGGCGCGGGGCGCGCGCTTGGCTGCCGGCTTGCGGGGCGCCTTGCCGTCGAGCGAATGCACGCTGTCGTTCAGCGAGTCGATGCGGGCGACGAGTTCGGCGACATCGCGGCTCGTCGGAACGCCGAGTCGCGTCAACGCGCGCGCGACACGGTCTTCGAACACCTGTTCGAGCTTGTCCCACGACTGCGTCGCCTGCTTGGTGATGCCGCCGGCCGCCTTGCTCATCTTGCCGGTCACCTCGCCGAGCTTCTCCTCGGTCGCGGCGCGCGTGCGCCGCTGGATGCTCAGGCCTTCCTTGACGAGCGACTCGAACACCTTGCCGCCTTCGTCCTGCGCCTTCGAGAAGGCGCCGAGTCCGGCCAGCCAGATCTGTTGTGCGGAATCGCGGATCGCCGAAGCAAGCTGGTTCAGGTCGGTCTTGCCCTGTTTGCTCTCGGCCATCGCCTTCAGTTTCTTCGCCACGGCGTTTCTCCTGCAGGATGAGGGTGCGTACGGTGCAACGACCGCAGTCTAGGGTACGCGCCTAGAGCAGGAACACTAAAGCGCGCGACGGCTTGCTCCGCGAAGAAGGCGATGCAATGATCGGCGCGATTTCCGCGTGCACGCACATCGAGGGGAGGGGCGAGACCCATGCAGTACTTCATTACCGGCGCTTCGGGCTTCATCGGCCGTCGCCTCGTACGCCGCATTTTCGAACGCAGGGGTTCGGTGGTGCACTTCCTGGTCCGCGATGCATCGCCCGAGCGGCTCGATCCGCTGTACGCGTACTGGGGCGTCGATCGCCGCCGTGCGATGCCGATCGTCGGCGACATCGCGGCGCCGGGGCTGGGAATCGGCGAGGACGATCGCAGGCGGCTCGAAGGGAAGGTGCGCCACCTGTTCCACCTGGCCGCGATCTACGACCTGGAGGCCGACGCGCAGAAGCAGGTCGCGGTCAACGTCGAGGGAACGCGAAACGTCGTCGCGTTCGCCAATGCGATCCGCGCCGGGTGCCTGCACCACGTCTCGTCGATCGCCGCCGCCGGTCTCTACGAAGGCGTGTTCCGCGAGGACATGTTCGAGGAAGCCGAAAACCTCGAGCACCCGTACTTCGCGACGAAGCACGAATCGGAAGCCATCGTGCGGCGCGAGGCAACGGTTCCGATCCGCATCTATCGGCCCGCGCTGGTCGTCGGCGATTCGCGCACCGGCGAGATGGACAAGGTCGACGGTCCGTACTATTTCTTCAAGCCGCTGCAGCGGATCCGGCAGGCGATTCCGCAGTGGGTGCCGATCGTCGGCATCGAGGGCGGCCGCATCAACCTGGTCCCGGTCGACTACGTCGTCGATGCGATGGACCACATCGCGCA
The DNA here is from genome assembly GCA_964481165.1 of uncultured Limnobacter sp. Lineage (GTDB taxonomy): Bacteria > Pseudomonadota > Gammaproteobacteria > Burkholderiales > Burkholderiaceae_E > Zeimonas. Next base: position 4,562 of record CAYZYC010000008.1, on the reverse strand, counting down.
TGCCCGCCGACTCGACGGGGGGTGTTTCCATCTCGTCGACCCGGAGCCGATGCGCGTGGGCGACACGCTGAACACCTTCGCAAAGGCCGCGCACGCGCCGCAGATGTCGTTGCGGATCAACGCGGCACTGATCGGGATGATTCCCCGCAGCATCCGCCGCGGCATGCTTGCGCTCACCCCGGTGCGGCGGATCCGCGACGCGGTGATGCAGGATCTCGGACTGCCGTCCGACATCCTGCAGTTCGTCAACTATCCGACGCGCTTCGATTCCCGCGCGGCACAGGCGGCGCTGCAGGGAAGCGGCATCGAATGTCCGAGGCTCGAGGACTATGCGTGGCGGCTCTGGGACTACTGGGAGCGCCACCTGGACCCGGACCTGCGCATCGACCGCACGCTGCGCGGGCAGGTCGCGGGAAAGGTCGTCGTGATCACCGGCGGTTCGTCGGGAATCGGACTGGCGAGCGCGCGGCGCATCGCCGCCGCCGGCGCGACGACGATCGTCTGCGGGCGCGACCGCGAGAAGCTCGACGAGGCGCAGCGGCTCGTCGAGGGCGACGGCCACCGGCTGGTCACGTTCGCGGCCGACCTCGCCGATGCCGACGAATGCGCCCGCATGGCCGACTGGATCAACGAGACCTACGGCGGCGCAGACGTGCTGGTGAACAACGCCGGGCGCTCGATCCGCCGCGGTATCGAGGCGACGTTCGAGCGCTTCCACGACGTCGAGCGCACGATGCAGCTGAACTACTTCGGCGCAGTGCGGCTGACGATGGGCCTGCTGCCGTCGATGATCGAGCGCCGCCGCGGCCATATCGTCAACATCAGCTCGATCGGCGTGCTGACCAACGCGCCGCGGTTCTCGGCGTACGTCGCTTCGAAAGCCGCGCTCGATGCCTGGGCCCGGTGCGCGGCGAGCGAATTCGCCGACGTCGGCATCACGTTCACGACGATCAACATGCCGCTGGTGCGCACGCCGATGATCGCGCCGACCGGCCTGTATCGCAGCGTACCGGTGCTCTCTCCCGAGGAGGCCGCCGACCTGGTGACGCAGGCGATCGTCTACCGTCCGGTGCGCATCGCGACGCGACTGGGGATCGCAGGCCAGGTGCTGCACGCGTTGATGCCGAAGATCATGCAGATCACGATGAACACCGTGTTCCGGATGTTTCCCGACTCGAAGGCGGCGGTCGGCGGAAAGGACGCTGCCGCAAGGGATCCGCAGCTCGATCGGGATCAGCTCGCGCTGCAGCAACTCATGCGGGGGATTCACCTCTGATCGCCGGGCTCCCGGCTGCCGGCGCCGATCGCGTTGCGCGGTCGTCGCTTTCGCCGGGACGCGCGCACGCGACGTCGATCGCTTCCGCCGCGAGTCGCCACACTTCGCGGTCGTAGGCGAGCGTAACGTGCCCGCGTGCGGCGATCGTGCGCATCGATGCTCCCGCGAGCGTGTGCAGCGCCAGCGGCATGACCATGTTGTCGTGCACCGTGACGATCGTGGTGAACGGCACGCTCGCCGCAGTCCCGTTGTCGACCTCGCTCGCCTCGAGTTCGCGCAGCCACGCACTGCCGGGCCGCATCTGGGCGGCGTTGCGGCCGAGGCCGAAGTGCGCGATCCAGGTTCCGCCGTGCGGCGAGCCCAGCGTGACGACCGAACACACCGCATCGCTTCCGTACCGGGCCAGGTATGCGCGCACGACGAGCCCGCCCATGCTGTGCCCGACGATCGCGACCCGCGACGTGCCGCTTCGCTCGCGAAGGCGACGCACGCCCTGCGCGACGATCGGCGCAAAGTCGTCGATCGAGCCGAAGACCGGCTCGAGGTTCACCGAATCGACCGGATGCCCGCGCGCGGCGAGCCATCGCGCGAACGGATGCCAGATTCCGCGATTGCAGAAGTAGCCGTGCACGAGCAGCACCGGGATCGGCCGCGATTCGGTGCCGCTCGTGCGCGATGCTTGCGCGTCGCTCGTGATCTCCCAGTCGTGGTATCGGATCTGCGCATAGAAGAAGGTCCGCAGCGACGAGAAGACTTCGCCCGCCCACGCCCGGATGCTGGCGGAAACCGGGTACCGCGATTCCGGGCCGTCGCGGCGACGGAACCACGCGCCGCTCGTGAACTGGATCCCGAGCACCGCCGCGTCGACGAGCACCGGGACCGACGCCGCGGCCGCCAGCGCGGCCAGCGGATGCCAGTCGTGCGTGCCGTGCAACCACGCGGCAAGCCCGATGACGCCGACGATCACCGCCGTCACCAGCACGCCGAGCAGTCGGCGCATCATCGCGCGGCCGGGACCGGCGCTTCGGATCGAAGACCCGCGGCAACCGTGCGAGCGCGTGCCGACGCCCCGGTTTCGCCTGTAGACGGCAGTCCCTGCGGCGCGCGTCCGGTGAGCCGCTGCACGAGAGCGCTCGTCAGCCGCGCGGCGAAAGCGTAGATCGACAACTGCGGATTCGCTCCCACCGAAGTCGGGAACAGCGATCCGTCGTGTACCGACACGTTCGCCAGCTGCCAGTGGCGACCCTCGGGGTCGACGACGCCGCGCCGTTCGTCGGCGGCGAACGCGCATCCTCCCATCACGTGTGCCGAAACGATGCGCGTAAGCAGCGGTTCGTACGCAAGCGTGTCGATCGCGCGGCGCGCATCGGACCAGGTCGCGTAGCCGCGCGCGCGTTCGTGCACCGGATACACGGCCTGCGCGCCGGCCGCGAACTGGATCTCGGCCATCGAGAGCAGCGCACGCCGGACGCCGTCGAAGACGAACGCGCTCAGCGGATAGTCGAGGGCCGGCGAGCCGTCGCCGCGCAGCTCGACGCGTCCGCCGGAGGCGTCCTCGTGGAATCCGTCGCGCAGCAGCGCGATCAGCGCGTGCGTGTGCGCGAAATCGCCCATGCGCTCGGCGTGCCCCGTGCCGAAGCCCTGCAGCGTCGTCGAGAACAGCACCGGATGAATCGGGGGCGCTTCGAGCTTGTAGCCGATCGGCCCGTCGATCGGCTGCGTTTCGAGGAACCAGTCGCTGTAGACGGTTTGCGGCGCGCCACGATAGCCCGCGACCGTCTCGGCGAAGGTTGCGGCGCAGACCACCGTCGGGTGCAGGAACGTGCGCGATCCGAGCAGGTCGTGCGGATCGGGCGCCTGCGAACGCAGCAGCAGCGCCGGCGAGTTGATCGCGCCGCCGGCGATCACGAAGTGCTTCGCGCGGACCCGGGTGCGCCGCCCGCTCGGCCGAAGCCCCTGTGCGTCGAGCCAGGCGACTTCCAGCGACTGCACGCGTCCGTCGGCGATCTCGAAGCGTGCCGCGCGCGCGCCCGCGTACAGCGTCGCGCCCGAATCGAGCGCCTGCGGAATCGTCGTGACCAGCATCGACTGCTTGGCGTTGGTCGGACATCCCACGCCGCAGTAGCCGAGGTCGAGGCAGCCGCGCACGTTGCGCCGGATCGCCGCAGCTTCGATGCCGAGGCGTTGCGCGCCGCGACGCAGCAGTTCGTTGTTCTCGTTCGGCGAGGTCTCCCACGGACCGATCGACAGCCGTTCCTCGACCCACGAGAACCACGGCGCCATCGACTCCACGGTGAAGGCGTCGAGTCCGTAGCGTTCGCGCCACCACGCCAGCGTCGGCGCCGGCGTGCGGAAGCTCGACGTCCAGTTCACCGTCGTCGATCCGCCGACGCAGCGACCCTGCAGGATGTTGATCGCCTTGTCCTTCGTCTTGCGCGCCGCCGATTCCTGGTAGAGCTGCGGGTAGGCATCGGCTTCGCGCATCCGGAAGTCGCGCGAGCTCTTCAGCGGACCTTCCTCGACCATCAGCACGTCGAGGCCGGCGCGGCAGAGGATCTCGGCGCTGACGCCGCCGCCGGCACCGGTGCCGATGACGACGACGTCGAAGCTCGCGTCCTCGGGGACGCTGGCGCCATTGGCGTCGAGCACCTTCCACCCGCGGGCGAGGCCGTCGGCGATCGGATCGGGAAAGAGGCTCATTGCAGCGTTCCGGGCAGTCGTTCGCCGTTCACAATCGCGGCGGACCGGGATAGCCGATCGCTTCCCAGTGCGTTTCGGCCGCGTACCAGGTGCCGAGGATCAGGTCGTGCAGGCCGTGATAGGCGCTTTGCAGCAGCGCCAGGCGGTGCGTGCGCCATCGCTGCAGCACGTCGGCGACCTCGGCCGGCGACGCGTCGCTCCACGAGTTCGTGAGTCCGGTGAGCACGAAACGCGAAGGCGCGGCGGCCGCGAGCGCGAACAGCTGCGCGAGCTCGGCCTGCGTTGCGGGCGGCAGCCCGGCGATCGCGATCTCGACTTCGGACAGCGTGGTTGCGATCGCCGTCTCCCGGGCGGGGGGCTGCGCGGGCAACGCGCCGTCGAGCATGGCGCCGATCGCTGCGGCGAGCACCTCGCGCCGATCGTCGACCGGATCGCGACCGACGAACCACGAAGCCGCACCGGCGGCGCCGAGCAGCGCGCCGCCGACGAGTCCGAGCTTCAGGAAGCTGCGTCGCGAGGTCATCTGTCGATTCTAGGCGCGAGCGATAGAGCCTCCCCTCTAATGGGCCTGTTCACACTACGATCG
>CAYZYC010000007.1:1407-44114 GCA_964481165.1 uncultured Limnobacter sp. | reverse complement strand
ACGTGCGCCGCGGCATGTTCAACTTCGACCGCGTCGTCTACAAGTACTTCAAGGACGAGACGGCGCGACTCGAGGGATTCAAGGCCGGCGAGTTCGACTGGGTCGCCGAGAACTCGGCGCGCAACTGGGCGCGCGGGCACACCGGCCGGCATTACGAATCGGGCAGCATCGTCAAGGAGGAGTTCCGCCATTCGAACTCGGCCGGAATGCAGGGCTTCGTGATCAACACGAGGCGCTCGAGGTTCGTCGACGTTCGCGTGCGCCGCGCGCTCGCGCTGGCGATGGACTTCGAATGGATGAACCGGCAGATCTTCTACGGGCAGTACGTTCGCAGCCCGAGCTACTTCACCAACAGCGACATGGAAGCGCAGGGCGTGCCGTCGCCGGAGGAACTCGCGCTGCTCGAGCCGTTTCGCGCGCAGCTCGACCCCGCGGTCTTCGGGCCGGCGCCCATGCCGCCGTCGACCGACCCGCCGGCGAGCCTGCGCGCGAACCTGCGCGAGGCGTTGTCGCTGCTCGATGCGGCGGGATGGAGGGTCGACGACGATGGCGTGCTGCGCAACGCGCGCGGCGAGGAATTCGACTTCGAAATCCTCAGCTACTCGCGCGGAATCGAGCGGGTCGCGGTGCCGTGGGCGCGCAATCTGGAGAAACTCGGAATCGCCGCGCGCCTTCGCGTCACCGATCCCGCGCTGTACCAGAAACGCATGGACGGATTCGATTTCGACGTCGCGGTGATGCTGTACGGAGCGAGCCCGACGCCGGGGAACGAACTGATCGAACGGTTCACCTCGGCGTCGGCGAACGAAAGCGGTTCGGACAACCTCGCCGGGATCCACGATCCGGTGATCGACGCGATCGTCCAGCGCCTGCTGCAGAGTCGAACGCGCGAGCAGCTCGTCGTTGCCGCGCGCGTGCTCGATCGGCTGCTGCGCAACGGCTGGTACCTGGTGCCGCACTTCTACGCGCCGACGCATCGTGTCGCGTATCGCAACACGCTCGCGCACCCGCAGACGCTGCCGCTGTACTACGCGGCCGAGCCGTGGGCGCTGAAGACCTGGTGGCACCGGCGCTGATGCTCGCCTACGTCGTCAAGCGGCTGCTGCTGATGGTCCCGACGCTGATCGGCATTCTCGTCGTGTCGTTCGTGATCATCCAGTTCGTCCCGGGGGGGCCGGTCGAGCAGCTCGTCCGCGAATTGCGCGGCGGCGGGTTCGGTGGCGAGGTCGCGGCCACCGGAGGAGGGTACCGCGGCGCGCAGGGCGTCGATCCGCAGCAGATCGAGGAAATCCGGCGCATGTACGGATTCGACCGTCCCGCGCACGAACGGTTCTTCGACATGCTGCGTCGCTACGCCGTGTTCGATCTCGGAACGAGCTACGGGTACCACAAGGGCGTCTGGGAACTGATCGTCGAGAAGCTGCCGGTGTCGGCCAGCCTCGGCGTGTGGAGCTTCCTGCTCGTCTACGCGGTGTCGATACCGCTGGGCATCGCCAAGGCGGTGCGCCACGGCAGCCGCTTCGACCTGTGGACGTCGGTGGCGATCCTCGTCGGCTACGCCATCCCGGGTTTCGTCCTCGGCGTCGTCCTGCTGGTGCTGTTCGGCGGCGGGACGTTCCTGCAGATCTTCCCGCTGCGCGGCCTGACCTCCGACGACTTCTCCGACCTGAGCCTCGTCGGCAAGGTGCTCGACTACTTCTGGCACCTCGCTATGCCGCTCACCTGCCTGGTCGTCGGCAGCTTCGCGGTGACGACGATGCTCACGAAGAACACCTTCCTCGAGGAGATCCGCAAGCAGTACGTGCTGACCGCACGTGCGAAAGGGCTCTCCGAGCGGCGCGTGTTCTACAAGCACGTGTTTCGCAACGCGCTCATCCCGCTGGTTACGGCCTTCCCCGCCGCGTTCATCGGCGCGTTCTTCACCGGCTCGCTGCTGATCGAGACGATCTTCTCGCTCGATGGCTTGGGGCTGCTCTCGTACGAGGCCGTCATCCGCCGCGACTATCCGGTCGTGCTCGGCACGCTGTACGTGTTCTCGCTGCTCGGCCTGGTGGCGAAGCTGCTGACCGATCTCGCGTACACCTGGGTCGACCCGCGCGTGAAGTTCGGCGCGAGCGCCGGATGATGCGCGCGAGCGCTCGATGAGCTCGAACGCGGCGCTTGCCGGCGACGCACCCGGCATGCTGCGGCCGCCGCGCGCGTCGTTGTCGCCGCGCAGGCGCGCGTGGCTGCGCTTTCGTGCGAACCGGCGCGGCTACTGGAGCCTGTGGATCTTCCTCGCGATCTTCGGCCTGAGCCTCGTTGCCGAGGTGCTCTCGAACGATCGGCCGATCGTCGTGCACTACGAGGGCGAGCTGTATTTCCCGCTGTTCCGCACGTACCCGGAGACAACCTTCGGCGGCGACTTCCGCACTGCCACCGACTATCTCGATCCGTTCATCGAGCAGCGCCTGAGCAGCGACGGCAACTGGGCGCTGTTCCCGCCGAACCGCTATCGCTTCGACACGATCAACTACTTCGCGGCGAGCCCGAACCCGGCTCCGCCGTCGCGCGAGAACCTGCTCGGCACCGACGATCGCGGGCGCGACGTGCTCGCGCGGCTGCTCTATGGCTTCCGCATCTCGGTGCTGTTCGGGTTCGCGCTGACCGCGATCGGCGTGCTCGCCGGAATCGTGGCCGGTGCGCTGCAGGGCTATTTCGGCGGACGCACCGACCTTGCGTTGCAGCGGCTGGTCGAGGTCTGGGGATCGATTCCCGAGCTCTACCTGCTGCTCATCCTCGCCTCGATGTTCGAGCCGAACATCTGGATCCTGCTCGCGATCCTGTCGCTCTTCGGGTGGATCGGGCTGTCGGACTACGTCCGCGCCGAGTTCCTGCGCAACCGCCAGCTCGAGTACGTGACCGCCGCGCGTGCGCTGGGGCTGTCGAACCTGCAGATCATCCGCAGGCACGTCCTGCCGAACTCGCTGACTCCGGTGATCGCGTTCCTGCCGTTCCGGATGAGTGCCGCGATCGTTGCGCTGACGAGTCTCGATTTCCTCGGTCTCGGCGTGCCTCAGTCGACGCCGAGCCTGGGCGAACTGCTCGCGCAGGGCAAGGCGAACCTCGACGCCTGGTGGATCTCGCTGGGCACCTTCGTCGTGCTCGTCGGAACGCTGATGCTGCTGATCTTCATCGGCGAGGCGCTGCGCGACGCGCTCGACACGAGGAAGGGCTGAGTGGCGCCGGCACCGCTGCTCTCGGTACGCGGGCTGACCGTCGACTTCGCGACCGCCAGCGGCGCGGCGCGCGTCGTCGACGGCATCGACTTCGACGTCGCGCGCGGGGAGAAGCTCGCGCTGGTCGGCGAATCGGGCTCGGGCAAGACGGTGACCGCGCTGGCCGTGCTGCGGCTCGATTCCGATGCGCGCTACGGCGGCAGCGTGTCGTTCGACGGACGCGACCTGCTGGCCTGCAGCGAACGCGAGCTGCGCGGCGTGCGCGGGCGCGAGATCGCGATGATCTTCCAGGAGCCGATGAGTGCGCTAAATCCGCTCTATCCGGTCGGCGACCAGATCTGCGAGACGATCGAGCATCACGAAGGCGTCTCGCGCGCACAGGCGGTGCAACGCGCGATCGAGTTGCTCGAACGCACGCGCGTGCCCGAGGCGAAGCGCCGATTCGCCAGCTACCCGCACCAGCTCTCCGGCGGGCAGCGCCAGCGCGTGATGATCGCGATGGCGCTGGCGTGCAACCCCAGGCTGTTGATCGCCGACGAGCCGACGACGGCGCTCGACGTGACGATCCAGCGACAGATCGTGGCGCTGCTCGACGAGTTGCAGCGCGAGCTGGGAATGGCGCTGTTGCTGATCACGCACGACCTCCCGCTGGTGCGTTCCTTTGCAGACCGGGTCGCGGTCATGAAGGACGGCCGGCTCGTCGAACAGGCGCCGGCCGCGACGCTGTTCTCGGCGCCCCGACATGCCTACACGCGGATGCTGATCGACAGCCGGCCGCGGCGTTCGACGGTCGTCGAAGCTTCCGCGGACGCACCGGTCCTGCTCGAGGCGCGCAACGTGCGTTGCGACTTCCTGATCCGCCACGGCTGGTTCCGCAAGGCGCGCTTTCCCGCGGTGCGCGACGTCGACCTGCAGGTCGCGCGCGGCCGGACGCTGGGAATCGTCGGCGAGTCGGGTTCGGGCAAGAGCACGCTCGGATTGACGCTGCTGCGGCTCGCGCAGGGCGAGACCCGCGGGAAGATCGTCTTCGACGAAACGCGCATCGACACGCTCGGCCAGCGCGCGCTGCGACCGCGGCGCCGCCACATGCAGATCGTGTTCCAGGATCCGTTCCACTCGCTGTCGCCGCGCCGGACCGTCCGGCAGATCGTCGAGGAAGGCCTGGCGCTGCACAGGCCGGAACTGAACGCGCCGGAACGCCGCGACGCAGTCGTCGCGATGCTCGAGGAGGTCGGGCTCGATGCCTCGGCGCTGCACCGCTATCCGCACGAATTCTCGGGCGGTCAGCGCCAGCGCATCTCGATCGCCCGCGCGGCGATCCTGCGGCCGGCGCTGATGGTGCTCGACGAGCCGACGTCGGCGTTGGACGTCTCGGTGCAGCAGCAGGTGTTGAAACTGCTCGCATCGCTGCAGCGCAAGCACGCCATGGCCTATGTCTTCATCACGCACGACCTCGCGGTCATCCGCGCGATGGCGCACCGCGTGATCGTGATGAAGGACGGACGCATCGTCGAAACGGGCAGCACCGAGTCGCTGTTCGCCGCTCCGCGCGAGCCGTACACGAAGGAACTCCTGAGCGCGTCGGCGCCCGCGATCGACTGAACCTCAGGTGCGTTTGTCGACGCGCTTCGACTGCGTGCCGCGGTCGCCTGCGCGCAGCGCCTTGCTGCGTTCGTTCGAACGTTTGGCGGCTGCCGCGGCGCGCACCGACGGCGAGGCAGTGGCGCGTTTCGCGGGCGCGCGTTTCGCGGAAGAGACTGCGTTGCCGGACGCCTTCGACGCGCGTTTCGTCGTCGGGCGCGCGCGGGGTGCCCGCGCGCCGTCGTCGGCCTGTGCCTGGGGCGCCTCTTCCCGGCGCAGCACAGCGCGCACGATGCGCGGCTCGTCGTCGCGTCGCACGATGCGCCGGTCGCCGTTCTCGGTGGTCAGGACCGTCTGCGAAACGGCCTGCCGCACCTTCAGCAGCGTGCCGGCGGCAACGCCCTTGCCGACACCGTTCCATTTGCGCAGGTTCGCGACGGTCGTACCGTAGCGCCGCGCGATCGACACCAGCGTGTCGCGCTTCTTCACACGATGCCAGGCCGCCGGTCTCTCGATGCGTTCGTAGACCCGCGGCCCTTCGAAATCCTCGACGCCGCTTTCGTCGTCGACGCTTCGCTGCGGCGCGAGAATGCGGGTGCCCGGAAGGATGACCTGGCCCGCGCGCAGATCGTTCGCATCGCGCAGTTCGGCCACGGCGATGCCGCCGCGCACCGCAATCGACTCGAGCGTTTCGCCGGGTTTCAGCGTGTGCGGCTGCCAGGTGGCGAAAGCACGGCTTTCGTTTCCGTGGCGTTCGACCGCCTCCATGAACGCGTCGAGCCGGTCGGCCGGCAGCTTGATCCGGTTGTTGCGGCTCGCGGCGATCACCGGGCGGTTGTGCGCCGGGTTCAGTGCAATGAAATCGGGAACCGTCATTTCCGCGAACTGCGCTGCCAGCTTCAGGTCGATCGGGCGGGTCTTCTCGATCGTGACGAAATAGGGTCGATTCGGCAGCTCGGGCAACGCGACGCCGAGTTCCTCGGCGCGCAACAGGATGTGTTTCAGCGCGATCAGCTTGGGCACGTAATGCCGCGTCTCGGCGGGCATCGGCAGCGAAAGGTAGTCGGTGCGCCGCCCGCGCGCTTCGTTGCGCCGCATTGCGCGCGCTACCGCGTTCTCGCCCCAGTTGTACGACGCGAGTGCCAGGAACCAGTCGTTGCCCTGCAGCGCGTAGATCTTCTGCAGGTAGTCGAGCGCCGCGTCGGTCGACTGGACGACGTCGCGGCGGTTGTCGACCCACCAGTCCTGCTGCAGGTTGTAGGCACGCCCTGTCGACGGTATGAACTGCCACAGCCCCGCGGCCTTCGCATGCGAGAGCGCGGTCGGATTCATCGCGCTTTCGACGAACGGCAGCAGCGCGAGTTCGGTGGGCAGGCCGCGCCGCTCGATCTCCTCGACGATGTGGAACAGGTAGCGGCTACCGCGCAGGAACATGCGCTGCAGGTACTCCGGCTGCTGCAGATAGAAGCGTTCCTTGGCGGCGACGAGCGGCGAGTCCAGCTCCGGCATCGCGAACCCGGCCCGGATGCGGTCCCACAGGTTGCCTTCCGGCAGCGCAGCCTTGGGGCGTCCGCTCGGTTCGGGAAGCGACGCCAGCGCCTGGTCGGGATCGATTGTCGAAGCGCCCGGCGATTCGGTGCTCGCAGCCGTCGTGCCGCCGGCGACCGCCGGTTCGGGGGGCTGCGCTTCGGCGGGCGCAGCGGGCGCCGAGACGATCGGCGCTGCGGGTTGCTGCGGCGGCGCGACGCTCGCACATCCGCCGGCAACGACGAGCACCGCAAGCCACGGCGCGGTGCGCGGCACGCGGTGCGCCGCCACGGCATGCAGCGCGAAGCGCAGGCAACGGGACACTTTATTCGTGAATTGCAACAAGTATGTCCCCTAAGTCTCTGATTTGCCGCGAGCGCCGCGGTGGGCGATGCTACGGAAGGCGCGCGGCGCGGTCAAGTCACGAGTCGCCTGCGACGCCATCGTGGCATTCGCCGGTTCGCAGGAAAGCTCCGGGCCGAGCAACGGCGCGATGCCGGAGACGGTCGGTGCCGCTCGGTAGAATGTCCGCGCGGAGGGGGCGCATGAACGCAGACGAAGACACGCTCATCCGGCAGGTGTCGCATCGGTCGGACCGCCAGGCTGCCTGGCGCGACTGGCTCGCGTCGCCGCCCGGTCGCTATTCGATCGAGTGGCAGCAAACGCATTTCGATCTCGCCGTCGCCGACCTGTTCGGCTTTCACGCGCTGCAGTGCGGCCATGCGGGGTTCGACGCACTGCGCGACAACCGGATGCCGCACCGGATCCACGCCGACCAGCCGAACGCCTCGACGTCGAGCGACGAGATCGACCTGCTGGTCGATCATTTCGAGGAACTGCCGATCGCCACGCAGTCGCTCGACCTCGTCGTGCTGCCGCACGTCCTCGAATTCGCTGCCGATCCGCACCAGTTGCTTCGCGAGGTCGATCGCGTATTGCGCCCGGAGGGCAGGGTCATCGTCTCGGGCTTCAACCCGGTGAGCCTGTGGGGTGCGCGCCAGTGGCTGACGCGTCCGTGGTCGAACCATCCGTTCCTGCCGCGCGAAGGACAGTTCATCGCGCTGCCGCGCCTGCGCGACTGGTTCAAGCTGCTCAGTTTCGAGTTCGAACGCGGCCGCTACGGCTGCTATCGTCCGCCGTGCCGCACGCAGAAGTGGCTCGACCGGACGCAGTTCATGGAAGCGGCGGGCGACCGGTGGTGGCCGATCTGCGGTGCGCTGTACGTCGTGTCGGCGGTCAAGCGCGTGCGTGCGATGCGGCTCGTCGGCCCGGTGCGTCGCACCGCGCTGCCCAAGCGCGCACCGGTCGCCGTGGCGGCCCCGCGCTGCGCGCCGTTGCCGGCCGAAGAGCCGCAACGCGCGCCGCGGACGCCGCTTCAGCCGCCGTACATGTAGGAACGCGACATCGGCAGCGGACTGCCTGCGCCGTCGCGCTCGCGCGTCGGGCGGATCGCGAGCAGTTGATAGATGTTCACCCACCCGTGCGCGAACGCGTGTGCGCAACCGGCGAGGTAGACACGCCAGATGCGCGCGCGCTTCTCGCCGGCGAGCGTCGTCAGTCGATCGATGTTGCGTTCGAAGGCCTGCGACCAGAATCGCAGCGTACGGGCGTAGTGCCGGCGCAGCGACTCGGCATCGACGAGTTCCAGTCCGGCTGCCGACAGTTCCCGGATGGCCAGCGAGACGTGCGGCAGTTCGCCGTCGGGAAAGACGTACTGGTCGATGAACTCGCCGGCACCGAGCCCGACCGACCGGCTGTCGGCGTCTTCGGAGGTGATGCCGTGGTTCATCGCGATTCCGCCGGGTTCGAGGTGCGCATGGATGACGTCGAAGTACGTGCGCAGGTTGCGCAGCCCCACGTGTTCGAACATGCCGATCGACGAGATGCGGTCGAAGGTCTCCGACATGGGCAGGTCGCGATAGTCCTGCAGGCGGATCTCGACCCGTTGCTCGAGTCCCGCGGCTCGCACGCGCTCGCGCGCCAGTTCGTACTGGTTCGTCGAAAGCGTCACTCCGACGGCCCGCACGCCGTACTCGCGCGCGGCGTGGATCACCATCGCGCCCCATCCGCAGCCGATGTCGAGCAGGGTCTGTCCCGGTGCGAGCATCAGCTTGCGACAGACGTGGTCGAGCTTCAGGCGCTGCGCCGTCTCGAGATCCTCGTCGCCCTGCGGATAGTAGGCGCACGAGTAGACCATCCGCGGATCGAGCCACGTGGCGTAGAACTCGTTGGAGACGTCGTAGTGGTACTCGATCGCCCTGCGATCGGTCCGGCGCGAATGCCTCGAGAGCCAGCCCGGCAACCGGCCGCGCCCCTTGTCCTCGTCCGCGGTGCGCGCCAGATGCTCGGCGATCGACACGAGTTCGCCGATGTCGCCGTCGACGTCGATGTGCCCTTCGACGAAGGCCTCGCCGAGCGCGGAAAGCGAAGGCTTCAGCAGATAGCGCGCCGCCGTGGCGTCGCGCAAACGCAGTTCGGCGCGCGGTTCGTCGTCGAGCGCCACCGTGGAACCGTCCCACAGGCGGACCCGCAACGGGATCGCCTGTTGCTGGCGCAGGTTCTCGAGGTATTTCGTCACCTGTCTTTCGATCATGCCGATCTCCGCGTCCGACCCACCCCATTACAATGCGTCCGCGATTCGCCTGCAACCGGGTACGAACGCGCCCCCCGGAACCCGTACATCCATGACCGATACAGTCGACATCTACACCGACGGGGCGTGCAAGGGCAACCCCGGGCCCGGCGGGTGGGGGGCGCTGTTGCGCTGGGGGGCGCACGAGAAGGAGATGTTCGGCGGCGAGCCGCTCACCACGAACAACCGGATGGAGATGACGGCAGTGATTCGTGCGCTTTCGGCGCTCGATCGCAGCGTGCGGGCGCGGATCCATACCGATTCGCAATACGTGCAGAAGGGCATCACCGAGTGGCTGCCGGCATGGAAGAGGCGCGGCTGGAAGACCGCCGACCACAAGCCGGTCAAGAACGCGGACCTGTGGCGCGAACTCGATGCGCTGGTCGCGCAGCACGACATCGAATGGCGATGGGTGCGCGGCCACTCGGGGCATCCGGAGAACGAGCGCGCCGACATGCTGGCGAATCGCGGAGTTCCCTGCCGTTGACCGGCCTGCCGTCGACCGCCGGCGGAATCGCTTCGGCCGCGCAGCGGCCCGCTCCGATTCGCGTCGGTGCACGGCGTGCGAAGCGTCTGCCGTGTGCTAGATTGATCCGTTCCCTTCCGTATCGATGAAGAGAATCCTTTTTTACCTGGTCGCGCTGGTCGGGCTCGCAGGACTCGGCTGGTGGTCCTGGGGGCTGCACCGCAGCGCCGCGCCGGCACTCGAGATCGCGGCGCCCGGAACCGATTCGCGCGCCGCGACCCGGCAGATCGCCGACGACCCCCGTGCGCGCACGGTTCCGGCTGACTCGCGCGTGCCCGCCGCGCGCGGCGCGATCGGCGTGGAAGCGAAGCAGGCGGAAACCGTGTCGCTGCGCGAGACGGTATCGGCGGTCGGGACGCTGCGTGCGGCCGAATCCGTCGTGATCAAGCCGGAGGTCGCCGGGCGCATCGCGGCGATCCACTTCGAAGGCGGCGCCCGCGTGAAGAAGGGCGACCTGCTGGTCGCGCTCGACTCGTCGATCGTCGCCGCCGAAGTCGAGCAGACGCGCGCCGAACTCGCGCTGTCGCGCGCCAACTACCAGCGTGCCGCCGACCTCGCGCGCCAGAAGTTCGTCAGCGAGCGTGCGCGCGACGAGGCAGCCGCGAACCTGCACGTGCTCGAGGCGCGGCTGAAACTCGCGCAGGCGCGTCTGCAGAAGACGTCGATTCGCGCTCCGTTCGGCGGCGTGCTCGGGCTGCGCAACATCAGCCCGGGCGACTACGTCAGCGACGGGGAAGAACTCGTTACGCTCGAGGACGTCTCGCAGATGCGCGTCGATCTGCGCCTTCCGGAGCGCTACCTCGGGCAGTTGCGCAGCGGGCAGCACCTCGAGGTCGCCTTCGACGCGTATCCGGGGCGGAGCTTCGACGCGACGCTCGAAGCCATCGACGTGCAGGTCGACGCGAACGGTCGTTCGGTCGTCGCGCGCGGCAGGCTGCCCAACCAGGACGCGTTGCTGCGAACGGGGATGTTTGCCCGGGTTTCGCTGACGTTGTCGCAGCGCGATCATGCGGTCATGGTTCCCGAGGAAGCGCTGTTCTCCGTGGGCGACGAGCAGTACGTGTACCGGATCGAGGACGGCCGGGCGACCCGCGTTCGCGTGAGAACCGGGTTGCGGCGCGACGGCCGGGTCGAGATCGTCGAAGGCGTGCGCAGCGGCGAGCAGGTGGTGACCGCCGGCCAGTTGAAGCTCGTTCCCGGAGGCAGCGAAGTGCGCGTCGTCGATCCGCCGCGCAGCGGCGGCTGAAATGCGGCTCTCGGATGTCTGCATCCGGCGGCCGGTCTTCGCGACCGTGCTGGCGCTGATCATCGTGCTGCTCGGGATCGTCTCGTACTCGCGGCTGCAGGTGCGCGAGTACCCGAAGATCGACGAGCCCACGGTGACCGTGACGACCGCCTACCTCGGTGCGTCGGCAGACATCATCGAATCGCAGGTCACCAAACCGCTCGAGGATTCGATCGCCGGGATCGAGGGCGTCGACGTGCTGACGTCGATCTCGCGGCCCGAGCGAAGCCAGATCACCGTGCGGTTCCGGCTCGATCGCGATCCCGACGGCGCCGCCGCCGACGTGCGCGATCGCGTGGCGCGCGTTCGCTCGAAGTTGCCCGACACCATCGACGAACCGGTGATCGCGAAGGTCGAAGCCGACGCGAGCCCGATCCTCTGGCTGGCTTTCTCGAGCACGTCGCTGTCGCCGCTGGAAGTCTCGGACATCGCGAACCGGCTCGTGAAACCCCGCCTGCAGACGCTTCCCGGGGCGGCCGACGTGCGCATTTTCGGCGAACGCAAGTTCGCGATGCGCATCTGGCTCGATCCCGATCGGCTCGCCGGCTTCCACCTTGCCCCCTCCGACGTCGAGCAGGCATTGCGCGCGCAGAACGTCGAGTTGCCATCGGGGCGCATCGAGAGCCGCCAGCGCGAATTCACCGTCGTTTCGCAGTCCGACCTGCAGCGGGTGCAGCAGTTCGAGGACGTCGTCGTGCGAACGGTGAACGGCTACCCGGTGCGCATCCGCGATGTCGGCCGCGTATCGATCGCCCCGCAGGACGAACGCAGCATCGTGCGCTTCAACGGCCGCGACGCGATCTCGCTCGGGCTGATCAAGCAGGCGACCGCCAATCCGCTGACGCTCGCGCAGGCGCTCAAGAACGAATTGCCGAGGTTGCGCGACGAGCTGCCCGAGGGCGTCACGGTCGAGATCGCCAACGACAACACCCTGTTCATCGAGCGCTCGATCGAATCGGTCTATGCGACGATCCTCGAAGCCGTCGTGCTGGTCGCGCTCGTCATCTTCCTGTTCCTCGGGACGGTTCGTGCGAGCGTGATTCCGCTGGTCACGATCCCGGTGTGCCTGGTCGGCGTCTGTTCGCTGATGCTGGTGGCGGGTTTCTCGGTGAACACGCTGACGCTGCTCGCGATGGTGCTGGCGATCGGGCTGGTGGTCGACGATTCGATCGTCGTGCTCGAGAACATCTATCGGCACGTCGAGGAAGGAATGGAGCCCGTGCAGGCGGCTTTCCGGGGCGTGCGCGAGGTCGGCTTCGCGGTCATCGCGATGACGCTGACCCTCGCGGCGGTCTACGCGCCGGTGGCCTTCACCACCGGGCGGACGGGGCGGCTGTTCATCGAGTTCGCGCTCACGCTGGCCGGCGCGGTACTGGTGTCGGGATTCCTCGCGCTGACGCTCGCGCCGATGATGTGTTCGCGCCTGTTGCGGCACGATCCCGATCCGGGCCTGTTCGCGCGGACCGTCGATCGCGGGCTGGCCGCGCTGACGCGCGGCTACGAACGCGCGTTGCGCGCGACGCTGCGGGTGCGTTGGCTCATCGTGCTGCTCGGATTCGCCGTCGCGGGCGCGAGTGTCTGGCTGTTCGAGACCACGAAACGCGAGCTCGCGCCGCTCGAGGACCGCGCGACGATCGTCTCGATCTTCAACGGCCCGGACGGTGCGTCGATCGACTACACCGACCGCTACGCCCGGCGCATCGAGACCGAGGCCTTGTCGATCCGCGAAGCCGACCGTGTCTTCGTCGTCTCGGGAAGCCCGACGGTCACCCAGGGCATCTCGTTCATCCGGCTGGTCGACTGGGCCGAACGCGATCGCAAGGTCCCGGAGATCCTGCGCGAGTTCCAGCCGAAGGTGCGGGCGATTCCCGGCGTGCAGGCGTTCGCCGTCGCACCCGCGTCGCTGGGCCAGTCGCCGCGCGCGCGTCCGGTGAACGTCGTCGTGCTGAGCTCGGACTCCTACGAGGAAATGGAGGCGACGCTGCAGCCGCTGATGGACGAGCTGCTCGCCGACCCGCGCTTCCAGGGCGTCGACAACGACCTGCGCCTGAACAAGCCGGAACTGAAGGTGCACATCGATCGCGACCGTGCAGCCGATGCGGGAATCGGCGTCGATGCGATCGGACGCGCGCTGGAAACGGCGCTCGGCGGTCGCCAGGTGACACGATTCAAGCGCGACGGCGAGCAGTACGACGTCATCGTCCAGTTCGCCGCGCACGACCGCAGCACGCCGCAGGACATATCGAAGATCTTCGTTCGCGGCCGGGGCGACACGATGGTTCCGCTGTCGAGCGTGGTCACGGTGAACGAAGGCGTGACCGCTCGCGAACTGAACCACTTCGCGCAGCGACGCGCCGTCACGATCACCTCGAACCTCGCTCCGGGCACCTCGCTCGGCGAGGCCGTCGATGCGATCGAGCAACTCGCCCGCAAGCACCTCGACATCGGCTACGCGATCGACTACAACGGCGAGACGCGCGAGTTCAAGCAGTCGTCGGCCACGCTGCTGGTCACGTTCGCGCTCGCGCTGTGTTTCATCTACCTCGTGCTCGCGGCGCAGTTCGAGAGTTTCGTCGATCCGCTGATCATCATGTTCACGGTGCCGCTTTCGATCACCGGGGCGCTCGCACTGTTGCAGTGGAGCGGGGGCACGATGAACGTCTACAGCCAGATCGGCCTGATCACGCTGGTGGGCTTGATCACCAAGCACGGAATACTCATCGTCGAGTTCGCCAACCAGATGCGCGACCAGGGCGTGCCGCTGGTTCCGGCCACCATCGAGGCCGCCCGGCTGCGGCTGCGTCCTATCCTGATGACCACCGGCGCGATGGTGCTCGGCGCCGTGCCCCTCGCGTTCGCGCACGGGGCCGGTGCGGAGAGCCGCATGCAGATCGGGATGGTCATCGTCGGGGGGATGACCTTCGGCACGCTGCTGACGTTGTTCGTGCTGCCGACGATCTACACGCTCGTTTCGCGACCGCGGCACATCCTTCCCGAGCACGTCGAGCCGGCCTCGGGCGGCTCGGGCCTGCCGCTGGGCGGCGAACGCGGCGCGCCGGCGCGACACTGAGGGATTCGATGACGCGGCAGATCGTGCTCGACACCGAGACGACGGGGCTTTCCGCCGAGGACGGCCACCGAATCATCGAGATCGGCTGTATCGAAATCCTCAACCGCCGGCTCACCGGGCGATCGCTGCACCTGTACCTCGATCCGGAGCGCGAGATCGACGAGGGCGCGCTCGCCGTTCACGGCCTGACGCGCGAGCGCCTGCGCGGAGAACCGCGTTTCGTCGAAGTCGTCGATCGCGTGCTCGAGTTCGTCGAGGGCGCGCAACTGCTGATCCACAACGCGCCTTTCGATCTCGCGTTCCTCGACGCCGAGCTTGCGCGTCTGGGGCGCCCGCCGTTTCGCTCCTTCGTCGCCGACGTCGTCGACACGCTGTCGATGGCGCGCGAACTGCACCCCGGGCGCCGCAATGCGCTCGATGCACTGTGCGAGCGCTACGGCGTATCGAATGCGCATCGCAAGCTGCACGGCGCGCTGCTCGACGCGGAACTGCTGGCCGACGTCTACCTGTCGATGACGCGCGGGCAGGACAGCCTCGAGATCGCGATCGCCGGTGCAGCCGGGCCGATGGGCGACATCGCGACGGGCCAGTGGCCGCCGCAGGGCCTGGTCGTGCTCGTCGCGCAGGAGGACGAGCTCGTCGAGCATCGAGCGCTGCTCGAAGCCATCGCATCCGAAACACGCGGATCGGCGCTGTGGACGATGCTCGAGGACACGCAGGCCGCCGCCCGGCCCGCCGAAGCGTGAATCGAATTCGACTACACTTGCCGGTCAATGACGAAGCCAGGCATGAAAGAGCACCGACACGCGCGCGCACGCGACCGCAAGAGCCATCTGTCTCCGGATGCCGAGCGACTCGTGTCGGCAGCGCTCGGGTTGGCCAATTCGGGTAGCCGCCTCGAAGACCGATTCTGGGAAGCACAGATGGCCGCGCGCATCGAGCGCATGCTCGACGGCGGCCACGTGCAGTCGGCGCACGACGCGCTCGATCGACTGAACCAGACCGACGGAGAAGCGTACGGCGCGCTGATCGAAGCCGTCGAAGAGGCGGCCGAGACGGTTTCGATCGAGGTCGAAGGCCAACGCTGGGACGCGCTGCTCGTTGCAGCGCCCCTCGTCGTGTGGACGCGCTTTCGCATCCCGTCCGGGCCCATTCCGGCCGACGCCGCGCAGACGCTGGCGGCGCACTGGCAGGCGCACACGCTCGCGACGCAGACGCGTTTTCGCATGCTTCCGTATCTCTTCAGCATCGACCAGCTGCCCGACGATTACGCCGAACTGCGCCGGCTCGCGCGCCGCGTAGGCCAGGCTGCGGTATCGGGGCAGCCGGCGCGCATCGATGGCAAGTCCCTTCCGGAGACGGCCGACATGCTGGCCGACACGCGCTTTCTGCTCGGCGTCGTCGCGACGCCGGCCGGGGCGCCGGTATTCCGCTGGCAGGAGGCCGAGGCGGGCGACCACACCGGTCGCGTCTCGTGCCTGGAGCAGTGGATCGCGCAGGCGCGGCCGACGATCGAGCCGCTGTTGCCCGGTTGCGGCTTCGAGTGCCTGCTGCCCGACGCCTATCACCTGAACCTGCGCGAATCCGATCGGCGGGTGCGGCCGTACTCCATCCGCGCCGCGGTGCACTTCCTCACGCATGCGCTCGACATCGAGCCCGGAGACATCAAGGCGACCGTCGCCGGGTTCGGCCACGAGCATCTCGACGAATACCGGATCGGGATGAGCGTTCGTGACGAAGACGAGGTTGCGCACGGCGTCGTATGGCCGTTGCTGGGCGCCGAGAGCGACCAGGACGATCCGGCGCCGATCGAACAGATCCGCGAGGTGCTGCGCGAGGTCGGCGTCGGCGAAGTGCGGTTGTGGCGCGACCTGAGCGAGCCCGAGTTCTGCGAGGATTGCGGGGTGCCGTTGTATCCGAACGGC
Source organism: uncultured Limnobacter sp. (assembly GCA_964481165.1). Taxonomy (GTDB): domain Bacteria; phylum Pseudomonadota; class Gammaproteobacteria; order Burkholderiales; family Burkholderiaceae_E; genus Zeimonas. The sequence continues at coordinate 28,350 of CAYZYC010000007.1, read as the reverse complement.
AAGGGCGAGATCGTCCACGCCGAGATGCCGGGCGACGTCGAGCCCGAGTCCGCGCATTTCCACTGAGCGCAGCGCCTGCGGGCGGGCGCGCCGCGCGCGCGGTCCGCGCGCGATTGCGCGCGCTCAGTTCGAAGCGAGACGCTCGCGCGCCGTCGCGATGCGTCGTTCCAGGTAGGCGCCGTAGAAATCGGGGCTGCTGTAGCCGACGAGACGCTCGGCGAGCTCGCTGCCGTCGGGGCCCAGGAAGGCGACGGTCGGCGCGACGCGTACGCCGAGGCGCGCGGCGAGTTCGGCGGGCGACGCCGGCAATCCGGCGGAAGCGGCGGGAAGCGTTGCGGACGCCGGTGCGCCGGCGCCTTCGTCGGCGTCCCGGAACGCGCGGCGATCGTCGATCCCGTACTCGACCACGCGCAGGTTCCTCGCCCGGGCTTCGCGGGCGAGATGACGCAACTGGTCGCTGCGGATGGCGGCGCAGTATGCGCAGCCCTCGAGCGAGAACAGCACGACGACGACCGATCGGTCGCGTGCGCTCTCGCGCAACAGCGATCGGTGCGAAGGCGGGTGTTCGATCGCCTCGCCCGCCTGCGTTGCGGTAGCGGCGTGCGGCGCCGGCGCCGCTGCGATCGCCGCACCGGGGGCGCCGGTGACCAGGGCGCCGATCGCGATCGTCGCCGCGACGGCCGGTGTTCCGAACGCGCGGCGGCGAGAGGCCTCGCGCCCGGGGGTTCGTCTCGTGGACTCGCTCGTGAACTGGCTCGTGAACTTCGGCATCCCGCTCGTTCCGGGGGTAATCCCGAACGATACCCCGGTTGACCATATGCGTATACGCTCATAGAGTCATGAACCTATCGCCCCATTCTGACGATAGCGGGCGACGATGCGGAGCGATCATGGATTCCCTCGGTCACGTACTGGAGGCGGTTTCGGGCTATTTCGCGCTGCTGGGCGAGCCGATGCGCGTGCGCATCCTGCACTCCTTGTGCCGGGAGGAACTGACCGTCTCGGAGATCGTCGTGCAAACCGGTGGTACGCAGACGAACGTTTCGCGCCACCTGAACACGATGTACCGGGCGGGCGCGCTGAATCGGCGCAAGCAGGGCAATTTCACCTACTACAGCGTGCGAGACAGCGTGCTCACCGAGATCTGCCGCACCGTCTGCACGCACATCGCGGCACGCGGCGACCCGCTCGTCGACGACCGATCGGAAATCCGCACCTTCGCCGACGAGTTCGTGCCGGTCGCGGCAGCGTCTGCGCCGCTTGCCGCAGCGTCCGCGCCGCACGCCGCAGCGCCCGCGCCGCCGCCCGCTGCGCGCGCGGCGCGTGCCGTCGGGCGCGAAAAGCCGCGTCGCGCGGGAACACCTGATGGAGCAAATCGATGACTGAACCCGCGAAACTACCGGGGCGCATTCGCAAGGCTCCCGAGCAGTCGCCCGAGGAAATCGCGCGATCCCGCGTTGCGCGGCGTTCGTTCATGGGGAAGACGCTCACGATGGCCGCGGGCGCCGGCTCCGCGGCGTACGCCGGCGCTGCCCGCGGTTCCGCACCACCGCGCGAGGCTGCTGGCGTGCCGGGTACGGGCGAGAAGGCGATCCTCGAGCTTCCCGGGCACACGACCGGCCTTGGCCAGCCGGTGGCGGCACGCGGGTACGGAATGCCGTCGAAGTGGGAAAGCAACCTGCAACGCCGCGAGAGCCCCGGGCTGACCCGGGTTTCGGCGGCCTCGGTGAGCTTCACGCCGCTGCAGGGCATGTTCGGAATCATCACGCCGAACGGCGTGCACTTCGAACGTCATCACCAGGGATGGTGGGACATCGATCCTCGCCAGCATCGATTGATGATCAACGGCCTCGTGCGCGAGGCGCGAGTGTTCACGATGGACGACCTGATGCGGTTGCCGTCGGTGTCGCGCATCCACTTCCTCGAATGCGGCGCCAACACCGGCATGGAGTGGGGCAACGTTGCGGTGCCTACGGTGCAGTACACGCACGGAATGCTCGCATGCAGCGAGTTCACCGGCGTCGCGCTTTCGACGCTGCTCGACCTGTGCGGCGTCGATCGCACGCACGGACGCTACGTGCTCGCCGAAGGCGCCGACGGTTCGTCGATGACCCGGACGGTACCGATGGAACGTGCGCTCGACGACGTCATCGTCGCCTGGGGCATGAACGGCGAGATGCTGCGGCCCGAGAACGGCTATCCGTTGCGGCTGGTCGTGCCGGGCGTCCAGGGCGTCTCGTGGGTCAAGTACCTGCGCCGCATCGAGGTCGGCGACAAGCCGTATCACACGAAGGACGAGGTGCTGCACTACGTCGACCTGATGCCCGACGGACGCCATCGGCAATTCACGTCGATCCAGGAAGTGAAGTCGGTCATCACGACCCCGTCGGGAGGGCAGGTGCTGCTCGACAAGGGCTACTACAACGTCACGGGGCTGGCGTGGTCGGGCCGCGGAAGCATACGGCGCGTCGATGTCTCGGTCGACGGCGGGCGCAACTGGCGCACGGCGCGGCTCGAGAATCCGGTGCTGCCGAAGGCGCTGACGCGGTTCAACATCGACTGGACCTGGGACGGTGCTCCGGCGATCCTGCAGAGCCGTGCCGTCGACGAGACGGGACACGTGCAACCCCGGATCGCCCGGTTGCGCGAAGTGCGCGGGTCGCGCTCGATCTATCACAACAATGCGATCAAGTCGTGGAAGGTCTCCGAAACGGGCGAGGTGTTCAATGTCCAGGTCGGTTGATTCGCCGGCGCCGGGGATGCGATCGCTGCTCCTGGCGGCGGCGCTGATCGGCACGTCGCTGTCCGCGCCGGCGTCGATCGCCGCGGAGAACGCGATTGCCGGAAAGGCGGCCGCGCAGAAGACGGCGGCGAAACCCGCATGGTCGGACATCGGCCGTCCCGCGACGACCTCCGAAATCCGCGCGTGGGACATCGACGTCCGTCCCGACTTCAAGGGACTCCCCGCAGGTTCGGGATCGGTCGCCGACGGACAGGACATCTGGGACGCCAAGTGCGCGTCGTGCCACGGCACCTTCGGCGAGTCCAACGAGGTGTTCGCGCCGATCGTCGGCGGAACGACCGCAGCGGACATCGAGACCGGGCGCGTGGCCAATCTCGCGCGCGCCGATTTTCCGCAACGCACGACGATGATGAAGCTCTCGCAGCTGTCGTCGCTGTGGGACTACATCCGGCGTGCGATGCCGTGGAACGCGCCGAAGTCGTTGCGCGACGACGAGGTCTACGCGGTCACTGCGTACATCCTGCACCTGGCCGACGTCGTCGACGCGGATTTCGTTCTGTCGAACCGGAATATGATGGACGTACAGCGGCGCCTGCCCAATCGTGACGGGATGGTTCTGTACGAAGGGCTGTGGCGTGTCGGCGGCAAGCCCGACGTGCAGGGCGACGCGTGCGTGCGCGATTGCACGGTGGGGAACGTGAGTGCGCCGATGCCCGAGCACGCGCGCAATGCGCACGGAAACCTCGCCGCGCAGCACCGGGTCGTCGGCCCCGTGCGGGGTGCCGACACCTCGCAAGCGCCGCTGCGCGAACCGTTCGGTCCCGCCGCGGCCGCCGCGGCCGCCGCGGCGAGCGCTGCCCGGGACTCGCACGACGGAGCCGAACCGGCCGACCTCGCACAGGCGGCGAATTGCCTGGCGTGCCATTCGGCGGAGCAGGCTAGGGTCGGGCCGTCGTTTCGCGCCGTGGGAGAGAAGTATCGCGGCAGCCCCGATGCGCTGGAGTTGCTCGCGGGCCGCGTGAAGAACGGCAGCAGCGGAGTGTGGGGGCAGACCCCGATGCCGGCGAACGCGGCGGTCGACGATGGCGACGTTCGGGTAATCGTGAAGTGGATACTCGATGGTGCGCCGTGACGAATGTGTTTATCTTTGATGGTCCCCGAAGGGAGGTTGGAATGGATATTTCGAGGCGTACGACGATCCAGGCGGCAGGAGGCGCGAGCCTGTACGGCGCGCTGCTCGCCATCGGCCTGATCAAGCCGGGCAGCGCATCGGCGCAGGCGTTCAACCAGGCGGCGTTCCAGGTCGCGGGAGTGTCCGACACGCTGAAGGCACTCGGCGCGCAGGGCGCTGCCGAATCGAAGGACGTGCTGATCGTTTCGCCGGACATCGCCGAGAACGGCGCCGTCGTTCCGGTCGCGGTCCGGAGCAACCTGCCCAATACCGAGTCGATCGCGCTGCTGGTCGAGAAGAATCCGAACGCGCTGGCCGGTTCGTACGACATCCTCGAAGGAGCGAATCCCGAGGTCAGCATGCGGATCAAGATGGGGCAGAGCTCCGACGTCGTCGCGGTCGTCAAGGCCGACGGCAAGTACTACATGGCGAAGAAGGAAATCAAGGTCACGCTCGGCGGCTGCGGCGGCTGACGTCATTCCGATTCGCGAACCGCAACCCGACGACTGGAGACTTCCCGCATGGCAGACCCGATGAAGATCCGCGCCACGGCCAAGGACGGCGTGGCCGACGTACGTGTGCTCATGGCGCACGAGATGGAAACCGGCCAGCGCAAGGATTCGGCCGGCAAGGTCATTCCGGCGTGGCACATCACCGAAGTCACCGCGACGCTGAATGGCAAGCCGGTGCTGAAGGCGCACTGGGGCCCGGCGATTTCGAAGAACCCGTACCTGCAGTTCAAGGTCAAGGACGCGAAGCCCGGCGACAAGATCGGCGTGACCTGGGTCGACAACCGCGGCGACAAGCGTACCGACGAGGCGACGGTCGGCTGAGCAATCCGCCGGTCCGCGCGGCTTCCGACCGCGACAAACGAAGATTCGTTCGAACGAGGAGACCATCGATGCCTAGGCTATCGTCGTGGATAGCGGCAGCCGCGATCGGCGCGACCGCGGCAGCAGCGTACGCGCAGTCCGACACGCAGGCCGAGATCGAGCGGTATCGCGAGATGCTGCAGGATGGAAATCCGGCCGAGCTGACGGTGATGCGCGGCGAGGAAATGTGGAAGACGCCGCGCGGCCCGAAGAACGCGACCCTGGAGCGCTGCGATCTCGGCAAGGGGCCGGGCGTCGTCAAGGGCGCGTATGCCGAGTTGCCGCGGTACTTCGCCGACACCGATTCGGTGATGGACGCCGAGGCGCGCCTGGTGCATTGCCAGGTGACGCTGCAGGGATTCGATCGCGCCAAGCTCGTCGCGAAGCCGTTCTCGGGATCCGGGCAGCGCGCCACCGACAACGAAACGCTGGTTGCCTACGTCGTCGAGCAGTCGCGCGGCATGCCGGTCGCGTTGCCGCAGAGCCACCCGAAGGAGATCGCGTCGTATGAGCGCGGCAGGAAGATCTTCTTCTTCCGCGGCGGTCCCTACGACTTCTCCTGTGCATCGTGTCACGGCGAGGACGACACGCGCATCCGCCTGCAGGACCTGCCGAACCTGCTGAAGCCCGAACCCGCGCGGCGCGCGTTCACGACGTGGCCTGCCTATCGCGTTTCCCAGGGCGCGCTGCGCACGATGCAGTGGCGGCTCTACGACTGCTTCCGGCAGCAGCGCTTTCCGGAGCTCGTCTTCACGTCACCAGCGTCGATCGACCTGATCACGTTCCTCGGCGTCAACGCGAAGGGCGGAAAGATGGATTCGCCCGCAATCAAACGATGAGCACGGAGGGGCAGATGCGAGGCACATGGCAGATCGCGGTCGCGGCCGCATGCATCGTCGGCGGTTGCGCGTCGATGTCCGGAACGCAGGCGGTTTCGGACGCCGAGGTGCAGCAGACGATGAACGTGTCGTTCAAGGAAAGGGGAATCGCCAGGCTCGATCGACTCCAGCAAAGCGACATGCAGAAGCAGTGCAGCGCATATGCGACGAAGCCGCTGCCGGACGCGGTTCGCGAGCGGATCGAGAAGGGCGCGCTGCAGTCGGTGCGCTTTCCCGCCGACGGCAAGTTCCTCGGCGACTGGAAGTCGGGCGAGAAGATCGCCCAGAGCGGTCGCGGCATGCAGTTCAGCGACAACGAAAAGACGGTGGCGGGCGGGAACTGCTATGCCTGCCACCAGCTCTCGAAGGCCGAGATCGCCTACGGCAACATCGGTCCGACGCTGTACAACTACGGCAAGCTGCGCGGGAACTCGAAGCAGATGCTCGAGTACACGTGGACGCGGCTGTGGAACGGCCACGCGTATGCGGCGTGCAACAACATGCCGCGTTTCGGCGAAGCGGGGATCCTCACCGAAGCGCAGCTCAAGGACGTGATGGCGCTCCTGCTCGACCCGGACTCGCCGGTCAACCGGTGACCGGCCGCACCGTTTCTCCCGTGCCGACGGTTCCGCCGCGGGCGTTCGCATGATGCGCCGACGGGAGTTCCTGCACGTTCTCGCCACGGCCGCGGCGGCGGGGCTTCCGCTGTCGGCCGGCGGCAGGGAGGCAGGCCGGTCCGGAGCCGCGATGTACGACATCGCTGCGTTCGGCAACGTGAGCCTGCTGCACTTCACCGATTGCCACGCGCAGCTGCTGCCCGTGTATTTCCGCGAACCGAGCGTCAACCTCGGCGTCGCGGACGCGCAGGGGCGCGCGCCGCACCTGGTCGGCGAACGATTGCTGAAGGAGTTCGGCATTCGCCCGGACACGCCGCAGGCACACGCATTCACGTATCTCGATTTCGAGGAGGCGGCGCGCACCTACGGAAAGGTCGGAGGGTTCGCGCACCTGGCCACGCTCGTGAAACGGCTGAAGTCCTCGCGACCGGGTGCGCTGCTGCTCGACGGCGGCGACACGTGGCAGGGATCGGCAACCGCGCTGTGGTCGAAGGGCCAGGACATGGTCGACGCGTGCAAGCTGCTCGGCGTCGACGTGATGACCGGTCACTGGGAGTTCACCTACGGCGCGGCGCGCGTCGAGGAGATCATCGCCCGCGACCTGAAGGGGCACGTCGACTTCGTTGCGCAGAACGTCCGGACCACCGACTTCGAGGATCCGGTCTTTGCCTCGCACACGCTGCGCACGATCAACGGCGTTCCGGTGGCCATCATCGGGCAGGCGTTTCCGTACACGCCGATCGCGAATCCGCGATACCTGGTGCCCGAATGGAGCTTCGGAATCCAGGACCAGCGGCTGCAGGAGATCGTCGACGAAGTGCGGGCCAAGGGCGCCCAGGTCGTCGTGCTGCTGTCGCACAACGGGATGGACGTCGACCTGCAGCTCGCCACGCGCGTGACGGGCATCGACGCGATCCTCGGAGGCCACACGCACGACGGCGTGCCGCAGCCGGTGAAGATGCGCAACGCCGCGGGTACGACGCTGGTCACCAACGCCGGTTCGAACGGAAAGTTCCTCGGCGTGCTCGACTTCGACGTGAAGGGCGGCAAGGTCGCCGACTTCCGCTACCGGCTGCTGCCGGTCTTCTCGAACCTGTTGCCGCCCGATGCGCAGATGCAGTCGCTGATCGACGGCGTGCGTGCGCCGCATCGCGCGCGACTCGAGGAAACGCTGGCGGTCACCGAGGGCCTGCTGTATCGGCGGGGCAATTTCAACGGTACCTTCGACCAGCTGATCCTCGACGCGCTGATGGAGGTCAAGGATGCGCAGATCGCGTTCTCGCCCGGTTTCCGGTGGGGAACGACGTTGCTGCCGGGGCAGCCGATCACGCGCGAACACCTGATGGACCAGACGGCGATCACCTATCCGTACACGACGGTGAACGAGCTTTCCGGCGAGATGATCCGCACGATCCTCGAAGACGTCGCCGACAACCTCTTCAATCCCGACCCCTACTACCAGCAGGGCGGAGACATGGTCCGCGTCGGGGGAATGACGTACGCGTGCACGCCGGGCGAGAAGGCCGGCTCGCGCATTTCGGACATGCGCCTGAACGGCGTGCCGATCGATGCGTCGCGCACCTATCGCGTCGCCGGCTGGGCGCCGGTTGCCGAAGGCGCGACCGGCGAGCCGATCTGGGAAGTCGTCGAAGGCTGGCTCGCCGCCCGTCGCACGATCGCGCCGCGGCGCCCGAACCAGCCCCGCCTGATCGGCGTGCAGGGCAATCCCGGCATGGCCTGAAGCGGTGGGGGCGCGCACCGAACCCGCCAGGCGACGCGCGCTTCGCGCGATGGCGCTCGCGTGGATGTCGGCAGCGGGCGCTGCGCATGCGACGCCACGCGTCGAGCCGCCGCCGCTCGGCACGGCGATCGAGATTCCTCCGGTGCAACTGCTCGACGGGCGCACCCTCGCGCCAGGGCACTGGCGCGGCAAGGTGCTCGTCGTGGAGCTGTGGGCGAGCTGGTGCCCGTTCTGCGCGAAGCAGAATCCGGAAATCGATCGGCTGCATCGCGACAACGCGGCGCTCGGCCTGGAAGTCCTCGCGTTGTCGATCGACCGCGACCCGGAGCAGGCAAGGCGCTACCTGCGCGAGCACGGATACGCGTTCCACGCCGCGATGTTCGACGAACGCTGGCAGCAGGTCCTCGGTCGCCCGCGCGCGCTGCCGATCGTCTGGGTGATCGGTCGCAGCGGCCGTCTCGAGCAGGTCGAGCTGGGCGAGATGTTTCCCGAAGACGTTGCGCAACTTGCGCGCTGGAGGACGCAATGATCGAAAAGGGCGTTCCGGCGATCCGCCGGCTTCGGCGCGGTGCCTTGCTGGCGTCGGCGGTGTTCGCGTTCTCGTCGTCGCCGTCGATGGCCGAAACGACGTTCGCGACGAAATCGCTGACGGTCGACACCGCGATGAAGGCGGCGCAGGCCGCGCTCGACGCATGCCGCAAGGCGGGCTACCAGGTCGGCGTAGCGATCGTCGATCGCAGCGGCGTGCTGCAGGTGTTCCTGCGCGACCGCTTCGCGGGCGCGCATACGGTCGAGTTCGCGGCCAACAAGGCGTGGACTGCCGCATCGTTCCGCATTCCGACCTCGGCGCTGGCCGAGGAAACGCAGGCCGGCCGATCGATGAGCGCGATCCGCGGCGGAACGCGCGTGATGGCCGCCGGCGGCGGGCTGCCCATCGAAGCAGGGGGCTCGACGCTCGCAGCGATCGGCGTGTCCGGTGCACCGGGCGGCGAAGCCGACGACGGCTGTGCGCGAGCGGGCATCGAAGCGATCCAGGCCGACATCGAGTTCTGAGGTGACGATGCGACTTGCCGTTGTCGTGCGGATCGTCGTCGCCTGCGCGGCCGTCGCGTGCGCGAGTGCCGGCGTTGCCCGCGCGCCCGATCCGGTCACCGTCGACCTGACGCCGCGGCAGGTCAGCCCGCGCGTCTGGTACGTGCAGGGCGACAGCGGAATGATCTCGATGCAGAACCAGGGCTTCAACTCGAATGCCGGATTCGTCGTCACCGACGAAGGCGTCGTCGTCTTCGACGCGCTCGGCACGCCGGCGCTGGGCGATGCGCTGCTCGCGCAGATCCGGCGCATCACGTCGAAACCCGTCCGCCGTGTCGTCGTCAGCCACTACCATTCGGACCACTTCTACGGATTGCAGGCGATGGTCGAGGCCGGCGCCGACGTCTGGGCCCACCGCAGCGTGCGCGACTATCTGGCGACCGACGCGCCGGCACTGCGCCTGGCCGAACGGCGCGAATCGCTCGCGCCGTGGGTGACCGACGAGGCGCGCATCGTCGAGCCGCACCGGTACGTCGACGGCGATTCGAGTTTCACGCTCGGCGGGGTCACGTTCCACCTGTATGCTGCCGGCCCGGCGCACACTCCCGAAGACATGATGATGCTGGTCGAGGAAGAGGGCGTGCTGTTCGCCGGCGACCTGATCTTCGCGGGCCGCGTGCCTTTCGTCGGCGACGCCGACCCGCGCGCGTGGCTCGACGCGCTCGATGCACTCGCCGGGCGCAAGCCGAGCGTCGTCGTGACGGGACACGGGCCTGCATCGAAGGACGCGCAGTCGGACGTGTCGCTGACCCGCGACTACCTGCGCTTTCTTCGCGACGAGATGGCGAGCGCGGTCGACGAAATGCTCACCTTCGACGAAGCGTACGCGGGCATCGACTGGTCGCGTTTCTCCGCGCTGCCCGCATTCGAGGACGCGAACCGGCGCAACGCGTACAACGTGTATCTGCGGATGCAACGCGAGGCGCTACAGACGCAATAGGCGTCTCGGCAACGCCGTTGTCCGGCCGGCGCGGGGTTCGCCCCGCGCTTGACGGAGAATGCGCTCCGATGCATTCCGCCTGCGATCGTTTCCCGGCGAACCGGTTCGGTTTCCGACAGCGACCGGGCATCGCCTGCACTGCGCGAGCGATGCTGGCCGCGATCGTCGCGGCTCCGTTCGCGCTGCTCGGCGTCGCCCATGCGCAGACGCCCGAGGAACGCTGCCTGCTCGACGCGTTGCGTCGCTCCCCGGCTGCAACGACCGCCGGCGACATCCGCGCGCAATGCGGCGACGGCGAATCGGCCGCGACCGTGCCGCCGGCGGACACGTCCGACGCCGAGCCCGAGACCGGGCCGCTGCTGAAGGTCCCGAACGAGGTCGCTGCGCCGTCGGCGAGCGAGTCGCCGGTGCGTCGGCGGATCGACGAGGAGGCGCAGGTGTGGAACGAACGTTTCGCGCTGTTGCCGCACCGGCCGAACTACATCGCCCCGCTGTCGCATGCCTTCGATGCGCCCGACAGCGCCGGCGGACCCGAGGATGCGTTGCAACGCAACGAGGTCAAGTTCCAGCTCAGCTTCAAGCTGCCCCTGACGCCGCCGTTGTACCAGGGCCGCGCGGCGCTGTTCTTCGCGTACACCGGACAGTCGTGGTGGCAGGCGTACAACGAGGATCGGTCGAGTCCGTTCCGGGAGTACAGCCACGAGCCCGAATTGTTCGTATCGTGGACCCCGCGCGCGCGCGTGCTCGGATGGGACTGGCGGCTGGCGAGCGCCGGTTTCGTCCATCAGTCCAACGGCCGGTCGGGCGAACACTCGCGCAGCTGGAACCGCCTGTTCGCCGACCTGCGTTTCGATCGCCCGGGCGGATGGTGGATCGGAGTGCGCCCGTGGTGGCGTATTCCCGAGGACGACAAGCCGTTTCCCGGGGCATCGCGCGGCGACGACAACCCGCACATCGAACGATTCGTCGGCGACGGCGAACTGCGGCTCGGCCACGTCGGCGACGTGCATCAATGGACGCTGATGATGCGGCGCAGTTTCGCCGGATCGGGAAAAGGGGCGGTGCAGATCGACTACAGCCGGCCCACGGGATTCAGCCCGCGCCTGCGCTGGCACCTGCAGTATTTCGACGGTTACGCCGAGAGCCTGCTCGACTACCGCACGCGCATCCGCCGGCTGGGCTTCGGCGTCATGCTCAACGACTGGTATTAGGTACCGGGGAGAAGGTACCAGGGCCGAAAACGCGAACCGGGGCGCGAAGGCCCCGGTTGCGTCAGGGTCGGTGCACGATCAGGTGCGGCACTCGTTGGCGAGCTGGCGACCGTTCTTCGTGTCGAGCAGCATCGACTTGCCGACGATGACGAGCCAGACGAGACCCGATGCGGAATCCTCGTACCGCAATGCGCCCGAACGCGCCTGTACCGCGTGCATCCGGTATTCCTTCTTGTTGAACTGCAGCACCGCAGACTGCATGTCGGGCGAGACCTGCCGAACGTTGACGCTGCGATTGAGTTCGCAGCGATAGACGCCCGTGGGGAACGCAAAGCGGTGCGGATTGAACTCGGAGGCAACCGGCTCGGCTGCGACCGCGGAGACCTGCACGGCAGCCAGGCCGACACCGACTGCGGCCGATGCAAGGACGGAAACCAGACTCTTCGAGCGCATGGGAGAACTCCGCTGTAACCCGGCTGTCGTTTAGGAAATTATACGTCCGGGTCGAGCCGGACGTGGCCGAATGCTGCGCCGGGCGCCGCATTCCGGCAAGCGGCGACCGGGTCGTGGAACGACGGGCGGAGCGTTCCTGCAGTCGGACGGTTCCTGCGACGGCCTGCGGGTTTTCCGGCGGCTTCTTTCGGCGGGTTTCTTCGACGGTCTCCCGCCTTACGCAATCCGATCGCCTGCGTCCGGAAGCGGTGCGCTCGCCTCGCCTCGTTCGTCGCCGACAGCGGATCGCAGATCGCGCACTCCCTCGGGATACAGGCGATCGAGAACCTGCATCGTTGCCGCCTTCAGCGCGGGAAGCAGCGCCGCATGTACCGCCTGCGACGCTTCGGGTTCGTTGCGCAGCGACCAGGCGTGTTCGATCGATTGCCGATGCTCGCGCAGCACCGACGCAACGAGGTCGTGCCACTGCGGCGGATGCTCGGATGCGCTCCAGTCGCCACGTCCGCGTCCGTAGTGCGCGACCGCGAGGTACGCAAGCAACGCCGCGGTGGCCGACTCGTCGAGTGCGGCGTCCGACCACGCGACCGCCGGCGTCTGACCGCCTCGCACGAGGTTGTAGCCGCGCGCCAGGCCGAAACCTCCGAGTGCGCCGAGGATTCCGCCAGCGAGGATGCCGGCGCCGAACGACAGGCCTCCCGTGGCGAGGTCGGCCTTCAGGCCCGCGAGCGCGCCGGTCACGACGCCGCCGAGCATCGCCGCCCTGCCTTCGGGCACCCTCGTGCTCACCGTGTAGTGTTCCGCAAGCCTCTCGATGATTTCCGCCGACGCCTTTCCTTCGAGCCCGTGCAGTTCGATCAGCCGGTCGGTGCCGCCGCGGATCGCCGCATCGAGCCGCAGCGCGAGTTTCTGCATCGCATCGCGGCGCATCGACGACACCGTGCCATCGCCGTTGGCCGGCGCCCGCGACGTCAACGTGCTTCCGGCGTCGCGCAGACGGTCGAGAACTCCGGCTTCGGGCACCGGCTCGCGATCGATCGCAGCCTGCGTCAGCCATCGGGCGAGGACGTCCATCGACGCATCGAAGACCTCGCGGCGCCGGCCAAGCCACTCGTCGATCAACCGATGGCAGGCGGCACGCTTTTCCTCCGGCACCAGCGTTTCGATCGTGCGCAGCAGCGTGGCTTCCTGAACCCAGCAGCGCGCGAAAGCGTCCAGCGGCAGCACGGCACGAACCGGTTGCGCGGTGCCGAAGTGCCGGCGCCATCCGTCGACCTCGGCGTTCTCCTCGCTTTCGGGTCGCGGGCGCCCGAGCTGGTTCAGCAGCACGACGACGGGCTTGCCGATCCACGCGAGCACGCGCATCTCGTCGTTCACGTAGCTCGATGCGTTCAGCGGTTCGGAGACGTTGACCAGGTAGAGCACGACGTCGGCGCTTTCGCGCACGTTGCGCACCGCCTGCTGGCTCGCCCAGAAAGCGCGGTTCCTGAATCGGTCCCACACCTCGCTGAGCAGCCATCCGATCGGATCGCCCGACTGCGCCAGTCGCTGCGCGAGACGCGCACTGTCGCCGAAGCCCGGCGTATCCCAGAGCGTCAACCGGTCTCCGTCGGCCGTCTCGACGAGCACGTGCTCGTCTGCCGACTCGGTGACGTGCGCTTCGTCGCGCACCACGCCGATGTCGCGGCCGAGCAGCGTGCGCGCCAGCGTCGTCTTGCCGACGTTGGTGTGCGAAACGAGGCTGAGCGAAATGGTCAGGCCGGTCATTGCGGCGCCATGGCGGTTGCACCCGACTCGGGGCGGTCGAGTGCGTCGCGCAGTTTGCGCGCCGATGCCAGCGGGTCGGCGTGTTCGAGGTCGATGAACAGCGGCTGCAGATCGCGCGACTCGAGAAGCTTTCTCCAGGCGAGCCGCCGCTCGTCGCGTCGGCGCGCTGCCGTCGCGTCGTCGCCGCCGAAACGCGCGAGGAAAGCCGACTCGTCGATCAGCGGCAACAGCCGCGTCCCGGCAGGCAAGGCCGCGGCGAGCCGGTCGAGAAACACGCCGTGCGTCTCCGCCTCGGGTGTCGCGCTCGACGACATCGTGGCGACGACCAGTGCGGGCGCGGGCGACGAAGCGACCCGCGACGTCACCGTTTCTTCGTCGCCGTAGGCGATCGGCGGCTCGACCGACAGCCGCACGTTGGCGCCGAGTACGGCGTCGAGCATCGCGCGCAGCGCGAGCGTGGCCTGCGGACTCATCGTGTGGTTGCTCGGGACGACCGAGACGGCGGCCGCCTCGCCGGAGTGCTCGCGTGCGAGCGCAGCGAAATACGCGTCGTCGAGGGGCAACGGAAAGCTCCGCCCGAGCCGCCGCTCGATTGCCAGGCTGCCCGCAGCGAGCAGCGCGCGCGGAACGACGACGACCAGCGCGACGGTCAGCGCGTACAGGTGAATCCACGGCGCAGCGTGTTCTCCGGACGACCCGGGAAAACGCATCGCCTCCAGGCGGGCGACGTCGGGCAGCGCGATTCCGGAAAGCGCCGATGCGGGACCGAGCACGGTCGACAGGATCGTCTGCAACGTCGCGGCGCTCAGGAACGTGCTCTCCCAGCCGGCACTGAACTCCAGCGCCAGGCCGCGAACGTACATCCCGGCGAGTGCGCCGAGCGCGAACGCGATCGCCGAAACGTGCAGCACGCGGGCGACGCGCGAGGCATTGAGCCGCGCGCTGGCACGAGCCCAGTCGACAGCGAAACGCGCCAGCGCGGAGGGTTCGGCCGCCGAGCCGCGCGACGACGAGACGCGCCGCGCGGTGCGAACGAGCAGGTGGGCGACGCGACCGGGGCGGGGCTTCGCTCCGAACGCGCCGGCAATCGTACGCACGGCGATTCCCGCGTACACGAGCAGGTTCCACGCCATCAGCGCCAGCAGCGGCGGCGCGAGCACGTTGATTCGCTGCGACGGACCGATCGCATCGGTGAGCAGGCCGGCCCCGAGCGCCACCAGCGGCAAGGCCCAGCCGATCCACGGCCGCCACTCCGCAGTCCGCCAGGCGCGGCGCACCGAACGGTCGCGCGCGGACAGCCGCTCGAGCGCGAGCACGGCGCGGCGCGCGACGTATCGTTCGGTCGGCGCGGATTCGCCTTCGACCTCGGCAGCCGCGCGACTCGCCCAGATGCGGTCCTCGGTGCTCCAGGGCACCTCGCCGGCGGGGGCGGTCTCGCAGGCACGCACGAGCAGGGCGTTACGGGCTTCGTTCTCGGTCATCCGGTCCGCGCGGCGCTCGGCGCCGCCTGTCGCGAAACGTGCATCCTAACGAACGGCGCCGGATTCGCGATCCGCCGCCGTCATTGCGAGTCGGGCGCGTCGCTGCACTGCAGCGTCACGCGAAAGCAGGCGCCGCTTCCCGAGTCGGGCATCAGCGTCAGCGAGCCGCCGAGCCGGCGCATGATCTGCCAGCTGATCGCCAGCCCCAGCCCTGCGCCTACCGCGGCAGTCTGCGTGTGCGCCCAGCCGCGCAGGAACTTCGAGAAGATCAGTTCGCGTTCCTCGGGACGGATCCCCGGTCCGTTGTCCTCGACGAAGACTTCGTAGCGATCGCCCAGCACGCGGCTGCGGATGCGCACCAGCGGCGATTCGCTGGTGTTGTACCGGATCGCGTTGGAGATCAGGTTGATGAAGACCTGGCTGAGCCGGTCGGCATCGGCTTCGACGCGCGCGCCCCGTGCACGCTCGCCGCTCAGCAGTCGGACGTGCGTGTTGGCGGCAAGGCCCTCGCACATCCGCATCGATCGGTCGAGCGTTGCCTCGGGGTCGATCCGGGCGAGTGTCCAGGGCGTCTCGCCATGCTCGAGCAGGCTCAGGTCGAGCGTGCTGTCGAGCAGGCGCGTCAGGCGAACGGTCTCCTCGTGGATCACCTGCAGGAAATGCCGCGACTGCGCCGGGTCGAGATCCGGGGTCTCGAGCAGGATTTCCGAGAACGACCGGATCGACGTCATCGGCGTTCGCACTTCGTGGCTGACCTGGCTCAGGAAATCGTCCTTCTGCTCGTCCAGGCGGGTCAGGCGCGCGTTGGCGTCGCCGAGCTGGCTCGCCGTCGCCTCGAGTTCGCGCGACTTGCGCTCGAGTTGCTCGCTGTACTCGCGGATTCGTTGCGCTTCGTCGGCGATCTTCATCAGTTCGTCGAGGCTGATCGTCTCGCCGGTCACGACCTGCGAAATCATCGCGCGCGCGGTTGCGGCGCCGACGCTGCCGGCGAGCTTGCGTTCGAGTTGCGAGATGAAGGCGTCGTTGGCCGCAGGCGCGGACGTCGCTGTCGAGGGCGGCGCCGCCGCGCCGGCGCCGGAGTCCTGGAACAACCGCCCCGCTTCGGCGGCTCCGAGCATTCGCTGCGCGAGCAGGTTCAGGTCGTAGGTGGTCGCCGACCGCCGGATCAGTCCCGACGCGGCTTCGGCCGAAGTGCGGAACACGTCGACGAACAGCGCGCTCTGCAGCCGCTCGAGCGGTTTCGGCTCGCGCCACAGCGAAACCAGCACGAAGAGCAGCGTGTTCAGCGACAGGCTCCAGAACATCGAGTGCACCAGCGGATCGACGCCTTCCATTCCGAAGAGTGCATTCGGGCGCAGCAGCGGGTTTCCGAACAGCCCGCTCTCGATGTCGAATCGCGACAGCACGAACTCGCCGCCGAAACTCGGAAGGAACAACGTGTACGCCCAGACCAGCGCGCCGGCGAACAGGCCGGCGAATGCGCCGCCGGCATTCGCGTGTCGCCAGTACAGCCCGCCGATCAGGCACGGCAGCACCTGCGCGACGCCGGCGAAGGAGATCAGTCCGATCGACGCCAGCGCATCGGAATGGCTGCCGAGCCGGAAGTACAGGAAGCCGAGCAGCAGCATCAGGCAGATGCTCAGGCGCCGGCTGGCCAGCAGGAACCGGCGGATCTCGCCGCCCGAGCCGGCGGGTACCCAATGGAAACGCAGTGCGACCGGCATGATCAGGTGGTTCGACACCATGGTCGACAACGCGATGCAGGCGACGATCACCATCGACGTCGCAGACGAAAAGCCCCCGAGGAATGCGAGCAGTGCGACGGTGTCCTGGCCGGCCCACATCGGCAGCGTCAGCACGAACATGTCGGGGTTGGCGCCTTGCGGCAGCAGGCGCAGCCCGCCGATCGCGATCGGCAGCACGAACAGCGTGATCAGGAACAGGTAGAGCGGAAACAGCCACGACGCCGTGCGCAGGTGCTTCTCGTCGGAGATCTCGACGACCGTGACCTGGAACTCGCGCGGCAGGCAGATGATGGCCGCTGCCGAAAGGAACGTGAGCGTGACCCAGCGAGGCCCGAACACGTCGTCGTAGTGGAGCATGGCCGGAGACGCCAGCGCGAACAGTTCGCCGGGGCTTCCAGCGACGAAGAAGACGAGCAGGATCCCCACGGCGAGCAATGCGACCAGCTTGACCACCGCTTCGAGCGCGATTGCGGCGACGACGCCATGGTGCCGCTCGTTCGCGTCGATGTTGCGCGTGCCGAACAGGATCGTGAACACCGCCATCCCGACCGCGATCCAGAATCCGGTGCGGAAGTCCGGCTCGGCCAGCGGCACGCCGATCAGCGCATCGGCGCGGGTGTTGGTGATCACGTGGTAGCTGGTCGTGACGGCCTTCAGTTGCAGCGCGATGTACGGCGTCGCACCGACGACCGCGATCAGCGTCACCAGCGCCGCCAGGTTCGCGCTCTTGCCGTAGCGCGACGAGATCATGTCGGCGATCGACGTGATCCGCTGCGACTGGCCGATCCGCACCATCTTGTGCAGCAGGCCCCACCAGCCGATGAAGACCAGCGTCGGACCGATGTAGATCGTCGCGAACTCCAGGCCGTCCCGCGCAGCCGAACCGACCGCACCGTAGAACGTCCACGACGTGCAGTAGACCGAGATCGACAGCGTGTAGACCAGCGGCGATTGCAGCCAGCCCAGCCGTCCGCTGCGCGCACGACGATCGCCGTAGAACGCGACCGCGAACAACAGCGCCACGTAGAGCAGCGCGATCGTCAGTACGAAATTCGTCGAGAGCATCAGCGCGGGCGTTCGGGCGGATCGTTCTGCGGCGGGAACTCGATGCTGTCAGATGCGCTCAGGTGCCGGGAGATCCACAGCGCGCAGACGATCAGCGCCAGCCACACGCCGAACAGGTAGACGACGACCAGCGGAATGCCGAAGAGCTGCCTATCGACGGCGAACAGCGAAATCAACGGCGGCATCCACAGGAATACGCCGATGAGCGGCAACAGAACCGACGCGTCGCGCAGCCTCGCCGATTGCGACCGGCGCCGGTTCATCGTTCGCTCCGTTGGTTCGGTCGGGCCGCCTCAGCCTGGGGCGAGCCGCCGGACCTCGTCGACGAATTCGCGGTTCGAGAACGGCTTGGTCATGAAGCCGTCGACGCCGATCTCCTCGGCCATCCTTCGGTCCTGCGCCTGCCCCTTGGCGGTCAGGATGATCACCGGAATCGACCGCAACGCCGGGTCGGATTTCAGTCGCTTGAGCACGTCGAAGCCGTTCAGCCGGGGAAGCATCACGTCGAGGATCACCATGTCCGGCGGGTCGCTGCGCAGTCGGGCGATGGCCGCTTCGCCGTCGAGCACCGACGAAACTTCGAAGCCGCTGCGGCTCAGCACGAAGGTCAGCGACTCGACGATGTGCGGCTCGTCCTCGGCGATCAATACGCGGGTAACCATGTGCGCTGTGTCCTGTGCGACGACCGGGTGGCGGATCGAGTGTAGCTGCTGGTTCCGGAGCGCGCGGCAAAGGGCACTTCGCCGCAGCGGCGATCAGGCGTCGATGATCGGGTCTTCCTCGCGGTACCAGCAATCCTTCCGCACGCAAAGCCGGCAGTTCGGGCCCACCGGAATCGCCGCCGCATGCGAGGACAGGTCGATGCCGTCCGCGTAGACCGTGCGGTCGGCGTGCAGCGCGTCGCAGGCGAGCATCACCGACATCAGGCGGCGGGGCATCGAGAACGACGGCCGCGGTTTCTCGTCGGTGCGCGCCAGCAGCAGGAAGCGGTCACCGGTCGGAAACTCGGCGAGCTGGCGCACCAGCGCGCCGGGCGCCTGGAATGCCTGGTAGACCGCCCACAACGGGCACGCGTTCCCGTGCCTGGGCAACAGGAAATGCGGCAACGCGGAACGCTTGGTGGCATAGCCGGCGGAATCGACACGCAGGAACGCGAACGGGATCGCCTGCGCCCCGGGGCGCTGCATCGTGACGAGCCGGTGGCACGCCTGCTCGAAGCTGGCGTCGAAGCGCTGCGCGAGCCGGTCGAGATCGTAGCGCCCGCGCACCGCGGCTTCGAGGAAGACGTCGTAGGGCATCAGGATCGCCGATGCCAGGTACGACACGAGGACGCGCGTCGCGCGCCGCCGGGCAGCGTCGCTCGTCAACAGCGGCGACTGCGCGATCTCGGCGGCGATCGGCGCTCCCTTGTGGAAGAGTCTCGCCGCGAGCGTCGCCAGTTCGAAGCGTTTCGTCGAACGCGACGCCGATTCGGGCAATGCCAGCGTGCGGGTGGCGCCGTCCCAACGGGCACGCAGCTGCGACGCGGGCGTCGACGGCGCGAGCTGAGCTGCAACGATCCGTACCGCGTGCACGCGTTCGAGGTAGCCGACCAGGTCGCTGTCGCGGCAGTCGCCGTCGATTCCGGCAGCGGCGCGAAAGTCGATGCTCGCCTGTTCGAGCGCAGGGAAGTGATTGCCGCGCTCGAGCAGGAAGTCGTCGACCTCCTCGGCGGGGGTGATCGAACGCGTCGACGTGTGCGCCTTGTCGAAGAACGCGGCCAGTGCCTGCGCGACGTCGGACAGCTGCGCGCTCTCCGACGCGATGATCGACAGGAACCGCGCGCGCTGCGCGGGCTCGAGGTCGTCGGTCGTCTCGATGATTTCCGACGACGAGCGGATCGCCGAAACCCGGCTGAGCATCGAGTGCACCGCATCGCCGAGAAATGGATCGTGGTTCAGGCGGTCCGACAGCGCGCCGACCGCGCGTGTGCGATCGAGCAATGCGCGACGCAGCCGTACGAGCGCCTGCGCCCAGTCGTCGTGGCGGCCGGCGAAGTCCTCGGCCTTCGCCGGATCCAGGTGCAGCTCGGCGAGCATCGGCTCGACGGCGACCGAAGCGAGGTCGTCGATCAGCCTCCGTTGCGCCGCGCCGTCGAGTTCGTCGATCGATACGTCCAGTTCGGAGGCGATGCGCTTGAGCACCGTGCCTCCGATGTTGCGCCGGCCGCTCTCGATCAGGTTCAGGTACGACGGCGAGATGCCGACGCGGCCGGCGAGTGCCGATTGCGTGATGCCGAGCGTGCGGCGCCGCTCGCGCACGCGCGGCCCGATCGTCGATCGATAGGGCATGCCGCAGTCCTCGATTCGTGTTTCGCGTTCGCCGGGATGTTGCGTTGCAAGGTAAAGAATCGACGATCTTCACCTCCGAAGCCTGAATCTTTTACAAAAGAGGCTTTGCAAGTCAAGGGCTTGTTGTCTCTTTGACATCGCATCCCGCATTCTTCTTGACGCAGTCGTCGGCGGTCCGGTGCGGCTCGCCTCACCCAGGTTCATCAGCCAGGAGGGATTCCATGAGCGAAATTCGAGACAACGGCCGGCGCAAGGTCATCCAGGGCGGCGCGGCGCTGGGCGCCGGCGCAATGGCCTCGCCGCTGTTCTTCACCCGCAACGCGTGGGCGCAGGACTTCCGCAACAACCCCGCGAACCGGAAGTCGATCGTGCTCGGCTTCAACGTACCGCAGACCGGTTCGTACGCCGACGAAGGCGCCGACGAGTTGCGCGCGTTCAAGCTCGCCGCCAAGGAGCTCAACGGCGAGGGCGTGGCGGGGGCCTCGAGCACCTTCAAGCCGTCGAAGCTCAAGGGCAACGGCATCCTCGGCAAGAAGGTCGAATACGTCACCGGCGACACGCAGACCAAGGCCGATGCGGCGCGCGCTTCCGCCAAGCGCATGATCGAGAAGGACGGCGTGCTGATGATCTCCGGCGGCTCGTCGTCGGCGGTCGCGGTCGCCGTGCAGTCG
Organism: uncultured Limnobacter sp.; assembly: GCA_964481165.1. GTDB lineage: Bacteria > Pseudomonadota > Gammaproteobacteria > Burkholderiales > Burkholderiaceae_E > Zeimonas. The sequence goes on along the minus strand of CAYZYC010000007.1, from coordinate 7,576 downwards.
CTGGCACAGGAAATGGGCGTGATCTTCATGGCCGGCCTGACCCACTCGAACGACACGACGATGAAGGATCGGCGGCGCTACGGTTTTCGCCACTTCTTCAACGCATACATGTCCGGGCAGGCGCTCGCACCGGTGCTCGCGAAGGAGTACGGCAAGGATCGCAAGGCCTATCACCTGACGGCGGACTACACCTGGGGCTGGACGCAGGAAGAGTCGCTGAAGAACGCCACCGAGAACATCGGCTGGCAGACCGTCGCGGCGGTGCGCACGCCGCTGGGCGCGGGCGACTTCTCGCAGTACATCACGCCGGCCGTCAACTCGGGCGCCGACGTGCTGATCCTGAACCACTACGGCAAGGACATGGTCAACTCGCTGCGCCAGGCCGTGCAGTTCGGACTGAGGGACAAGATGGTCAACGGCAAGCAGTTCGAGATCGTCGTTCCGCTGTATTCCGAACTGATGGTGCAGGGCGCCGGCGAAGCCGCACGCGGCATTCTCGGCACCGCCAACTGGCACTGGGAACTGCCCGACGACGGCACGAAGGCGTTCACGAAGGCGTATGCCAAGGAGTACGGCTTTCCGCCGTCGCAGGCTGCGCAGACCTGCTATGCGCAGACGCTGCTGTACGCCAACGCGGTCGAGACCGCCGGCACCTTCTATCCGCCCGAAGTCATCAAGGCGCTCGAGGGCTTCCAGTTCGACGGGCTCGGCAACGGCCCGACCGAATACCGCAAGGGAGACCACCAGTGCTTCAAGGACGTGCTCGTCGTGAAGGGCAAGGAGAAGCCCAGCGGCAAGTGGGACATGCTCGAGATCGTGCAGGTCGTGCCGCGCAAGCAGGTCGAGTATCCGGCCTCGATGGGGGGCGGCGAACTCGGTCCGTACGAGGTCAGTGCCTGAGGCTCGGTGCCTGGGAGTGAGCGCCTGAGGGCGTCGACTGCCTGTCGGAGCGCGGCCTTCGGGCCGCGCACGCCGGGCGTGCCGGAAAGACGATGGACGCGATACTTCTGCAATTGCTCAACGGGCTCGACAAGGGCGGCGCGTACGCGCTGATCGCGCTCGGGCTCACGCTGATCTTCGGCACGCTCGGCGTCGTCAACTTCGCGCACGGCGCGCTGTTCATGATCGGCGCCTTCTGCGCGGTGACGCTGAACCGGCTGTTCACGATCTCGGAACGCGTGCGCGACGAAAGCATCACGTTCTTCGAGGCCTACAAGGAAGTGCCGTACCTGAAGATCTGGTTCGGCGATTTCGGCGCGGCGCTGATCGACTTCTCGGTTCCGCTGTCGATCCTGCTTGCCATCCCGGTGATGTGGCTGCTCGGCGTGGCGCTCGAGCGCGGACTGATCCGCCATTTCTACCGGCGCCCGCACGCCGACCAGATCCTGGTGACCTTCGGGCTGGCCATCGTGCTGCAGGAGATCGTCAAGTCGTACTTCGGCGCGAACCCGATCCCGATGCCCGCACCCGATGCGTTCTCCGGCAGCGCAAGCGTCGGTGCCTGGCTCGGCCTGGGCGACGCGATCAGCTACCCGTGGTGGCGGCTCATCTACTTCCTGTTCTCGCTCGTCGTCATCGGACTGGTGTTCGCCTTTCTCCGGTTCACGACCTTCGGCATGGTCGTGCGCGCCGGCATGCGCGACCGGGAAACGGTCGGCCTGCTCGGCATCGACATCCAGCGCCGCTTCACGATCGTCTTCGCGATCGCCGTGATCGTCGCCGGCGTGGCCGGGCTGATGTACACGCCGATTCTCTCGCCCGACTACCACATGGGGATGGACTTCCTCGTCCTGTCGTTCGTCGTCGTCGTCGTCGGCGGGATGGGCTCGCTGCCGGGCGCGGTGATCGCCGGCTTCCTGCTCGGAATCCTGCAGTCGTTCGCCTCGATGAACGAGATCAAGGATCTCGTTCCCGGCATCGACCAGGTCATCATCTATCTGGTCGCCGTGGTGATCCTGCTCGTGCGGCCGCGCGGACTGATGGGGCGCGCGGGCGTGATGGAGACCTGAGGCAAACATGACGACTACCGCACCGCGCGATCTGCTGCTGATTCTCGGCTTCGCGATCGCGGTCCTCACGATGCCGGTCTGGATGGCGCCGCTGGGCGCAGGATATCCGGACCTGCTGCAGCGTTTCGCGATCTACGGAATCTTCGCGATCGGCTTCAACATCCTGTTCGGCCTGACCGGGTATCTGTCCTTCGGTCATGCGGCGTTCCTCGGCGTGGGCTCCTACACGGCGGTGTGGAGCTTCAAGCTGCTGTCGATGAACGTGATTCCTGCCGTGGCGTTCGCGATGCTGGTTGCCGGGTTGTTCGCGCTGGCGATCGGCTACCTTTGCCTTCGCCGATCGGGGATCTACTTCGCGATCCTGACGCTCGCATTCGCGCAGATGGGCTACAACCTCGCGTACTCGGTGCTCACGCCGATCACCAACGGCGAGACCGGCCTGCAGATCACGCGCGCCGACCCGCGGGTGATCGACACTGCGCTGCACGGGCCCAGCACGCTGATCCCGTCGACCGAGCTGTTCGGCATTCCGATGCAGGGCTGGCCGGGATTCTATTTCTGCGCCGCGATGCTGATCATCGCCTTCGCCGTCGCGCTGCGGATCACGCGCTCGCCGTTCGGCACGATGCTGCGCGCGATCAAGTCGAACCAGAACCGGCTGAACTACACCGGTGTGCATTCGCGCCCGTACGCGCTCGCCGCTTTCGTGATCTCGGGCGTGTACGCGGGACTGGCCGGTTCGCTGCTCGCGGTCACCGACCCGCTCGCCGGGGCCGAGCGCATGCAGTGGACGGCCTCGGGCGAGGTCGTGCTGATGACGATCCTGGGCGGCGCCGGAACGCTGCTCGGGCCGGTGCTCGGCGCGGCGATCATCAAGTATTTCGAGAACATCTTCTCGGCGTTCAATACGCAGACGCTGCACGACGCGTTCGCATTCCTTCCCGACGGTGTCGAGGAAGCGGTCGTGCGTGTCGTCGGGTTGTTCGTCGGCGATGGCTGGCACCTGACGCTCGGGCTGCTGTTCATGCTGATCGTCATTTTCCTGCCGGGCGGCGTCATGGAAGGCATCCGTCGCATCGGCAGGCTGTTCCGCCGCGCAGGCCATGCGTCCGGGGGACGCGAGCCGTCGCATGCGCCTCGGCGCGGCCCGGCGGCGGCAACTGCGGGCTCCGCCGGCGCGGTGCAGGCGCAGCCGCCCCGGGCGTCGTCGCAGGCCGGGCAGAAGGCCCCCGCGCGCGGCTCGCGCGCCGGAGGCGCCGGCCGGTTCGCCTCGGCGCATGCGCCGCTCGAGCGTCCGGTCGAACGAAGAGGGGCGCAGTAGCGATGGCGATTCTCCAGGTGACCTCGGTCAACAAGAGCTTCAGCGGGCTGCGGGCGTTGCGCGACGTGAACCTCAGCGTCGAGGAAGGCACCGTGCACGCGATCATCGGGCCGAACGGCGCCGGCAAGTCGACGCTGCTGAACTGCTTCGTCGGGCGGCTGACGCCGGACACCGGCACCGTGACCTTCGACGGATGCTCGCTGATCGGACTCGCGCCGCACGAGATCAACCAGACCGGTGTCGTTCGCGTGTTCCAGACGCCCGAGATCTTCGGCGACCTGAGCCTGCTCGAGAACGTGATGATTCCCGCGTTCGCGCGCCGCGACGGCGACTTCGCGCTGCGTGCGTGGTCGCGCGCCGATGCGCAGAACGAGGTGCGCGGGAAGGCCGAGCACGTCCTGGCCGACGTGGGGCTGAGCGAGCGGCGCGAGACGATCGCCGGCACGCTTTCGCGCGGCGACAAGCGAAGGCTCGAGCTGGCGATGTGCCTCGTGCAGGACCCGAAGCTGCTGCTGCTCGACGAGCCCACCGCCGGGATGTCGCGCGCCGACACCAACAACACGATCGAGTTGCTCGCGCGCATCGGGGAGCGCAGGATCACCAAGATCATCATCGAGCACGACATGCACGTCGTGTTCTCGCTCGCGGAACGCATCAGCGTGCTGGCGCAGGGCACCGTGATCGCCGAGGGCGACCCGCAGTCGATCAAGGGCGATCCGCGCGTTCAGGAAGCGTATCTCGGAGGAGCGCACCTGTGACCGAGGTGATGACCGCGCCGGCCGCTGCCGGCACCGAATCGAAGCCCGCGTACTTCTCGTGCCGCGACCTGCATTCGTATTACGGCGAGAGCTACATCGTCCAGGGCGTTTCCTTCGACATCCACGAAGGCGAGATCGTCGCGCTGCTCGGGCGCAACGGTGCCGGCAAGACTTCGACGTTGCGCACGATCGCACGCCTCGACGACCCGCACCTGGCGGGCGGCGAAATCTGGCTCGACGGCCGTCCGCTGCACAGGATGAAGGCGTTCCAGGCGTCGCGTGCCGGCGTCGGGCTGGTGCCCGAAGACCGGCGCATCATCGGCGGGCTGACCGTGGAGGAGAACCTCGAGCTCGCACAGATCGAGAAACCGGCCGGATGGGAGCTCGCGCGCCTGTACGAACATTTCCCCCGGCTCGCCGAGCGGCGAACGCAGGAAGGCGTGACGCTGTCGGGCGGCGAGCAGCAGATGCTCGCCATCGCGCGCGCGCTCGCGCGCGATATCAAGCTGCTGTTGCTCGACGAGCCCTACGAAGGGCTCGCGCCGGTGATCGTGCAGGAGATCGAAAAGATCCTGCGTGAAGTGAAGAGCCACGGGTTCACGGCGATCATCGTCGAGCAGAACGCGATCGCCGCGCTGAACCTTGCCGACCGCGCGATCATCCTCGACATGGGCGAGGTCGTCTTCGACGGCACGGCGCGCGAGGTGATCGACAACGCCGAACTGCGGCACGAGTACCTGGCCATCTAGGGCCTGTGAACAGGCCCTAGTGTGCGAGAAGCGCGTTCCGGAACCGGCGTAGTGGCCGAGGTGGAATTCACTCTCGCTCGCCGCGCGGTCGATCGGGGGAGGGCGTCAGTACCGCAGCCCCGGTGACCTGCCCCGAGCGCAGCGCATCGAGCGCCTCGTTGGCCTGCAGCAGCGGCCAGGCCTCGACGTCGACCCGAAGCGGGTTCGTGCGCATCTGGTCGAGGAACTCGCGGCCGTCCTCGCGCGTCAGGTTGGCTACCGAGCGGATCTCCCGTTCGTTCCACAGGATCTCGTACGGGAACGAAGGGACGTCGCTCATGTGGATTCCGCCGCAGACGACCGTGCCGCCCTTGCGCAGCACACGCAATGCCTGCGGCACGAGCGCACCGACCGGAGCGAACAGGATCGCGGCATCGAGCGCTTCGGGCGGCATCTCGTCGGAGCCTCCCGCCCAGGCGGCGCCGAGCGAAAGCGCGTGCGCCGCGGCGGCGCTGTCCCCGGGACGCACGAAAGCGTGCACGCGGCGGCCCTGCCGTACGGCGACCTGAGCGATCAGATGCGCCGCCGCGCCGAATCCGTACAGGCCGAGCGAGCGCGCGTCGCCCGCGAGCTTCAGCGAGCGCCAGCCGATGAGCCCCGCGCACAGCAGGGGTGCGGTCTGCGCATCGGGCAATGCGATGCCCTCGAGCGAGTGGCAGAAGCGTGCGTCGGCGACGACGTGCGTCGCGTAGCCGCCGTCGCGATGCAGGCCGGTGAAGCTCGGCGCATCGCACAGGTTCTCGCGATCGGCGATGCAGTAGGGGCAGTGCCCGCATGCCTGCCCGAGCCACGGTACGCCGACGCGTTCGCCGACGGACACGCCCGAGGCGGCTTCGCCGAGCGCTTCGACGATTCCGACGATCTCGTGGCCGGGGACGATGGGCAGCTTCGGCAGCGTCAACTCGCCGTCGACGATGTGCAGGTCGGTGCGGCAGACCGCGCATGCGGTCACGCGCAACAGTACCTCCCCGTTGCCGGGTCGCGGCTTCGCGCGCCGCTCGGGTACGAGCGGCGTGCGCGGGGCGTGCAGGGTCATTGCCAGCATGAACACCCGCAGAATAGCCGCCATCGAGCCCCGCCCGCAGCACGCGCGAGGTACTCGATGGCGTGGACTCGCGCGCAGCGTGCTGTTTTCGGTTCTGGCGCAGCGCCGCGGCACCGATGCGCGTGTGCCTGTCCGCGGCTCGAAAAACGGGCGTTTTCGCTCGTGGAATCGATTCCGTGCGCGGAGATGCCCGATTTCCGGGCAACGCTCCTTCGGCGGTGCACGAGGCCCCGGCGGTGCACGAGGCC
>CAYZYC010000007.1:0-1307 GCA_964481165.1 uncultured Limnobacter sp. | reverse complement strand
ATTTCCGGGCAACGCTCCTTCGGCGGTGCACGAGGCCCCGGCGGTGCACGAGGCCTGGCAGTGCGCCGGGCCTCAGGCCGTCATCGATGCCTTTGCTTCGTCGAGCAGGGCGCGCACGTCGGTACCGAGTGCGTCGTCGATCATCGGGTACATCATCGTCTCTTCTTTCTGGTTGTGCGGCTTGAGGATCTCGGCGACCTGCGCGGCCGCGCTCAGGTAACCGGCGGCGTCGCGCGAAGCGACCGCTTCGCGCATCGCCTCGAACAGCGGCTCCATCTGCCGGTGCTCCTCGCGCATCGTCACCGACGGGCCGGCCTGCGTCATGCCGGTGCGCTCCTCGAACGCGGCGAACAGCAGCCGGTCCTCGACGTCGATGTGCACGGCGATCCGCTTCAGGAACTCGGTCGCTTCGCGCTCGAGCGCGGTGAAGTCGGCGGCCCTGGCGGCGTCTTCCGCGCGCTCGAAGAAGCCGTCGACGATCTGGTGGTCCTTCATCATGTAGTCGTTGATCGATTCCATTCTCGTTGCTCCCCGGGCATTGCCCGTCACGCAGGTTCCTTCAGTTCGGCACGCTTGTCGGCGACCCCCGCCCAGTGATCCGCATCGGGCAGCGCATCTTCCCTGGTCGTGATCTCCGGCCACACCTGTGCCAGTTCGGCGTTGAGCGCGACGTATGCGTGCATCGCCCCCGGCACGTCGCCGTCGATGTAGATTGCCTCGACCGGGCAGGCCGGCACGCATGCCGCGCAATCGATGCACACGCCGGGATCGATGACGAGGAAGTTCGGCCCGGCGCGAAAGGCGTCGACCGGGCAGGTTTCCACGCAGTCGGTGTGCCGGCAGTTGATGCAGGCTTCGGTAACGACGTGTGTCATCGCGCTCTTCCTCGTGGTTTCAACCGGCCGCCGGAACCGCCTTCTCGGCTTCCGCGGCCTCGGCCTTCACTTCCTCCGCGCTGATCCTGTGAACCGGCTTCTGCCCGCGCATCGCCTCGGTGGCCACCACCGGACACTCGTCGGACAGCTCGAAGGGGCGCCCCGTCATCGCCATCGCCGACCAGCGGCGTACGGGCTTCTTCTCCTCGCCGCCGAGTTCGGCCGCTGTCGGCGGGATCGGCTTGCCGCCGGCGCGCAGCTTCTCGACGCGGCGCAGCCCGAGATAGGCCGCACCGTAGGCGCCGTTCAACTGGCCGAGTCCGTCGGGTGCGACGTGGAAGCGCTCGCCGAGCGATTGTTGCAGCGCGTTGATCATCGCGACGTTGCGCGTCATGCCGCCGGTGAGCATGTAGCCCGGCTCGAGGCCGACGC
>CAYZYC010000006.1:0-49688 GCA_964481165.1 uncultured Limnobacter sp. | reverse complement strand
GCCGTTCGCACCTCTGGCAGCGTTCGCGCCCGGCTCGCCGGCCGAGCGGAAGTCGGCGATCCAGTCGCGGTCGACGCGCAGCGCGCGCTTGCGCTTTCCGTCGTACCAGTAGCGCCGCGACCGATCATCGCCCGCGTCGAGCGGCGTGCGGGCGATCGCCGGCCGCTTGCGCGGTGTCGCGACGGCTGTGCGGCTCTCGTCGACGTCGTTTCCGCGTCGCGCCGCTGCGTCCTTCGTGTCGGACGCGAGCGGCGGGCGCGCGATGTCGTTGGCTGCGAAAGCGCCGGAAACGCACACGAGCGGCAGCAGGGCGACCGCGGCGAGCGAGAGGAAACGGCCCGGGATGGCGCACATCCGGCTCGCGATGGCGCGCATCCGGCTCGCGATGGCACGCATCATCGACCCCACAGCACCAGCCTCCACGAGTTCCACTCTCCGTCGTCCTCCGGCAACCGGTCGCTGACGCGCAACTGCCATTGCCCCGCGGCAGGTTCGTCCAGATTGCGTACCGAACCGAAACGCCAGTCGGTATAGGGGCCGCAGGCGTCCTGCGCGGCATCGTTGCTGCAACCGCGCTCGCTCGCGAGGACTACCGCCGGCGCGATCCTGTCGGGTCGCAGCAGTTCGACCCGCAGGTCTCCGCTGTAGCCATGGGTCGCCGTGAAGAAGATCTCGACGAATTCGAGTTCCGATATCGCGCACTCGGGTCCCACCTGCACGATGTCGGTGACGGCTGCTCCATCGTCGGAAATCGCCCGCGGGAACGCCGCGTTGCCTGCGTTGCGAACGTAGGAACAACTCTTCAGCGACCCGCTGCCGCCGACGCTCGGCCACCCCTGCGACATCTGCACCGCAGCTTCGGCGTCGGCGACGCCGAAACCGAAGTACGGGTGCACCCATCGGCCTGCAGCGTTCGTCTGCCACCCCGGGTCGCCGGGGCTGTTACGCCGCGCGCTGCGCGCGAGAATGATCCGCACATCGCGCCAGGTGAGCAACTCGTTCACGCCCAGCATCAGTGCGACGACTCCCGAGACCATCGGAGTGCTCGCCGAGGTGCCCGAGAAATCGTGCCGGTAGCCGTTCTGCACCGCGGTCGTCGTGATGCCGGCGCTGCCGCCGCTCGTCGGCCCGCACACGAGGATGTTCGCTCCCCGCTCTGCGTAGAACGGCATCTGGCCCGCGTCGTCTACCGGGCACACTGCGATCACTGCGCGATGGTTGACGTAGCCGTCGAAGTTCGAGTTGTCGAATTCGCCGCCGTTTCCGCCGGGGAAGACGTACACCGACCCGAGGCCGTTGCGCCCGCTGGCAACCCCGTTCTCGACCGCGGTGACGAAACTCGATTCGGCCTCGTGCAGCACGCCGTTGTCCACCGAGCCCCAGCTGTTGTTGTAGATCGCGTTCGCATTGCCGTCGCGGCGAAGCGCGTCGGCGATGTCGGCGTTCGTGCTGGTTGCGAGCGCGTTGTACGCGGCCAGCGAAGCGCGCGGAGCGACTCCCGAGACGCCGACCCCGTTGCCGTCGCGCGCGGCGACGATTCCCGCGACCGAGGTGCCGTGATCGTCGATGCTCTCGCACGGCAGCGGTGCGCTGCCCGGCGCGGCTCCGGGGCGATAGTCGTGTCCGGCCACGTAATTCGGGAAGAGATCCTCGTGCAGGGCCTCGACGGCATCGTCGACGATCGCGACACGAACGCCTTCGCCTTTCGTGCCCAGGGGCCAGGCTTCGATCGCGCGCAGGTTCTCGCCCGATCCGCCGCCCAGGTGCCACTGCATCGCAAGCAACGGGTCCGCGCCGGCGCCCAGCGGGGGCGGTTCGCCCGAGTACCGGAAGACGCAGTTCTCGGCCGGGAACACGTCGGCCCTCTCGTCCCCGCCGCCCCCTCCGCCGCACGCGGCGACGACCAGGCCGGTCGCCAGCAGGCTTGCAGTCGTCCTCGAGGGGCGCAGGAATCGGCAACTCATCGAATGCGTCGTCGCAGGGTCTGCGCCGACGGCGCATCGAAGGCGAATCCTACCGTGTTCGGCGCACGCGTTGGCATCGGAGGTCCGCTGCCGCTGCGATCGGCGGGCCGCAGGCCTGCCGTTGCGCCGGCTGCAGCGCCCGCGTAACGTGGCGCCGATGCCCAGGATCCTGTCGCTTCTCGTCGCGAACCGTTCCGAGATCGCGATCCGCGTGATGCGCGCCGCAGCCGAACTCGGCATGCGCACCGTCGCGGTCTATTCGCACGAGGACCGTTTCGCGCTGCATCGATTCAAGGCCGACGAGAGCTACCTCGTCGGCAAGGGCCGCAAGCCGCTGCAGGCGTACCTGGACATCGACGACGTCGTGCGCATCGCGCGTCAGGCGAGAGTCGATGCGATCCATCCCGGATACGGATTCCTGTCGGAGAACCCCGACTTTGCGCGTGCCTGCGAGGCGGCCGGAATCCGGTTCGTCGGTCCTTCGCCCGAGGTGATGACCACGCTCGGCAACAAGGTTTCGGCGCGCGCCGCGGCGGTGGCTGCCGGAGTGCCGGTGATGCCGGCCACCGGACCCCTGCCGCGCGACATCGACGAAACGCGCCGGCTCGCCGCGCAGATCGGGTACCCGCTGATGCTCAAGGCGAGCTGGGGCGGAGGCGGGCGCGGAATGCGCGTGGTCGAGTCGCCCGCCGATCTCGACGCGCACCTGGAGACCGCGCGGCGCGAGGCGAAGGCGGCTTTCGGCAACGACGAGGTCTACCTCGAGAAACTCGTGCGGCGCGCGCGGCACGTCGAGGTGCAGGTCATCGGCGATCGCCACGGCAACGTCGTGCATCTGTTCGAGCGCGATTGTTCGGTCCAGCGGCGCAACCAGAAGGTCGTCGAGCGCGCGCCCGCGCCGTATCTCGACGACGCGCTGCGCGCGCAGCTGTGCGAGGCCGCGCTTCGGCTGGCGCGCGCGGTCGCCTGCACGCATGCCGTGACCGTCGAGTTCCTGATGGACGCCGAAAGCGGGCAGTTCCATTTCATCGAGGTCAATCCGCGCATCCAGGTCGAGCACACGGTGACCGAACAGGTGACCGGGATCGACATCGTCAAGGCGCAACTGCGCATCACCGAAGGCGCGCGAATCGGCGACGCCGACTGCCCGGTTCCGCGGCAGGAGGAGATCCGCCTGAACGGGCACGCGCTGCAGTGCCGGATCACGACCGAGGATCCCGAGAACAACTTCACTCCCGACTACGGTCGCATCGGCGCGTATCGCAGCGCCGCGGGGTTCGGCCTGCGGCTCGACGGCGGCACCGCATATTCCGGGGCGGTCATCACTCCGTACTACGACTCGCTGCTCGTGAAGGTGACCGCGTGGGCGCCGACCCCGGAGGAAGCGATCCGCCGGATGGACCGGGGACTGCGCGAGTTCCGCATTCGCGGCGTCTCGACGAACCTGCAGTTCGTCGAGAACGTGATCAACCATCCGGATTTCGTCGCCGGTCGCGTGACGACGCGCTTCATCGACTCGACGCCGGAACTCTTCCGGTTCACCAGGCGCCGCGACCGCGCGACGCGGCTGCTGCGCTATCTCGGCGAGGTGACCGTCAACGGTCATCCGGACATGAAGGGGCGAACGCCGCCCGACCTGTCGCGGCATCACCTGCTCGTGCCGCCGATGCCGGACCTCTCCGCGCCGCCGCCGCCCGGAACGCGCGATCGGCTGCGCGAGCTGGGCCCCGCGCGGTTCTCCGAGTGGATGCGCGCGCAACCGCGCGCGCTGCTCACCGACACGACGATGCGCGATGCGCATCAGTCGCTGTTCGCGACGCGGATGCGCACGATCGACATGGTGCGCATCGCGCCGCATTACGCCCGGATGCTGCCGCAGCTGTTCTCGCTCGAATGCTGGGGCGGAGCGACCTTCGACGTGGCGATGCGTTTCCTGAAGGAAGATCCGTGGGAGCGCCTGGCGCGCCTGCGCCAGGAGATTCCGAACATCCTGTTGCAGATGCTGCTTCGCGGCAGCAACGCGGTCGGCTACACGAACTACAGCGACGACGTGGTTCGCCACTTCGTGCGGCGCGCGGCAGCCGGCGGCATCGACCTCTTTCGCGTGTTCGACTCGCTGAACTGGGTGCGCAACATGCGCGTGGCGATCGACGCGGTGCTCGAGTCGGGCGCGCTGTGCGAAGGCGCGATCTGCTACACGGCGGACCTGTTCGACGCGACGCGTCCGAAGTACGGCCTGAAGTACTACCTCGACGCGGCGCGCGAACTGCAGCGCGCCGGCGTGCACGTCATCGGGATCAAGGACATGGCGGGCGTGTGCCGCCCGCGCGCGGCCGGCGCGCTCGTGCACGCGCTGCGCAGCGAAACCGGCCTTCCGGTGCATTTCCATACGCACGACACGAGCGGCGCGGCCGCCGCATCGGTGCTCGCCGCGCTCGAGGCGGGCGCCGATGCGGTCGACGGCGCGATGGACTCGATGAGCGGCCTGACGTCGCAGCCGAACCTGGGCGCGATCGTTGCCGCGCTCGAGGGCGGCGAACGCGACGCCGGAATCGATCGCGCCGCGATGCAGGCGATCGCGCACTACTGGGAGGGCGTGCGCGCGCTGTACGCGCCGTTCGAGTCGGACATTCGCTCGGGGACCGCCGACGTCTATCGGCACGAGATGCCCGGCGGCCAGTACACGAACCTGCGCGAGCAGGCGCGTGCGCTCGGGCTCGAACACCGCTGGCCCGAGGTTGCGCAGGCGTATGCCGAAGTCAACCGGCTGTTCGGCGACATCGTGAAAGTCACGCCTACGTCGAAGGTCGTCGGCGACCTGGCGTTGTTCATGGTCGCCAACGACCTGCGACCCGAGGACGTCGTCGACCCGGCGCGCGAAGTGGCGTTTCCCGAGAGCGTCGTCTCGCTGTTCAAGGGCGAGCTGGGCTTTCCGCCGGACGGATTCCCGCAGCCGTTGTCGCGCAAGGTGCTGATGTGCGACAGCGCGCACCCGATCGCTGCCGAGCCGCCGCTGCCGTATCGCCCTGGAGACCGGCTGCCGCCGGTCGATTTCGAGGCGGCGCGCGAGGAAGCCGCGAAGGCCGTCGGCCGCCGTGTCGACGACGACGAACTGTCGTCCTGGCTGATGTACCCGAGGGTCCTTCGCGAGTACGCGGAACACCGCCGCGAGTTCGGCGACGTGAGCCTGCTGCCGACGCAGGCGTTCTTCTACGGAATGCACGAGCGCGAAGAGATCGCGATCGACATCGAACGCGGCAAGACGCTGATCGTCGGCATGCAGGGCACCGCGCCCGCCGAAGAGGAAGGTCTCGTCCGGGTCTTCTTCGAACTCAACGGGCAGCCGCGAACGATGCGCATCGAGAAGGCGGGAGCCGCGCGCGCGCCGCGCCGGCGACAGGCCGAGGACGGCAACGTGGCGCACGTTCCGGCGCCGATGCCGGGGATGGTCGTGACCGTTTCGGTCAAGCCGGGGCAGCAGGTGCGTTCGGGAGATCCGCTGGTATCGATCGAGGCCATGAAGATGGAGACGCAGATCCGCGCCGAACGCGAAGGCGCGATCCGCGCGGTCCACGTCCGGCCCGGCGACTCGGTCTCGGCGCACGACCTTCTGCTGGAGTACTGACCCGGCGCTGCGCGGCCGTGCGGCGGCATAATGCGTCGATGCACCTCGCCGCGAATTCCGGGGCCGTGCCTGCGGCGCTCCCGGAATCCGGGTCTGCGGCGGACGCGTGTTTCCGCCTCGCGTATCGACCGCCGTACGACTGGCCGAGGGTCGTCGCTTTCCTCGCGGCGCGACGTGTCGACGGCATCGAGTCGATCGAGGCGTCGTGCTACCGGCGCAGCGTGTCGTGGGGCGCGGGCGCCCATCGCGCGATCGGCTGGCTTTCCGTGCGCGCGTCGCCCGACGAGGGATTCGTCGAAGTCGCATTGTCGACAAGCCTGCTGCATGCGGCGCGGCCGATCCTGCAACGCGTGCGCGAGACGCTCGACCTGGACTGCGACCTCGTGCCGATCCTGCGCGCGCTGCCTGCGGGAACTGCGATGCACGGACCGATGCGGCTCGTGGGTTCGTTCGACGGTTTCGAACTCGCGGTTCGCGGCGTGGTCGGACAACAGATCAGCGTGAAGGCCGCGCGCACCGTCGTCGCGCGCTTCTCCGCGCGCTTCGGGACGCTGCTGCCCGACGCGCCTGCCGGAATCGACCGGGTGTTTCCCGATGCGGTCACGATCGCCGCGACATCGCAATCCGAAATCGCCGCGGCGGGAACGAACCTGCGCCGCGCAGCCACGATCCGCACGATCGCGCAGCGGATCGTCGAAGGCGCACTTCGGCTCGATCCGCAGGCGCCGGTCGACGAGACGATCGACGCGTTGCGCGCGGTTCCCGGCATCGGCGACTGGACCGCGCAGTACATCGCGATGCGCGCGTTGTGCTGGCGTGACGCGTTTCCTGCCGGAGACCTCGCGGTCCTGAGGGCGCTCGACGCGGCGACCCCCGCGCAGGCGCGAGCGAAAGCGCATGCGTGGCGACCCTGGCGTGCGTATGCGGTGATGAACCTGTGGGCGTGACGCCGCCATGAGGCGGACCGACGCCGGCGTCCTGCTGCTGCTCGCGGCCCTGTGGGGCGGCTCGTTCCTGTTCATGCGCGTGGCCGTCCCGCAGTTCGGGCCGTTCGCGCTGATGGCGCTGCGCACCGGGATCGGTGCGCTCGTGTTGCTGCCCCTGGTCGTGCGTTCCGGCGGAATCGTCGAACTGCGCGCCAACGCGCGGGCGATCGCCTGGGTGGGGCTTCTCAGTTCGGCGCTGCCTTTCGTCCTGTACGGCTACGCGATGCTGCAGTTGAGCGCCGGTTTCGCATCGATCCTCAATGCGACGGTTCCGTTCTGGGGCGCACTGGCCGCGTACGTCTGGGCCGGCGAACGACTGGACCGCCATCGAGTCCTCGGGCTGGCGATCGGTTTCGGCGGGGTGCTCGTGCTGGTCCGGGGCCGGCTCGGTTTCGGCGGCGACGGGCTCGGCGGGCCGATTCTCGCCGTGCTGCTCGCGACGATGTCGTACGGCATCGCTTCGGTGGCCACGCGCAGGTACCTCGGATCGGTCCGCGCGTCGACCAATGCCGGCGGCAGCCTGCTGTTCGCCACGCTGATGCTGCTTCCGATGGCCGTTCTCGACTGGCCCCGTCAGGCGCCCGATCCGGGCGCGTGGCTGGCCGCGCTGCTGCTCGGCGTCGTGTGCACCGGCTTCGCGTACGTGCTCTTTTTCCGCCTCATCGAACGGATCGGCAGCACCGGGGCGATCACCGTGACGTTCCTGGTGCCGGCTTTCGCGATGTTCTGGGGCGTGCTGCTGCTCGACGAAACCGTGACGATGCGGATGCTGGCCGGAACCGCGACGATCTTCGCAGGTACTGCGCTGACCACCGGTCTCGTCGATCCCCGGCGATGGCGAGCGAGCGGCGAATTGACTCGCGTCAAGTCCGCGCCCGCCGGGGGCGGGCAGGATATGCCGATGACTCCGGGGACCGCGGCCGACGCGTCGCTTTCGTTGCGCGAACTCCTCGCAAGGACGCTGGCAGCACGAAGGGAAGCTTCGTCGCGCTATCGTCAGCTTTCGGCCGACCCGATCGTGCGAGAGGCGCCTGCGCTCGCCCGCACGTTCTCGCACCTGTCGGTGATCGAGGCCGAGCGTGCGGCGCGCATCGAGCGCGACTTGCCCGATCTCGACGTAGGCACGATACTGGCCGAACGGGTGACCTGGACGGAGCCGATGCATCAGCCGCTGCTCGATGCCCCTGCCACGCTGGCCGACGCGCTCGACATCGCGCGACGCAACGAACGCGGCATGCGGGCGATCCTCGAGCACGTGGCGGCCACCTCGCCGAACGAATCGGTGCGCATGCGCGCGCTGGAACTGGCACTGGCGGAAACCCGCCATCTCTCGTCGATCGAAAAGCTCGTCGCTCCGGCCCTCAGCCCGCAACGCAGTGGAGAGCGACCATGAGCCGGATCATCCCGACGACTTCCGCCGAATTCGATCACACCCGAATCATCGAGCGGCCGAACGGTTTCTACTGGCTGGACGAAGCCGACGCGCGCGAATACGGGCCTTTCCCGACGCTGATGGATGCGTTCGACGACATGCAGAGCGTCGACGTCGACGACGAATCGCCGCACGCCGACTTCGACGAAGTGCGCAACGCCGGCGACGTGCTCGGCGTTGCCGACTGGATCGATCCCGACACAGGAGAACTGGCAGAAGACGAGAGAACCCGCACGGACGAGCATTGACGGCACTGTGACCTCGCTTCATCGGCGCCCGGGCCGCAACCGGGCATTCCTGGAGAGAAGGAGCCAAATGCGTACACAACTGCAGGTCCACTTTCACGGAATCGACGCTTCTCCCGCCCTCGAGGGCTCGATTCGCGAAAAAGCATCGAAGCTCGAACAGTTCCATCCGAACGTGACCGGTTGCCGGGTCGTCGTGCAGCGGCCGCACAACCACAAGCAACAGGGCGAACAATTCATCGTCTCGATCGACGTCTCGGTGCCGGGCGGCAACATCGTTGCCAACCACGCGCGCCGCGAAGACGTTCACGTCGCGCTGCGCGACGCGTTCCTTGCCGCGCGACGGCAACTCGACGAACATGCGCACCGGCTGCGCGGCGACGGCAAGCGGCGCATCGAGCCGCTGCCCGCGGAAACCGCGGCGCAAGCCCCGGTGGCCGCTCCGTCGCTCTGAATTGCAGAGCCTTTCCGCGGATCGCTCAGGCGCCGAAGAACCCGTCGGCGCCGAGCAATACGCCCAGTCCGAACGCGAAGAACAGCGCTGCCGCGATCGAGCGGATCAGCGGCAGCGGTACGCGGCCGGCCGCCTGGTGGCCGACGAATACCACGGGGACGTTCGCCAGCAGCATCCCCAGCGTCGTGCCGAGGACGACCGTCGTCCAGGCAGCGTACTGCGCGGCGAGTGCGACCGTCGCCACCTGCGTCTTGTCTCCCGTTTCGATCAGGAAGAACGCGACCACCGTCGCAGCGAACACGCCCGTGCGCGGCGGCGTGTCGACGCCGTGTCCGTCGAGCCGGTCGGGAACGAGCGTCCAGACGGCCATCGCGACGAACGACAGGCCGAGGATCCAGCGCAGCGCTTCGTGACCGAGCACTGTCGTGATCCACGCGCCGAGCGCCGCGGCGAGCGCGTGATTGGCCAGCGTCGCGACGAGGATTCCGGAGACGATCGGCCAGGGCTTGCGGAAACGTGCGGCCAGCACCAGCGCGAGCAGTTGCGTCTTGTCTCCGATCTCCGCCAGCGCGATGATTCCGGTCGAGACGAGGAGGGCTTCCATGGGCGCGCGCATTCTACGCGTCGTGCCGGTGGGGGCGCCACGCAACGCCACGCACGTCGAGCCGCCATGGACCTGCCTGCGAATCGATTCAAGCAAGCGCTCGCGGCGCAGCGCGTGCAGATCGGACTGTGGTCGAGCATCCCGTCGAGCTTCACCGTGGAGATCCTCGCGGGCGCGGGATTCGACTGGATCCTGATCGACACCGAGCACGCGCCGAACGATCTCGAGTCGGTGCTCACGCAGCTGCAGGCGGCCTCCGCGTACCCGACGACCGCGGTGGTTCGCGTCCCGTGGAACGATCCGGTGGTCGTCAAGCGGTACCTCGACGCCGGCGTGCAGTCGCTGCTGATCCCGTTCGTGTCCAGCGAGCAGGAAGCGCGCGCGGCGGTCGCAGCGACGCGCTATCCGCCCGATGGAATCCGCGGTGTCGCAGGCGCCACGCGCGCTACGCGCTTCGGGCGCATCGCCAACTACGCGCGCCACGCCGCCCGCGAGCTGTGCGTGCTGGTGCAGGTCGAAACCCGGCAGGGACTCGACGAACTGGAGGCGATCTGCGCAGTCGACGGAGTCGACGGCGTGTTCATCGGGCCGGCCGATCTTCACGCTTCGCTCGGCCACACGGGCGAGACCGCCAACCCGGCCGTCCAGCCGCTGATCGAGGATGCGCTGCGCCGCATCCGCGCTGCCGGAAAGGCTCCCGGCATCCTGACGTCGGTCGAGTCCGATGCGCGTCGCTGGCTCGACGCCGGCGCGTTGTTCGTTGCCGTCGGGATCGACGTTTCGATTCTCGCGCGCGGCGCCGAAGCGCTCGCGCGCCGGTTCACCGCGCACTGAACGGCGCAGGAGGCGCCCGACATGCCGAACGTCACAGACGACACCGTGGTACTCGTGACCGGCGCCAGCAAGGGGATCGGATTCGCCTGCGCCCGCGCTTTCCTGCGTTCCGGGCGGCGCGTGATCGGCGTCTCGCGCAGCGAACCGAACCTGCAGGCGGCGCGGGCGTTGCTCGGAGCCGATGCCGCGCGGTTCGCATGCGAAGCGGTGGACCTCGGCGACGCCGTTGCGGCGCGCGATCTCGTCGAGCGCATCGAACGCGATGCCGGTCCGATCGACGCGCTCGTCAACTCGGCCGGCGCGGCGCGTCGCTACGCGCCCGACGAGCTCGATGCCGACGCGTACCACCAGGCGATGGATGCGAAGTACTTCACCTACATGCACGTGCTGCAGCCGGTGCTCGCGCGGATGGCTACGCGCGGCCGTGGCAGCGTCGTGAACATCGTCGGGCAGGGTGGCCGCCAGGCCGGTACCTTTCACATCGCAGGCGGTGCGGCGAACTCGGCACTGATGCTCGCCACGGTCGGGCTCGCACAGGCGTGGGCACGCCGCGGGGTGCGCGTGAACGCGATCAACCCCGGCCTGACCCGCACTTCGCGCGTCGACGAGGGACTCGAGGCGCAGGCGCGCGCGACGGGTCGCACCAAGGGCGAAGTGCTCGAGGAAGCGCTCGCGCGCATTCCGATGGGCCGCATGGCCGAACCCGACGAGATCGCACAGGTGGCGCTGTTCCTGTCGTCGGATGCAGCGTCCTACGTTTCGGGCGCGATCATCCCGATGGACGGCTGCGCCAGCTCGGTGATCTGAAGCGCGGCGCCGCCGTCGTCAGTCCTCGAAGGGCAGGCCGACGTAGTTCTCGGCAAGCGACGTCGATGCGGCTTTCGACCCGACCAGGTACGACAACTCGGTTTCCTGGATCTTCTGGCCGAACTCGCCGGTGTCGGGGAACCGGTGCATCATCGACGTCATCCACCACGAGAAGCGCACGGCGCGCCAGACGCGGCGAAGGCACCTGTCCGAGTACGCGTCGATTTCGGTCATCGACCCGTTTCGATAGTGGTCGATGAGCGCGCGCGACAGGTAGCGCACGTCGCTGGCGGCCAGGTTCAGCCCTTTCGCCCCGGTCGGCGGCACGATGTGCGCGGCGTCGCCGGCCAGCATCAGGCGGCCGAAACGCATCGGCTCGGCGACGAAGCTGCGCAGCGGCGCGATGCTCTTCTCGATCGACGCGCCGGTGACCATCGTCTCGGCCGCGCGCGTGTCGACCCGGCGCTTCAGTTCGGTCCAGAAACGGTCGTCGGGCCAGTCGTCGACCTTCTCGTCGAGCGGAACCTGCACGTAGTAGCGGCTGCGGGTTCTCGAACGCATGCTGCACAGCGCGAAGCCGCGCGGGTGGTTCACGTAGATCAGCTCGTCGGAGACCGGCGGCACGTCGGCGAGCACTCCGAGCCAGCCGAACGGATAGACACGCTCGAAGTTCTTCACCGCGCCCGCGGGGACCGACTCGCGGCACACCCCGTGAAAGCCGTCGCATCCGGCGATGAAGTCGCAGTCGATCTCGTGCACGGCCCCGTCCTTGCGGTACCGCACGCGCGGAGATGCGGTGTCGAAGTCGTGGACGCTGACGTCTTCGGCCTCGTAGATCGTTCGCGCGCCGGCCGCGGCACGCGCATCCATCAGGTCGCGCGTGACTTCGGTCTGTCCGTAGACGGTGACGTGCTTGCCGCCGGTGAGCCCGGCCATGTCGATGCGGTGTCGTTCGCCGTCGAAACACAGTTCGATGCCGCCGTGCACCAGGCCTTCCTCGTGCATCCGCACGCCCACGCCGGCTTCGTCGAGCAGGTCGCAGGCGACCTGCTCGAGCACGCCCGCGCGGATGCGCCCGAGCACGTACTCCCCGGTCTTGCGCTCGAGGATGACCGCCTCGATCCCGGCGCGGTGCAGCAGTTGCCCGAGAAGCAGCCCCGCCGGGCCGGCGCCGATGATGGCGACCTGTACACGCATGTCCGTCTCCTGTTGGCGAGAATGCGCCTTTTCGACGACATCTTAAGCGCTCTGGCGACGCGGTTGCGCAGTCGGGGACATGCGGAGCGTGTGCGCGCGGCCGATGCGCGTCCGGGCAGCGCGATAATTGCGCTCCCCTACACTCCCGAGCCGGACACGATGTCGCTCGTCTTCCTGGTCCGCCACGCGCAGGCGTCGTTCGGCGCGCAGAACTACGACGAACTGTCGCCGCTCGGCCGGCGGCAGGCCCGCTGGCTCGGCGAATACTTTCGCGCGCGCGATCTGCGGTTCGTGCGCGCGATGTCCGGTACGCTGGTGCGCCAGGAATCGACTGCGCAGGAGATCCTCGCCGTGATGGGCGCCGACACCGTGGCGCTGCGAACGCATCCGGGGTTGAACGAATACCCGGGCGAAGCTCTCTATACCGCGCACACCGGAGCCCAGCCGCAGGCGCACCAGGTTGCCGACCATCGCGACTACTGGCGAACGTTCCGTTCCGCGATGCAGGCGTGGGCCGACGACCGGCTGGCAGCGGTGCCGGAGAGCTGGAGCGACTTCGGGATGCGCGTGCGCGACGCGCTTGCCGAGGCGACGCGCGGCACGTCGCGCGACGACGCGGTCCTGGTGGTCAGCTCCGGCGGCGCGATCGGCCGCGCATTGGCCGAGATCACCGGTGCGCCTGCCAGCACCGCGATCGAGTTGAACCTGCAGTGCCGCAACAGCGGCTTCAGCGAACTGATTGCCGGCCGCGACACGTTGCGCCTGCTCAGCTTCAACAACGTGCCGCATCTCGATACGCCGCAACGGCGCGATTCGATCACCTTCGCCTGAACGGCAACGGGTCTGTGACAGACTGGCGCCTTGCGCGCAGAGGAGACTGCAGCCGATGTTTCGCAACCGTGAAGACGCAGCACGACAGCTCGCGCAGGCCCTCGCGGCCTGGCGCGGGCACGATCCGCTGGTACTCGCGATTCCGCGGGGCGCGGTCGCGATGGGCCGGCTGATCGCCGACGACCTGCAGGGTGAACTCGACGTCGCGCTGGTGCGCAAGATCGGCGCGCCGTACCAGCCCGAACTGGCATTGGGCGCGATCGACGAACGGGGAGAGGTGCACTGGGCATCGGACGACGCAGCGCGTTCGGTCGATCCGATGTGGCTCGATCATGAGAAGCACACGCAGGTCGAACTGATCCGCCAGCGGCGCGCGCGATACCGCGGAGGTCGTTCGGCAATCGATCCGGCCGGACGGGTGACCATCGTCGTCGACGACGGACTGGCGACCGGATCGACGATGATCGCGGCACTGCACGCCACGCGCGCGCGTGCTCCGGCGAGGCTCGTCTGCGCGGTACCGGTCGCGGCCCCCGACAGCCTCGCGCGGGTGCGTCCGCATGCGGACGAGACCGTCTGCCTGCATGCACCCGAGTCGTTCCAGGCGGTATCGCAGTACTACGATCGCTTCGAACAGGTCGACGACGCCGAGGTCGAGCGGTTGCTCGCGGGTAACGCCGGCTGACGAGGCCGCGCGCCGCGCCGTCGACGCGTCCGCCCGCGCGCCGTTGCGGAACGCGTGCTACGCCTGCGCTTGCGCATGCGCCTTCGGGTCGATCCACTCCTCGCAACCCTGTCCGCCGTCGTCGCGTTCGCTCCACCAGACGGGGCCGAGATGTCGCAGGACCAGTGCGAAGGCCAGGGTCCAGGCGAGCGTGGACAGCACGATCAGCGCTTCGCCCGGCGCTTCGGGAATCGCCGAACCGGCGCGCGCGAGGGCGGCGAACACGAGCAGGGCCGCACCGATCGGCGTCCAAGGTCTCGTGTCGAGCGGGCGTCCGCCGTGGATTCGCCCGGCGATGGACAGCACCGCGAAGATCGACAGGCCCATCGCGCCGACGGTCAGCAGGTGGCGTCCGGCGGAGAGATCGGTTGCGCCGGCGAGCAGCATCGCACCCATCGCCGCATAGCCGAGCGCCATCAGCCAGTACACCGCGTAGAGCATCGTCGGCCAGCGACCGATCAGCGCGCGCCCGACATGCCAGTCGTTGAGCAGGTTCAACAGCGCCGCCGCGGCGGCGAGCGCCACCCAACCGGTAACGGCCGAACCGGGTGCGAAGAACTCGACGACCGCGTGCAGCGCGATCGTGAAGATCGCCAGATTGCGTCGCGGCACGCGCGCACGGTATTCGGGGAGTTCGTCGACCGCCGTCGTGCGCATGTCGTCGAGCGCGTCGTTGACGATGCGCATCGAGATGCGGCTCATCGCGACGACGACGAGCGTCATCATCACGTCGATCGCCGCGTACACCCAGCGCATCGGCCACTGGCCGAGCAGCGCGTCGATCTGCCAGCCGATCGTCACGGCCGCCCACGCGAGCAGTCCCCAGAGGAAGCCGCGATGCCGGCCTTCCGGGTCGCGAAGCAGCCGCGTTGCGAGCAGCGCCGGAAGCAGCAGCGCGAGCCCGGAGTTCGCGACTGCGGAAGGCAACGGGCCGATCACGCCCGAGAACGCGAACGCGAGGCGTGCGAGCAGCCAGCCTCCGGCAACGAGGATCGCGATCCGCGGCACGAACGAAGGCGTGCCGGTGAACTCGGGTACTGCAGTGAGCACGAAGCCGGCGATTGCCGCCGTCCCGAAGCCGAACATCAATTCGTGCGTGTGCCAGGCGATCAGGCCGCCCGGGACCGCCGGAAGCGCGAGGCCGAATCGCAGTGCCAGCATCCACGCCGCGAGACCGATGGCGGCATACGACGCGGTGGCAAGGAACATCGCCCGGAACGGGCATGCGAACAGCGGATGACGTTCGACGGCTTGCCGGTTCAGCATCGATTCTGCCTGCGAGGGAAGGCGAGCACCGGAGCCCCGGCAGGGCCGGGAGCGTCCGGAAGTGCCTGCGGCAACCGGGCCTGCTCGTCGCGCGTGTCGAGCGGCGCAGCGTGCCCGCGGTGCGGGGTGTCGAGCGGCAGTCCGAAGCTCGCACGCACCTCGCGACGCCCGAGCAGTTCGGCGGTCTTTCGATAGATCCATTCGTCGCTGCGCTCGCCCGCGGGCAGGCCGGGATCGAAGCGCGAAACGATGCGTCCCGGATCCGCCGCCATCACCAGGATGCGGTCGGACAACCGGATCGCCTCGGCCAGGTCGTGCGTGATCAGCAGCACCCCCAGTCGACGCGTCTGCAGGTGCGCGAGGACCAGGCGGTACAACTCTTCGCGCAGGCCGACGTCGAGCGCGGAGAAGGGCTCGTCGAGCAGCAGCAGATCCGGATCGAGTACCAGCGCCCTGGCGAACGACACGCGGCTTTGCATGCCGCCGGAGAGCTGATGCGGGAACTTCGCAAGGTCCGCATGCGTGAGTCCGAGGCGCAGCGCGAGTTCGCGCGCCGCATAGTCGCGCAGGTCGCGCACGACGCCGCGTGCGGCAAGGCCCAGTGCAATGTTGTCCAGCGCCGATTTCCAGGGAAGCAGCCGCGGCTGCTGGAACACGCACGACAGCTTCGCGAATCCGTTGTCGATCTCGCCTTCGTCGGCGCGCAGCAGCCCCGCGCAAAGGTTCATCAGCGTCGTCTTGCCGCAGCCGGAAGGTCCGACGAGGGCGACGACTTCGCCCGCGACGATGTCGAGGTCTACCGTCTCGAGTACCTGCTGGCGCGCGAAAGCGTGGCGTATGCCGCGCAGGCGCAACGCCGGCGCCGGCGACGACGCGGCGCAGCGCGGATCGGCCTCAGGCATGGCTCGCCTGCGACGAGGAGTCGTCGCGCCAGCGTTCGACTTCACGCTTGATCGGCTCGAGCAGCAGGTACTCGAACGCGAGCAGCAGCGCGACGACGGCAACGATCCAGCTCATCGTCGCCGCAGTGTCCAGGTGCGAACGCGAGACCGCGAGCGCCGCTCCGACGCCGTCGGGCGTGGCGAGCAGTTCGGCCATCACGACGACTTTCCAGGAGATGCCCAGTGCCGCGATCCATGCCGGGAACAGGTACGAAACGACGTGCGGAAGGTATACGTCGAAGACCATCATGCGCGGCGGCAGCCGGAACGCCTCGGCCATCGTGCGCAGCTGGTTGTCGAGCGTGCGCGCGCCCTGCAGCGCGCCGACGAAGACGACCGGAAAGCAGGCGACGAACACGGTGAACACCGGCGTTCCGTCGCTCGCGCCGAACCACAGCATGGCGAGCACGAGCCAGGCGATCGGGGGCGTGCCCAGCAGCACGGTGACCAGCGGTCGCGACATCATCGATGCGGTGATCGATACCCCCGCGATCAGCCCCAGTACGGTGCCGGCCATCACCGACAGCGCGAAACCGGTCAGCGCGCGGCGAGCGGTGATCGCCAGTTCGGTCCACGCGCCGCCTTCGGCGAGCGACGCGTGGAGCGTCGCGAAGGTCGTGCGCGGGTCCGGAAGCACCAGCGGACCGTAGAACGCGGCAACGCCGTCCCATGCGGCGACCAGCAGCAGCAGGCTGGCGATGGCGCCCCAACCGCTCCACAGATAGGCCGGAAGCGCGGAGAGCCAGGCACGCGCGAGGCTCAACGCCGCGCCCCTCCGGTGCGCGTTCCGGCGGCGTAGAAGTCGTCGGGCGGCAGCTTGCCGCCGATCAGGGCGGGATTCTTCTTCATCAGCAATTCGAACAGGTACTCGAGCTCGGGTCGCGCCTCGCTGGCCGGAACCGACCTCAGGCCGTTGCCGGCGATCGAGTCGGCAACGGCTTCGGCCGACATCATCTCGATGTGGCGCGCCACCATGGCGCCGCATTCGACGGCGTGCGCGTTGCACCATTCGAGCGAACGCGCATAGGCATCGGCGATGCGCGCGACGATCTCCGGGCGGTCGCGCACGCGCGATGTGACGGTGATTCCCGCCTGCGGGATGCGTGGCGCGCGTTCGAAGGCACGGCCCCATTCGGCCTGCATGTCGATGCTTCGGTGCAGCTCGGGGGCGACGACGCTCACCGGAAACGATCCGCTCTTGCGCAATGCCATCGATACCGCGGGCTCGGCGAGCAGCGCGTGGTCGATGCGTCGCATGATCAGCAGTTGCATCGCGTCGATCGGGGTGGCGACGTAGCGCAGCCTGAGGTCCTTGCGGGGGTCGATTCCCTGCCGTTCGGCAATCAGCCCGAGCAGGATGTCGGGCATGTCGGCGCGAAACGGGATCGCGATCTCCTTTCCGCGCAGGTCCGCGAGCGCATGCACGGCCGGGTCGCGCGAGACGATCCACAGGATTCCCCAGGTCGACACGTCGAGCAGCCGAAGGCGCGCTCCCCGGTTGTACAGGTTCGCGGCGACGTTCACCGGCATCGCCAGCACGTCGGCCTTGCCGTCGAGCGCCATGACGCGCAGCTGGTCGGGGTCGCGCCAGGAAACGAACTGCACTTCGTCTGCGAGATCCGCCAGCGCACCGCTCTCCACCATGTGGATCAGCGGGTTCGACACGGAAGCCGGCGGGCCGGCGAGCACGAGCCGCGGCAGTTTCTCCGCGGCGGCAACGGGCAACGCCGTGGCGGCAACGAGTACGCTCGACGACAGCAGCGTTGCGAGCGAAGCGATCCACCGACGACGTGTTGCCTGCATCAGAAGCTCCCGTTCCAGCTCAGCAGGAAGGTACGCCCCGGAGCGGCGAGCTCGCGCCCCGATATGCCGTCGGTGAGGTGTTCGTGGTACCGGCGGTCGAACAGGTTGATCATTCGCAGTTCGAAGCCGGTGTCGTCGAACGATGCCCACTTGCCGAATCGCCATCCGATGCGCGCGTCGGCCGTCACGAAACCGGGAGTCTCGTTCTCGGTTCCGGCGGAGAACCGCGTCGCGATGCGATCCTGGCGCGCGACGCCGCGCAATTGCGCGTGCCAGTGCAGGCCGCGCGAGGCGGGCTGTCCGATGCCGACGCGCAATTCCGGCGGCGGCATCTGCGCGAGCGGCTCGTCGTCCTGCCGGTTCTCGCCGCGCATCCACGTGAAGGACACGTCGGCCACGAAGGCGCCGATCGGCGCCTGCGCATCGCCTTCGATGCCGTAGATGACGACTTCGTCCAGGTTCTCGGTGAGCTTGATCGGCAGGCCGTTCTGCGGATGCGCCGCGCCGGTGATGCGCCCGGCGATGAAATCGTCGATGCGCGTGTGGAACGCAGCGATGCGCCATGCACGCCGGTCGTCGCGGCTCTTCAGGCCGACCTCGAAGGAGGTCGAGCGCTCGGGGTCGAGTTGCGGGTTGCCGACGTGGTAGAAGCCGTCACCGCGTGGCGAATCCTCGAAGCGCTCGCGCAGGTCGGCGGCGCGCAGTGCGCGACCGATATTGGCGTAGGCGCTCAGCGACGGCGTCAGCGGATGGATCGCACCGATCGACCACGAGACGACGTTGTCGCGATGATCGAGTCCGCTGGTCTGCGCCGCAGGGCCCACGCCCTTCTGGTCCGCGTCGCCTTCGATGCGGTCGAAGCGCAGGCCGGCGACGACGCGCGTGGCGCCCAACTCGATCTCGTCCTGGACGAACACGCCGCTCGAGCGGATTCTTCCGCGATCGAAGGGATCGTTGCGCAGGTTGTTGTCGAACAGCGGCGGATTGTTGTCCAGGTAGCGCTCCGGGTCCGCGCGCATGCGCCACGTCTCGGCGCCCAGCGTCAGGAGCTGCCTTTCGCCGAGCGGAAGCAGGTACTTCGCGCGCAGCCCGTCGGTGGCGAACGTGACGTCGTTGCGCACATAGTCGCGACCGAGGTTCGACGAGTTCGCGCGAATCTGCCGGAAGACCTCCTGCCGGTAGACCTCGGCGTCGAACTGGCCGGGACCGAGCCGCGTGTCGATTCCGGCTGCGATGAGTTCACGACGCTGTTCGGGCGACCGGATCGTCACCGTGCCCAGCGGCGGAGGGATTCCCGCGCCGCCGGGCTGGCCACCCGTGCGCGCCGATCCGGGGTACCAGACGTCACGGTCGGCGTGACGCTGCAGGTTCAGGCGCAGGCTCGTGGCGTCGGACAGGCGATACCGATACTTCATCATCAGCGAGTCGGAGCGATAGCCGGTGTTTCGCTCCTTGCCGTCGGGGCTGCGGTAGTCGTCGACGTCGCGCGCGGCAGCGCCGAGCACGAGCGCGTGGTCGGCGCCGGAGCGACGCAGCAGCAACGCCCCCGACAGGTCGTATCCCACCGAGATGCCGACCCGTCCGCCGAGTTCCGGTTGCGCCGTGAAAACCGCCTCCGGAGTGATCAGGTTCACCACGCCGCCCATCGCACCCGTCCCGTACAGGACGGACGACGGGCCCTTGACGACCTCGGCCCGTTCGAGCAGCCCCAGGTCGGCGAACGACGCGATCGCGCCCTGCGGCTGCGCCGAGTTCACGCGCAGGCCGTCGACCATGATGACGATGCTTTCCTTTTTCAGTCCACGCAGCACCGGGTTCTGCCCCCATGCGCCGTCGGAATGCACGGCCATCCCGGGCTCGCCGCGAAACAGTTCGCCCACCGGGGCGGCCTGCGGAGCGTCCTGCCGATCGAGTACGTCGATCGCCTGCGGGGTCTGGAACGCGTCCGCTTCGCGCCCGGTTGCAGTGACGACGACTTCGTCGAGTGCCTTCTGGGCGAGCGCGGACGTCGCGGCGGCGAGAAACGGCAGGGTGAGAACTACTGAAACGAGGCGCGATGCCATCCGGAAGCTCCTGGGCCCTGGTGGTTTCTTGTCGGGAAGATCCGGCGGAATATAGCAGGAATGAAAATGATTCGCGTTTGATGTGTATCAAGGCGCACCCGCCGATCGCGCAATCCCCCTGTTCGCGAACGTGCCGCGGGTGCGCGCCGGCAGCGCTTCGGGCAGGCTTCGCCGCTATCGACGAACGTGGGGGCGAACGGAGCTGCCATGATCGACCAGCCGTTTCCGCTTGCCCCGCCGCTGCAGGTCTCGCAGTGGTTCAACACTCCCCGCCCGCTCTCGCTAGAAGCGTTGCGGGGCAGGGTCGTCGTGCTGCACGCTTTCCAGATGCTGTGCCCGGGTTGCGTGTCGCACGGGCTGCCGCAGGCGCAGGCGGTGCACCGGCAATTCACCGGAACCGACGTCGCGGTCATCGGCGTGCATACGGTGTTCGAGCATCACGATGCGATGACGCCCGTTTCGCTCGCCGCCTTCATTCACGAGTACCGGCTTTCGTTTCCGATCGCGGTCGACCGGCCGGCCGACGACGGGGATCTGCCGCGCACGATGCGCGACTACGGCATGCGCGGAACGCCGACGCTCGTCGTCATCGATCGCGCCGGACGCATCCGGCTGCACGGCTTCGGCCGCGTCGAAGACCTTGCGCTCGGCGCGCTGCTCGGGCAGTTGCTGGCCGAGAACGGAAGCGCTGCGCGAACCGCGTAGGCGGCCGCCGCTGCGGCCCGTCTGGCTAGCGGACCGCTCCGCCGACCATTTCGTCGACGACCATTCCGTCGATGACGTGGATCGTCTTGTCGCACCGTTCGGCGAGTGCCGGGTTGTGCGTGACGAACAGCACCGACGTGCCGTGCTCGCGGTTGAACCGGCGCAGCAGCTCGAATATCGCGTCGGCGCTCCGGGTGTCGAGGTTCCCGGTCGGCTCGTCGGCGAGCAGCACCGGCGGGTTCATCGCCAGCGCGCGCGCAACGGCGACGCGTTGCTGCTGGCCGCCCGAGAGCTTGTTCGCCGGGTTGTCCCGCCACGCGGTCAACCCGACGTGCTCGATCAGCTCGGCGGCGCGTTCGCGCATCGCTGCATCGGGAAAGCCGGCTGCGCCCAGCATCGGCATCATCACGTTCTCGATCGCGCTGAACGCCGAGATCAGGTGGTGGTACTGGAACACGAAGCCGATGCTGTGGCCGCGCAGGCGGGTGAGCGCCCGGTCGTCGAGCGTCGTGGTTTCCTCGCCGCACACGCTCAGCGAACCGCTGGTCGGCCGATCGAGCAGCCCGACGATGTTCAGCAGCGTGCTCTTGCCGGATCCCGACGGCCCCATCACGGCGACGAATTCGCCCTCGTACACCGTCAGGTCGATCCCGTGCAGGATCTCGGTTTCGATCGGCGTGCCGACGTTGAACGACTTGTGCACGCCGCGCAGCTGCACGACGGCTTCGTCCGACGGCGCCCGCGCGGCCGGCTCAGCCACGGATCGCCACCACCGGGTCCATTCGCGCGGCGCGCAGCGCCGGCGCAACCGCCGCGACGAGGCCGGTCGCGGTGGCCAGCACCAGCGCGGCGACGAACAGCCACGGCTCGAAACTCAGCGGAAACAGCGGCGTCCCGTCGGCGTTGCGCGCCAGTTGCTGCCACAGGACGAGCGCGAAGGCGCCGAGCGTCGAGCCGGCGACCGAGCCGATCAGCCCCAGCAGGCTGCCCTGCAGCAGGAACACGCGAAGGATCTGTCCCTGCGAGATTCCCATCGCGCGCAGGATGCCGATTTCGCGCGAACGCTGCACGACCGACACGACGAGCACGCTCGCGATGCCGAACGCCACCGACAGCGCGACGAAGGAACGGATCACCGTGTTCGACGTCTGCTGCGCGTTGACCGCCGCGAAGAACTGCGCATTGGTCTCGATCCAGCTGTCGGCCTGGATGCCGGTGGCGGCCGTGATGCGCTGCGCGATGCGTTCGGCCGCGTAGACGTCGCGCACCGTGACGTCGAGCCCGGTCACGCCGCCGGGCAGCCCGAGCAGGCTCTGCGCGGTGTGCAGCGCGAGGTAGGTCGTCCGCTGGTTGGCTCCCTTGTTGCCGAGGTCGAAGATCCCCGTGATCGTCAGTGTGTTGCTCGTGCCGAGCGCCGAAGAGACGCGCAGCTTGTCGCCGACTCCCACGCCGAGGTCGATCGCCAGTTCGGTTCCGATCAGGACGTCGGTGGCGGTCAGTCGCGTGGTGCCGCGAACGATCTTCTCGGGAATGTCGACGATGCGGAAGTACCGTTCGGGTTCGATGCCGATCGCCGAGATCGCGCGGCTGGCAGTGCCGCGCACGGCGAGTGCCGACCCGGTCGCCTCGGGCGAGACGATGACCACGTCGTTCATCGCGCGGATCTGCTCGGCGACCGAACGCCACTGGTCGATCGACTTCAGTCGCTGCAGCGGCGGCTGCACGATCGTCCCGTGGGTCGTGTCGCCGGCTTCGCCCTCGCGCTGCGGGCGCGCCACCTCCTTCGGGGGAAGCAGCTGGATATGCGGCTGCGCGCTGAGCACGCGGCGAATGAAATTCGACTGCAGTCCGCTGAGCAGCGCCGACATGAACACGATGACGCCGACGCCGATCGCCACGCCGATGACGATGAATGCCGTCTGCAGTCGCCCCTCGCGCAGGAAGCGCAGCGCGACGATCCATTCGAAGGGCGCCCAGCGGCTCGATGTCGACATCGCGGTTTCAGGGACGACGTTCAGCCGCGCGCCGCTTCGTCGTCGCGTGCGCGAACCCGCGCTCCGTCGACGACGTTCGGCACGCCGCCGGGTATTACGCGTTCGTCGGCGGCGAGTCCGTCGAGCACCTCGGTGAAACCGGCGCTGCGCAGTCCGACGCGGATCGGCGTGCGCTGCACGCGACCGTTCGCGACGCGGTACACCCATGGAGAAGCGCCGTCGATGCCGCGGACCGCATCGGTCGGAACGAGTATCGCGTCGGCGCGCTGCGCGACCTCGATGTCGACCGACACGGTCATGTCCTGGCGCAGCACCGGCGGCGGATCGGGCACGTCGAGCTTCACCTCGACGGCTCCCGTCTGCGGGTTCACCGCGGGGTTGATGTAGGTGAGCGTCGCCGCGAAGCGCTGCCCCGGATACGCGTCGGCGGAGGCCAGCGCGCGCTGCCCCGCCGACAGCAGCGCCAGGTTCTTTTCGTCGATCTGCACGACGAGCTGCGTCGCGCCGACCGGAGAAAGCGTCATCAGCACCTTTCCGGGCTGCACGACGTCGCCGCGTTCCACGCTTCGGCTGATCAGCGTGCCGTCCAGCGGGGCGGCGATCGTCGCGTAGGACAGGCGCGCCCGCGCCACCTCGGCGCTCGATCGCGCGGTGGCGAGCGCCGTTTCGGCCACCGCATGCTCGCTGCCGCCGGCACGCGACGAAGCGAGCTGCCGCTGCGCGGCAAGCAACTGCGCGTCGGCCAGTTCCACGTTCTTGCGCGACTCGTCCAGCGTCGCGCGCCCGATGAAGCCCTTGCCGAACAGTTCCTCGTTGCGTCGATGCTGGGTGCGCGCATGGTCCAGCGTGGCCTGCGCCTGGCGCACCGTCTGTTCGGCGACCGGCGCCTGCAGTTCGCGCAACTGCCGGATCCGCGCCTGCGCCTGCGCGACCGCGCTTTCGGCCTGTTCGACGTTGGCGCGCAACTCGGCGGCATCGAGTTCGATCAGCACGTCGCCGGCGCGAACGTCCTGGCCCTCGGCGACCGGCACGCGCGCGACCGTCCCGGTGACCTGCGATCCGATCTCGACGCGGTGCGGCGTTTCGACGCGGCCGCTGGCAACGACCGACTGCACGAAATCGCGCTGCACGACGGGCACGACCCGAACGACCGGACCGAGCACCACGCGGGGCAGGAACGCCCAGAGCAGCGCAGCCAGCACGACGGCGCCGAGCAGTTTCCAGAGATGGCGGCGGACGTAGCTGCGGTCCGGATCAGTCTTGCGCATGAGACTCCGTGCAGCACGAAAAGGCGGCACAGGATGCCAGAAAGACGCGTCTCACGGCCGCGCGACGCCGTTTTCGCCGCGAAACCCGTCGAGCAGCAGCGGAAACACGGCACGCGCGGCGTCTAGCACTCCGGATTCGCCGTCGAGCAGGGCGCGCTGCACGGCGAGCCCCTGGATCGTCCCGACGAACAGGGTCGCCGCAGCGTCCACGTCGAGCGATTCGCGCAACTGTCCGGCAGCGCGCGCCCGTTCGAGCAGCGACGCGACGCGATTGCGGTATGCGCCGACCATCGCGCGGACCTGTCGATGATTCGGCGCGTCGTCCGGGCCCTGCAGCGCGTGGTAGAGGATGCGCGGTGCGCCCGGGTGCTGTGCAACGAACTGCGCGTGCGCCAGGAATACGCGTTCGAGCACGGCGAGCGGATCGCCGCTGCTCGCGAACGCTTCGTCGACGACGAGCCCCAGATCGTGCTGGACCCACTCGAAGACCGCGCTCCAGATCGCCTGCTTGTCGGCGAAGTGCCGGAACAGCGCTCCATGCGTCAACGAAACGTGTTCGGCGATCGCCTGGGTGGTGATTCCGTCGGGGCCGCGCTCGCGCGCCAGCTCGACGACGGCCGCGACGATTTCGCTGCGCCGTTCGCGCGTGGGCAGCCGCCTTCGCTGCGCCGGTTTCTGCGTTTCCCGCGTCCGCATCAGGGTTCGTTATGTAAGTAAAATGTTACTATTTTAGCTTACCCGCTGACCCGCTGGAGATTGGCCGAGTGATTCGCGAAACCAGACCGTTCCCGGAGTTCTTCGACGACGCACCGATCGTCGAGGCCTGCGACCCGCTCGCCGAGTTCCTCGGCGCGGTCGAAGGTGGCCGGCTCACGTACCGCTACGTCGACATGGTGCGAATGGCAGGGCACTCGTGCCCGACCGTCGCCTCCGCGTTCCTGATGACCCGGGCGGCGCTCGGGCGCCTGTACGGCGACGAATTGCCGCGTCGCGGCGAGATCCGCGTCGAGTTCCGCGACCGGCGCGACTCCGGCGTCACCGGCGTCGTGGCGGCGGTGACGACGCTGATCACCGGCGCCACCGAGGACAGCGGTTTTCCGGGGCTCGCCGGTCGATTCGGCCGTCGCGAAAAGCTGTTCTTCGGCAGGCCGACGAATTTCGGCGAGATCGCGTTCAGCCGGCTCGACGGCAACGGCGGTTCGGTCGAAGTTGCAGCGCACCTGCAGCGTGTCGGCGGCGATCCGCGCACGTCGCTGCTGATGGGCCGGTGCCTGCACGGCGAGGCGAGCGAAGAGGAAGTGGCACTGTTCCGCTCGCTGTGGCAGGACCGCGTTCGACGCCTGCTGATCGACCATGCCGACGATCCCGAGGTGATCGAAGTGCGCGCGTAGCGTAGTCGGGCTGGTATGTCGGTTGCTCACTCGATGGGCCCCGCGCACCGCGCGGCCAGTCTGTCTACCTGAGGAGCAGTTCGATGCCAACGTCACAAGCCCGCAGCAGCACCCGTACTTCCACGACGCGTTCGCGCGCAGGCCGCACGCAGAACGACCCCGTCGCGATGCTGGCTGCCGACCACAAGAAGGTCCAGAAGATGTTCAAGGACTTCGAGAAGATGAAGGAGAAGGATCGCGACGCGGCCGTCGCGCTCGTCGGAGAGATCCTTACGGAGCTGACCGTGCACACGCAGCTCGAGGAAGAGATCTTCTATCCGACGATGCGCGAAGCCGACGACAGCGACGAAGTGCGGTCGCTGCTCGACGAAGCCGAGGTCGAGCACGCGAGCGCCAAGGACCTGATCAGCCAGATCGCGTCGATGGCTCCCGAGGAGGAGCTCTACGATGCGAAAGTGAAAGTGCTCGGCGAGTACGTCAAGCACCACATCAAGGAAGAAGAAGGCGAGATGTTCCCGAAGGCGAAGAAAGCCGATCTCGACATGGAGGAACTCGGCACGATGATGGCCGAGCGCAAGGCGCAGCTGATGCAGGAGATGGGAACTCTGGAGCCGGACGACGAGGCATAGTCGGCGCCGGAAGCCGGCCTCGACCGCTGCTGCCGGGCGCGCGACGTCGCGCCCGGCAGCAGCATTCGGCGCGCCCATGACGGCGCGATCGCCCGGACGGCGGCGGTATCATTGGGACTCGACTGGCATCGGTCGGCACTTGCCGACTCCCGTTCCCGGGGTCCCTTCTTCGCAATGGAAACTGCACTGCCGTCGGCGACCACGATCGCGTGGCTGGGCTTCGCGCTCGGCGCCGTTTTCGGATTCGTCGGCAACAAGACGAACTTCTGCACCATGGGTGCGGTTTCGGACATCGTCAACATGGGCGACTGGTCCCGCATGCGCATGTGGGTGCTGGCGATCGCCGTCGCGATCCTCGGCGTCTGGGTGATGCAGTCGCAGGGAATCGTCGATACCGGCAAGTCGATCTACGCGGGTTCCCAGCTCCGGTGGCTGTCGCACATCGTCGGCGGCCTGCTGTTCGGCGTCGGCATGACGCTCGCTTCGGGATGCACCAGCAAGACGCTGATCCGGATCGGCGGGGGCAATCTCAAGTCCCTGATCGTCTTCATCGTCCTGGCGATCTCGGCATACGTGACGCTCAAGGGCCTGTTCGGCGTGTGGCGCGTGAACACCTTCGACACGTTCTCGCTGCAGCTTTCGACGACGCAGGACCTGCCGACGCTGCTCGCTTCGGCGTGGGGCGTCGACGCTTCCTCGGTCGCACGCTGGCTGCCGCCGGCCATCGCCGCCGCATTGCTCGCGTTCGTGTTCGCCGATCGCGAGGCGCGCCGCGGCGACACGCTGGTCGGCGGACTGGTGGTCGGGTTGACGATCATCGGCGGCTGGTACGTCACCGGAAATCTCGGGTTCGTGGCCGAACATCCCGATACGCTCGAGGAAGCCTTCATCGGAACCAATTCGAATCGTCCCGAATCGCTGTCTCTCGTCGCGCCCTTCGCCTATACGCTCGAACTGCTCATGTTCTGGAGCGACACGAGCAAGTACGTGACCTTCGGGATTGCGACCGCCCTGGGAATCGCCGCGGGCTCGCTCGTCTACGCGCTGTCGAGCGGCACCTATCGCGAAGAGAGCTTCCCCGATGCCGCCGATCTGAAGCGCCACGTACTCGGCGGAATCCTGATGGGTTTCGGCGGGATCACCGCGCTCGGCTGCACGATCGGGCAGGGCTTGTCCGGCCTTTCCACGCTCGCCGTCGGGTCGATCCTGACGACTCTCTCGATCGTCGCAGGCGCGGCGGTGATGATGAAATTCGACTACTGGCGGCTGATGCGCGAGGCGCCGGCCTGAACGAACGGCGACCCGCGATGGAAACGCGTCGCCTGTGCATTCGCGGGCAGGTCCAGGGGGTCGGCTTCCGCGTGTCGCTGCGCGACGAGGCCGTGCGGCTCGGGCTGTCCGGATGGGTGCGCAACCGGCGTGACGGCAGCGTCGAGGCGGTGGTGCGCGGCGAACGCCCGGCCGTCGAAGCAATGATCGCCTGGGCGCGCCGCGGACCGCCTGCAGCGCATGTCGAAAGCGTCGACGTGCGCGACGAATCGGGCGCGAATGTCGGCGAGACCGGTGGGTTCGAGTTGCGTCCGACGCATTGAGCCCGAGCGTTGCTCAGGCATCGGGCGTTGTCGACGCCTGCGGCCTTGCCGACGCCGACGAACTTTCCGCTTCGAGCGCCGACGAGATCGCGTCGTCGACGCGTTCGAGCCAGACGAACTCGAGGCGTTCGCGCACCTCGGCGGGAATGTCGTCGAAGTCGCGCCGGTTGCGCGCCGGCAGCATCACGCGTTCGATGCCCGCTGCCGCCGCGGCGACCACCTTCTCCTTGATGCCGCCCACCGGAAGCACGAGGCCCCGAAGGCTGATCTCGCCGGTCATCGCCGTGTCGTTGCGCACCGTGCGGCCGGTGAGCAGCGATACCAGCGCCGTGAACATCGCGACACCGGCGCTCGGGCCGTCCTTCGGCGTGGCACCCGCGGGGACGTGGACGTGGACGTCGCTCTTCGCCAGCGTCTCGTCGGTGATCCCGAATTCCGCGGCGCGGTTCTTGACGATGCTCAGCGCCGCCTGCGCGCTCTCGCGCATGACGTCGCCGAGTTGCCCGGTGAGGATCAGCGCTCCCTTGCCGGGCATCCGTGTCGCCTCGATGAACAGGATGTCGCCGCCGACCGGTGTCCACGCGAGTCCGGTCGCGACCCCCGGTACGCTGGTGCGCATCGCGACTTCGTTCTCGAACCTGCGTGGCCCGAGGATCTTCGCGACTTCGTCGGCGTCGATCTTCAGGGTGGTGGCCGAGCCTTCGGCGATCTGCACCGCGGCGTGGCGCAGCGCGCGACCGATCTCGCGTTCGAGACTGCGCACGCCTGCCTCGCGCGTGTAGTCGCGGATGATCCGGCGCAGCGCATCGTCGTCGATGGTCACCTGCGATTCCTGCACGCCGTTGGCTTCGAGCTGGCGCCGTACCAGGTACCGCCGGGCGATCTCGAGCTTTTCGTTCTCGGTGTATCCTGCGAGCGCGATGATCTCCATCCGGTCGCGCAACGGGCCCGGAACCGTCTCGAGCATGTTGGCGGTGGCGATGAACGCGACGCGGCTGAGGTCGAAGGGAACGCCGAGGTAGTTGTCGCGGAACGTCGAGTTCTGTTCGGGGTCGAGCACCTCGAGCATCGCCGCCGACGGGTCGCCCTGGATGCCGCGTCCCATCTTGTCGATCTCGTCGAGCATCATCACGCAGTCGCGCGCCTTCGCCTTGCGGATCGCCTGGATGATGTTGCCGGGCATCGCGCCGATGTAGGTGCGCCGGTGCCCTCGGATCTCGGCCTCGTCGTGCACGCCGCCGAGGCTCACGCGTACGAACGGGCGGTGCATCGCGCGCGCGATCGACTGGCCGAGCGACGTCTTGCCGACTCCCGGAGGGCCTACGAAGCACAGGATCGGCGCCTTGCCGCGCGGAGCGAGCTTGCGCACGGCGAGATACTCGACGATGCGACGCTTGATCTTCTCGAGGCCGAAGTGGTCCTCGTCGAGGATTCCTCGCGCCTTGTCGATGTCGATCGGCTTGTCCTGCGGCTCGGCCCACGGCAGTTCGATCAGCCAGTCGAGGTAGTTGCGCACCATGCCGGCTTCGGCGGCCGCCTCGGGCATGCGCTCGTAGCGGCGCAGCTCCTTGCGCGCGATCTCCTCGACCTCCTCGGGCATCTGCGCCTTGCCGATCGCCTCGGCGATCTCGGCGGCTTCCTGCCCCTTGCCGTCGCCTTCGCCGAGCTCGCGCTGGATCGCCGCCATCTGCTCGCGCAGGATCGCTTCGCGTTGTCGTTCGTCGAAGGTCGCCTTCGTCTGGCGACCGATCTCCTGCGTCAGGCGCATCACCTCGATGCGCTTGGCGAGCAGGGCCGAAACCTTGTCGATCCGCGCGGTGAGGTCGATCGTCTCCAGCAGTTCCTGCTTCTCGTCGCGGGTAACGTCGAGGTACGCCGCAACGAGATCGGAAAGCGCACCTGCCGAGCGCGCGGCCTGCACGGCTGCGAGCAGTTCCTGCGGCACCTGCGGGAGCAACTGCAGCGCCTCGGCCGCCTGCTGTTTCAGGTGCAGCAGCCGCGCCTCGATGTCGGGCGTCTTCAGCTCGGGTTCGTCGATCGGAGCGAAGCGCACCGCGAAGAACGGTCGTTCGCGCACGAACTCCAGCACGCGAAACCGCTGCAGGCCCTGCACGACGACGTGATGGCCGCCGTCGGGCATGTTCACGTAGCGCAGGATGTTCGCGATCGTTCCGGTGCGATGCATGTCGATGCCGGCCGGTTCGGCATCCTCGGCGTCGCGCTGCATCAGGATGCCGATCTGTCGTTCCTCGCGAAGCGCCTGCTGTGCGGCGAGAATCGACGACTCGCGACCGATGGCGATCGGAAACACGGTCCCCGGAAACAGCACGGTGTCGCGCACCGGCACGACGATCAGCCACTCCGGCGGCAGCGCCGGCGAGGCATCGGCCTGCGCCGATCCGGAGGCGGATTGCAGGCCCGATGCCGCGGAATCGATCGACCTCGGCGCATCGGCGTTCGAGACATCCTCCGGCGATTCGTTGGCGCCGATCGTGTCCTCGTCTCGTTCCATTCGCTCCTCGCGCTCCTTCAGGCAGTCTTCTGCAGGCTGATCACCAGGCAGCCGTTCGACGTCGTTCGCCGCGCGGCGGCGTAGCGGCCCGGCGGAAGCGGGATGCGCCGCTCGAAGCGGCCCTGCGGGAGTTCCAGCCGATGGATGACGGCCGTGCGCAACTGGGGGGGCAGCACCCGGTGCCCGGCGACGACGAGCGCGCCGCTGTCGATCACCGTCTCGACCTTGTCGGAATCGACCCCCGGAAGTGCGACGAAGATGAGGAGCTCGTGCTCGAGTTCCAGCACGTCCACGGGCGGCTCCCACGAAAGCTCCCGGGCCGTCTGCCGCGGCTGGAAGAACTGCCGGTGCAGGCGCTCGGCGCGCGTGAGCGCGGCCAAGGCGTTCGACCACATCCAGTCGGGTGAATCGTCGCGTGTCATCGCTTTCGAACCTCCGGAGCCGCGCAATGGCCGGATCGGGTCGAATTCCCGATCGCTCGACGGCCGCGCCTGCAGCAACTCTAATCGAATCCGGGGCACGGCCTGCCTTGTGCGATCCGGAACGCAACGCAACCGTACAATGGAACGTCGCCTGCAACGAGGAGGCTCGTTGCCCACGACGACGGAGGCCCGCGAACCATGGACGTACTTGCACAGGACTATCCACACACCCTGCTGGCGCAACGCGAGGCCCCGTGCCTGTCGCTGTACCAGCCGACGCACAGGCACTTTCCGGACCGGCAGCAGGATCCGATCCGCTTCCGCAATCTCGTCCGGGCGCTGGAGCAGTCGCTGCAGAACAGCCACCCGAACCGCGACGTCGCGCCGTTGCTCGCGCCGTTCCACCGGTTGGCGGACGACGAGGATTTCTGGAGCAACACGCTGGACGGCCTGGCAGTACTCGGTGCGCCGGAATTCTTTCGCGTGTACCGGTTGCAGCGCACCGTGCCCGAACTTGCGATCGTCGCCGACAGTTTCCATACGAAACCGTTGATGCGCATCGTGCAGTCGGCCGACAGGTATCAGATCCTCGCACTGGACCGCCACGAAGCGTGGCTGCTCGAAGGCAACCGCGACGGCCTCGACGAGCTGCCGCTGTCGCCCGGTGTTCCCGGATCGATCGACGAGGCACTCGAACGCGACATCGGGCGCGAACGCTCCACGAGGGTCGTCGGCCGGGTCGGTTCGCGCTCGACGGTGCGGCACGGCACCGACGTTCGCCAGGACGCCATCGACGCCGATACCGACGCTTTCTTCCGCGCGGTCGATCGCGCGGTGCTCGAGCATCACTCGCGCCCGAGCGGCCTGCCGCTGCTGCTTGCGACGTTGCCGGAGCACCAGGGCCGGTTTCGGTCGATCAGCCAGAACCCGCAACTCGTCGCCGACGGCATCGAAGCGAACCCGGCCGCGTTGTCGATCGAGCAGCTGCGCGAACGTGCCTGGCAACTCGTCCTGCCGCGCTATCTCGAGCGACTGGCGGACCTCGTCGATGCCTTCGGGGCGGCGAAAGCCGACGGGCGCGGCTCCGACCAGCTCGGCGACGTCGCGCGCGCGGCGGTCGCCGGACGCGTGTCGACGGTGCTGCTCGAAGCGGATCGCCAGATACCGGGGCGCATGGACCCGGTGGGCGGGTCGATCGTCTTCGGTGCGCTCGAGGGTCCGAGGGTCGACGACCTGCTCGACGACGTCGGCGAGAAAGTGATCGAGAACGGCGGCGAGGTCGTGCTCGTTCCCGCCGATCGGATGCCGACCACGACCGGCGTGGCCGCGATCTTCCGGTTCTGACGGCTGGCGCAGCGAACGGGCCCGGGCCGTGGTCGACGACATCGCCGGATTGCGCCGGATCCTGAAGGAGTACCGGACGATCGCCGTGGTCGGGCTGTCCGCAGACTGGTTCCGACCGAGCTACTTCGCCGCGAAGTACATGCAGGAGCACGGCTACCGGATCGTTCCGGTCAACCCCCGGTACGGCGAAATCCTCGGTGAGCGCTGCCATCCGACGCTCGAGGCGATCCCGCATCCGGTCGACATCGTCGACGTGTTCCGGCGTACCGCCGACGTCCTGCCGATCGCGCAGGGTGCGATCGCGATCGGCGCGAAGTGCCTGTGGCAGCAGATCGGCGTGTGCAACGCGCAGGCCGATGCGCTCGCGCGCGAAGCGGGCCTCGATTCGGTGATGAACCGCTGCGTGAAGATCGAGCACGGACGGCTGTTCGGCGGCCTGAACTGGGCCGGCGTCAACACGCACGTGATCTCGGCGCGGCGTCCGGTCTGAGCGGAGGACCGATGGCCGATCACGATTTCCGTGCCGAGACGCTGGCGATCCATGCGGGGCAGATCCCCGACGCCGCCACCGGCGCCCGTGCGCTGCCGATCTACCAGACGACGAGTTTCGTCTTCGACAGCGCCGATCACGCGGCATCGCTGTTCAACCTGCAGACCTTCGGCAACGTCTATTCGCGGCTGTCGAATCCCACCGTCGCGGTGCTCGAGGAACGCGTGGCCGCCCTCGAGGGCGCTCGCGCGGGACTGGCCAGCGCAAGCGGCATGGCCGCCGAATCGCTGGCGCTGATGACGATGCTGCAGCAGGGCGACCACGTCGTCGCCGCGGGCGCGCTGTACGGCGGCACGGTGACGATGCTCTCGGTGAACCTGCGACGCTTCGGCATCGAGACCACGTTCGTCGATCCGGCCAGGCCGGAGGAGTTCGCCGCGGCGATGCGCCCCGAAACCCGCGCGGTATTCGCCGAGAGCCTGGGCAATCCGAGCCTTGCGGTGCTCGACATCGCGGCGGTCGCCGGGATCGCGCACGCGCACGGCGTGCCGCTGGTCGTCGACAACACCGTGCCGAGTCCGTTCCTGTGCACGCCGATCGCGCTGGGCGCCGACCTCGTCGTGCACTCCGCGACGAAGTATCTCGGAGGACACGGCACCACGCTGGGCGGTGTCGTCGTCGAGAGCGGCCGCTTTCCGTGGGACAACGGAAAGTTCCCGGGAATGACCGAGCCGTCGCCGGGCTACCATGGCGTGCGGTTCTACGAAACCTTCGGCGACTTCGGCTTCACGATGCGCGCGCGCATGGAGACGCTGCGCGTCCACGGCGCAGCGCTCGCTCCGGCGAGCGCATGGCAGATCCTGCAGGGAATCGAGACGTTGCCGGTGCGCATGGAGCGGCACTGCACGAACACGCGCAAGGTCGCGCAGTACCTGCGCGATCACCCGCGGGTGAGCTGGGTGAACTACCCGGGGCTGCCCGACCACCCGCAGTACGAACTCGTCGCGCGCCAGATGCGCACCGTCGACGGCGCCCCCGGTGCCTCCGGCCTGCTCGCATTCGGCGTGAAGGGCGGCATGCAGGCCGGCGTGAAGTTCATCGAGGCGGCGCAGTTCATGAGCCACCTCGCCAACATCGGCGACACCCGCACGCTGATCATCCACCCGGCGTCGACGACGCATCGCCAGCTCGACGAGGCGCAACAGGTCGCCGCCGGCGTGCTGCCCGACATGGTGCGGATATCCGTCGGACTCGAACACATCGACGACATCCTCTGGGACATCGACCAGGCGCTCGAACGCACGGCGTGAACCGGCGCGCGCCGGCCCGCGTGCACGCAGGAACCTTCAGTCCGGTGCTTCGTCGAGTCGATCGAGTGCGCGTTCGATCTGCGCGGAGTCGGTCGGGCGCACGAGACGATCGGTTTCCCGGCCGTCGGCCAGGAAGACCAGCGTCGGCCACAATTTCACGCCGAAGGAACGCCCGAGCCGGCGTCCGCTGCCGTCCTCGATCTTCAGGTGCCGCAGTCGCGGCCGATCGGCCAGCGCGGCCGCGAGAAGCGGCTGCGCCATGCGGCAGTGTCCGCACCACGAAG
Source organism: uncultured Limnobacter sp. (assembly GCA_964481165.1). Taxonomy (GTDB): domain Bacteria; phylum Pseudomonadota; class Gammaproteobacteria; order Burkholderiales; family Burkholderiaceae_E; genus Zeimonas. Next base: position 15,971 of record CAYZYC010000006.1, on the reverse strand, counting down.
TTCCGAACTCGATCATCGTCGGTCCGTCGAGCGAGTCGACTTCGGCGCGTGTCGGCTCGCGGGCCGCATACTCGGCGGTAAAGCTCACGGGTTCTCCATCGGTTCGAGGCCCGGCGATTCTGCGTCGGGAAGCGCACAGGGGCAATCGCGATGCCCCGGACCGTTCCGTGCCCTGCCGGCGCGCGGGTACGGACCTTGCTGCGCTCCTGATCCGTCGCTGCCCGACAAACCACGGAGAACTGCCATGGCCAACGCATCCGCGAACCCGTCCGGCGCAATGCCGTTCCTCACCGACGTCGAAACGCTGCGCAGGCGCGCGCGCGAGGACATGGATCGTGGTGCGGTCACCACGAGTTACGGCGCCGATCTCGAAAGCGTGATCGCCGTCCTGAACGCTGCGCTGGCGACCGAGATCGTCTGCGTTCTTCGCTACAAGCGGCACTACTACATGGCGCAGGGAATCGCTTCGGAGGCGGTCAAGTCGGAGTTCCTGCTGCACGCGCAGGAAGAGCAGGCGCACGCCGACCAGATCTGCGACCGCATCGTGCAGCTTGGCGGGGAACCCGACCTGAACCCGGAGGGGCTCGCGATGCGCAGCCACTCGCAGTACGTCGAGGGCAAGGACCTGGTCGACATGCTGCGCGAGGACCTGGTGGCCGAGCGCATCGCGATCGACAGCTATCGCGAGATCGTCCAGTGGCTGGGAGAGAAGGATCCGACGACGCGACGCATCATGGAAGAGATCCTCGCGAAGGAGGAAGAGCACGCCGACGACCTGAATTCGATGCTGCAGGACATGGGGACCGGGCTGTCGTAGCCGCTCTGCTAGAGTCGAGCGCGACCGGTGCGATGCCGCGCCTCGACTTCCGCGAGCAAGTCCCTCCCATGAGCAGCGATCGTTCCGCCGGCCTCATCCTCGTACTGAACTGCGGTTCGTCCAGCATCAAGTTCGCGCTCTTCGATGCCGGCACGGCGCCGTTGCCGCGCCGGCCGTCGTGGAACGGGAAGGTGGATTCGATCAACGGGGCGCAACCGACCTTCGGTGAAACGGGCGTTGCCCCGGCGCCGGTGGCACTCGACCCCGCGGCTCCGTACGCCAGCGCGGTCGAGCACATCCGCAGGCGCGTGTACGCCCGTCTCGAAGGGCGCCGACTGGCCGGCGTGGTGCATCGGGTCGTGCACGGCGGCAGCAGGTACTTCGAGCCGATTCGCGTCGACGCCGCGGTGATCGCGGACCTGCGCTCGTACGTTCCGCTCGCGCCGCTGCATCAGCCTTTCGCGCTGGACGCCATCGATGCGTTGCAGGGCGCCGACCCGGGGCTGCCGCACTTCGCCTGCTTCGACACCGCGTTCCACCACACGATGCCGAAAGTCGAGCAGATGATGGCGCTGCCGTATTCGGCGTGGGAGCGCGGCCTGCGTCGCTACGGTTTTCACGGCCTCTCGTACGAATTCATCTCGATCGCGCTGGCCGAACGCTACGGCGAGCGCGCGCGCGGCCGTGTCATCGTCGCGCACCTGGGCAGCGGGGCGAGCCTGTGCGCGATGCAGGGGCTTCGCAGTGTCGCGACGACGATGGGCTTCTCCGCGCTCGACGGGCTGATGATGGGTTCGCGCTGCGGCGCGCTCGACCCCGGTGTCGTCCTCTACCTGATGGGAACCGAGAAGCGCACGCTCGAGCAGGTAGCGAACCTCCTGTACAACGAGTCGGGACTGCTCGGCGTGTCGTGCGTGTCCCCGGATCCGCGCGTGCTGCTGCCGCTCGAAGCCGGCGACGAGCGCGTTCGGGTCGCGCTGGAGCTGTACGTACGCCGCATCGTGCGCGAGATCGGTGCGCTCACTGCGGTTCTCGGCGGTCTCGACATGCTCGTATTCACCGCCGGAATCGGCGAACACAATGCCGAGATTCGCGCGCGCGTGTGCGCGAAGCTCGAATTCCTCGGCGTGGAACTCGATGCGGCAGCGAATGCGGCGGTCGTGCCTGCGGACGGCCCACGGATTTCGACGGCCGAGTCGAACGTGCTGGTCGCCGTCGAGCGAACGAACGAGGAGTGGGTCGCGGCCGTGGACGCTGCACGGCTTCTCGGTTTGTCCCCGTAGCGACGGCGCACCGGCTGCACTGGCGCATTCCGGGCAGTTGATGCAGACTGGGACCACGGCTACGGGGAAGGGCCATGGATACCCAGCTTGCAGAGCGCATCGCACGCGACCCGAACTATCGGGCGCTCGTTTCGCGACGATCGCGTTTCGGCTGGTGGCTCACGCTGGCGATGATGATCGTCTACTACGGCTTCATCCTGCTGGTCGCCTTCGACAAGGAGTTGTTGTCGAAGCGCATCGGTGACGGCGTGATGACGATCGGCATGCCGCTGGGCTTCGGTGTCATCGTGTTCACCGTCGCGATCACCGCGTATTACGTGAACCGGGCGAACCGGGAGTTCGACGCGCTCGAGCGCAAGGTCGTCGAGGAAGCGCTGAAATGAGAGGCGTTTCCTGCCTGTCCGCACCGATCCATCGTCCGGAGTGACGATCATGCGATACCTTCCCGATCCGGCATGGCGATCGGTCCTGGTCGCTGCGTTGCTCGCGGCGTCGGCTTCGGCGTGGGCGGCCGGGGCCGACCTGGGTACGGCGCAGAAGCAGGCGACCAACTGGACCGCGATCGGCATGTTCGCGGTGTTCGTTCTCGCCACGCTCTTCATCACCAAATGGGCGGCGTCGCGCACGAAGTCCGCGGCCGATTTCTACACGGCCGGCGGCGGAATCACGGGTTTCCAGAACGGACTGGCGATCGCCGGCGACTACATGTCGGCCGCTTCGTTCCTGGGAATCTCCGCGGCGGTGATGGCCAGCGGATACGACGGCCTGATCTATTCGATCGGGTTCCTCGTCGGATGGCCGATTCTCACGTTCCTGATGGCGGAGCGGCTGCGCAACCTGGGCAAGTTCACGTTCGCCGACGTCGCCGCTTTTCGCTTCGACCAGAAGCCGGTGCGGATCTTCGCGGCGTCGGGAACGCTGGTCGTCGTCGCCTTCTACCTGATCGCGCAGATGGTCGGCGCGGGCCAGCTGATCAAGCTGCTGTTCGGGCTCGATTACTGGATCGCCGTCGTCATCGTCGGGGCGCTGATGATGGTCTACGTGCTGTTCGGCGGGATGACGGCGACTACCTGGGTGCAGATCATCAAGGCATGCCTGCTGCTCGGCGGCGCGACGTTCATGGCGTTCATGGTGCTGCTGCACTACGGCTTCAGTCCCGAGGCGATGTTCGCCGACGCCGTCGGCGTCAAGACGAAGCTGGCGGAAGCCGCCGGCAAGCCGCCCGATGCCGCGGCACGCGAGGGCTTCTCGATCATGGGCCCGGGGAATTTCGTCAAGGACCCGATCTCGGCGATTTCGTTCGGCATGGCGCTGATGTTCGGAACCGCAGGGCTGCCGCACATCCTGATGCGCTTCTTCACCGTGCCGAGCGCCAGGGAAGCGCGAAAGTCGGTGATGTGGGCGACCGGATGGATCGGCTACTTCTACCTGCTCACGTTCATCATCGGCTTCGGCGCGATCACCTTCGTGCTCACCAACCCGCAGTTCCTCGATGCCCAGGGCGGCCTGGTCGGCGGCAGCAACATGGCCGCGGTGCACCTGGCCAACGCCGTCGGCGGAAACATCTTCCTCGGCTTCATCTCCGCGGTCGCCTTCGCGACGATCCTCGCCGTCGTCGCCGGACTGACGCTGTCGGGTGCATCGGCGGTTTCGCACGACCTGTATGCCACCGTGATCCGCAAGGGCAACGTCGACAGCGCCGCGGAACTGCGCGTATCGCGCATGACGACGCTCGGGCTGGGCGCGCTCGCGGTGCTGCTGGGCATCGCCTTCGAGAAGCAGAACATCGCGTTCATGGTTTCGCTGGCGTTCGCGATCGCGGCTTCGGCGAACTTCCCGGTGCTGTTCCTGTCGGTGCTCTGGAAGGACTGCACGACGCGCGGAGCAGTGATCGGCGGATTCCTCGGACTCGTGTCGTCGGTCGTCCTGACCGTGCTGTCGCCGTCGGTCTGGGAAGCCACGCTCGGCAATCCGAAAGGATCCGCGCTCTTTCCGTACACGTCGCCTGCGCTGTTCTCGATGACGATCGCCTTCGTCGGCATCTGGCTGTTCTCGATACTCGATCGCAGCGAACGTGCGCGCATCGACCGCGCCGGTTTCCCGGCCCAGAAAGTGCGCTCGGAAACCGGGATCGGCGCCTCGCAGGCCTCGGCGCACTGACGCGTAAGCTGCCGAACGCAACCCTCGAGCGTGGTGACCGACAGCGAACTCGACAACGCGCCGTTCCACGCACTCGCTCCCGCGGAGCGAGCGCGCCTTCGCAGCGCCGTCGAACGCGTCGAGCACGCGGCCGGCGCGCAGATCCTGTCGGCGGCCCGCGAACCACGCGATGCGTGGCTGTTGCTCGAAGGGCGCGTGAGCCACGACGACGGCGCGGGTCCGGCCGCCGAGTACGGCGCCGGCGAGCTGCTGGGAGTGCGCGAGGTGCTCGCCGGAGCCGCGCGCGGAACCTGGAGTGCGCAGGATCCGGTCGTCGCGCTGCGCATACCGGGAAGCGAACTGCGAGCCCTGCTCTCGGAGAACGCGGTGTTCGCGGCCGCGGTCTTCGGTGACGTCGCCCGGCGCCTGTCGGCGATCGCCGAAGGACGCGACCGTCGCGAATCGACTTCGCTGATGATGTCGCCGGTGCGCGAGGCGTACCTGCGCGAGCCGTTGTTCGTCGACGGCGCGACCGACCTGGTCACGGTGTGCCGGATGCTCGACGAACGCGGCGTGAGCGACGCGCTGGTGCGCGACGGCGACCGCGTGGGAATCTTCACGACGACCGACCTGCGCGACGCGCTGCTGCAGCCCGAACCGGTCGATCGACAGTCGGTGCGCCAACGCGCGCGTTTCGAGCCGATTTCGGTTTCCGTCGACGACGAGATTCTCGAGGCGCTGTTGCTGATGCTGCGACATCGCGTACACCGCGTGGTCGTGCGCGACGGCGACGCGATCGTCGGGGTGCTCGGCCAGCTCGACCTGATGAGTTTCGTGTCGAACCGGTCGCACCTGATCGCGCTGGAGATCGACCGCGCCGCCGATGTTCCCGCACTGCGCGAATCGGCGATGCAGATCGATGCACTGATCGAAGTGCTGCACGGCGACGGGATGCGCGTCGAGGTCATCTGCGGCCTGGTACGCGAGCTGAACCGGCACCTATTCGCGCGCCTGTGGTCGCTGCTCGCTCCGCCCGAACTTCGCGAGAACAGCTGCCTCGTCGTCATGGGCAGCGAAGGGCGCGGCGAGCAGATCGTCAAGACCGACCAGGACAACGCGCTGCTGCTGCGCGACGGTTTCGTCTTCGACGAACGTGCATTGGCCGACATCACGGCGGCCTTCAGCAGTGCGCTGCGCGAGTTCGGCTATCCGCCGTGTCCCGGCGGCATCATGCTCAGCACGCCGACCTGGCGCCAGCCGGTGGAGGGTTTTCGGCAGAACCTGCGCGACTGGATTCACGGCGCCGATCCGGAGGGCCTGATGAATCTCGCGATCTTCCTCGACGCGAGCGCGGTCGCTGGCGACGCCGACCTGCTCGCGCAGGCGCGCTCGTACGTGGAGCGGGTGGTGAGCGACAGCGACGCGTTCCACGCACGCTTCGCCGGCGCGGTCGACCTGTTCGAATCCGGCGTCGGCTGGTGGTCGCGCCTGACGAACCTTCGCGGCCGCGACGACGGCGAAATCGACCTGAAGAAGGCCGGAATCTTTCCGATCGTGCACGGCGCCCGCGCGCTCGCGCTGCAGTATCGGATTCGCGCGCTGGGAACCGCCGCGCGCATTCGCGAGCTCGTCGCCGCCGGCCGGGTCGACGACGCGCTGGCGCGCGACGTGATCGACGCATTGCATCTGCTGATCGGCCTGAAGCTGCGCAGCAATCTCGAACAGCGCAGGGTCGGTCGCGATCCGGACAACCGCCTGCAACCGGCCCGCCTCGGTACGCTCGAACGCGATTCGTTGAAGGATTCGCTCGCGATCGTGCGCCGGTTCCGGCAGTGGCTGCACAGGCACTACCGGATGGAGGCACTCTGATGAACCGGGCTGTCGGAAGGAAAGGGACGAACGGCGGGCCGCACGGCACGGGCGAACCCCGCGGCACACCGATCGGCAAGGCGCCGACCGGCGCGCCGCGCGGGCAGAGGCTCGTCGCGCTGTTCGGCGCCGCGTGCCTGCTGTTCAACTTCCCGCTGCTCGCGGTGTGGGATCGGGATGCGCTGGTGATGGGGCTGCCGCTGCTTCCGGTGGCGCTGTTCGGCATCTGGGCGGTGCTGATCGTGCTGCTGGCCTGGACCGTCGAGCGACGCGGCGGCCACTGATGCTCTCTGCTTCGCTCGTTCTCGGCGCATCGTTCGCCTACCTGCTGGTGCTGTTCGGCATCGCGGCGTTCGGCGACCGGCGCGCGATGCAGCAACGCTCGGTGATCGGCAACGCGTGGATCTACGCGCTGTCGATGGCGGTCTACTGCACCGCATGGACGTATTTCGGCAGCGTCGGCCGGGCAGCGACCTCGGGCGTCTGGTTCCTGCCGATCTACCTCGGGCCGATGCTGGCGATGCTGCTTGCGTGGCTCGTGGTGCGCAAGATGATCCGCATCGCGCGAAGCTACCGGATCACGTCGATCGCCGACTTCATCGCGAGCCGCTACGGGAAGAGCCGCGGGCTCGCCGCACTGGTCACGCTGATCACCGTCGTCGGCATCGTGCCGTACATCGCGCTGCAGCTGAAGGCGATCTCGGCCGGATACGCGGTGATGACCCTGCCGCTCGGCGCGCACGATACCGCGGTCGTGCGCTGGTGGCACGACGGCACGTTCTACATGGCGCTGTCGCTGGCCGCGTTCACGATCGTCTTCGGAACGCGCCATCTCGACACCGCCGAACGACACGAGGGAATGGTCGCGGCGATCGCCTTCGAGTCGCTCGTCAAGCTGCTGGCGTTCCTCGCGGTCGGCGTGTTCGTGACCTGGGGGATGTTCGATGGCATGGAAGACATCTGGGCGCGGGCGCAGCAGCTGCCGCAGTTGCGCGAGCTGCTGCTGCTCGAGGCCGACGCCGCATCGCCGAGCTTCGCCTACGGGCAATGGTTCGCGCTGACGCTGCTGGCGATGCTCTCGGTGCTGCTGCTGCCGCGCCAGTTCCAGGTGATGGTCGTGGAGAACGTCGACGAACGGCACCTGAAGCGCGCCGCCTGGGTGTTCCCGCTGTACCTGCTCGCGATCAACGTCTTCGTGCTGCCGATCGCCGTCGGCGGCGTGCTCACCTTCGGCGAGGAGATGAACGCAGACGCCTTCGTGCTGTCGCTGCCGCTGGCGAACGGCCAGCCGCTGCTCGCGCTGGTCGCGTTCATCGGCGGCCTGTCGGCGGCCACCGGCATGCTGATCGTCGAGACGATCGCGGTCTCGACGATGGTCTGCAACGACCTCGTCATGCCCGCTCTGTTGCGCATGCGCCGTTTCGGCGAACGGGCAGGCGGCGACCTCACGCGGCTGCTGCTGGGAATCCGTCGTGCCGCGATCGTCCTCGTGCTGCTGCTCGGTTACGTGTACTTCGCGCTCGCCGGCGAGGCGTACGCGCTGGTGAGCATCGGCCTGATCAGTTTCGCCGCGGTGGCGCAGTTCGCGCCTGCGCTGCTGGGCGGCATCTATTGGCGCGGCGGCACCAAGCGCGGCGCGATCGGCGGCCTGCTCGCCGGATTCGGTCTCTGGGCCTACACGCTGATGCTTCCATCGGTGGCGAAGTCGGGCTGGTTTCCGGCGGGTTTTCTCGAGGAGGGGCTGTTCGGCATCGAGTTGCTGCGGCCCGAGCAGTTGTTCGGCCTGCACGGACTGGACAACCTGACGCATTCGCTGTTCTGGAGCCTGCTCGCCAACGCCGGCGCATACGTCGCCCTGTCGTTGTGGCGCGCGCCGACCGCGCGCGAAGCGAGCCAGGCGCTGCTCTTCGTCGACGTGTTCAAGCGCGACCAGGCGGCGGGTGCGACGGCGCCGATCTTCTGGCGCGGCCGCGCGCGGGTCGCCGACCTGCTGCCGCTTGCCAGCCGCTTCCTCGGTGCCGCGCGCGCGAAGCGGGTCTTCGAGGAGTACGCGCACCAGGTCGGCGCGCGGCGCATCGAGGAGATCGCACCCGACGCGCGCCTCGTGCAGTACGTCGAAACGCAGCTCGCCGGCGCGCTGGGCAGCGCTTCGGCGCACGTGATGGTCGCGTCGGTCGTCGACGAGGAGGCGCTGGCGATCGAGGACGTGATGCACATCCTCGACGAAGCCTCGCAGCTGCGCAGCTACGCGCGCGAACTCGAGGACAAGTCGCGCTCGCTCGAACGGGCACGCGACGAACTGCGCGAGGCCAACGAGCAGCTCAAGAGCCTAGATCACCTGAAGGACGACTTCATGTCGTCGGTGACGCACGAGCTGCGCACGCCGCTCACGTCGATCCGCGCGCTGTCCGAACTGATGGTCGACGATCCGTCCATGGACCCGGCGCAGCGCCAGCAGTTCCTGTCGATCATCGTCGCCGAGAGCGAGCGCCTGAGTCGCCTGGTGAGCCAGGTGCTCGACCTCGCGAAGATCGAGTCGGGTCATGCCGAATGGCACAACAGCGACGTCGACATGCGCGAGCTGCTGACGCACGCGATGAAGACGACCGCGGAGCTCTTCCGCGAACGCGGCGCCACGGTGCAGCTCGAGATGCCCGAGACGGTGCGCGCGATCCGCGCCGACGCCGATCGCCTGACGCAGGTCATCCTCAACCTGCTGTCGAATGCGGCCAAGTTCGTGCCGACCGGCGAGGGGCGCGTCGACGTGCGGCTGCGCACCGATGCGAGCGGCCTGACCGTGGAGGTCTGCGACAACGGACCCGGCGTTCCGCCCGAAGAACAGGGGTTCGTGTTCGACAAGTTCCGCCAGGGCGGAGACGCGGCGAATCGACCGCCGGGAACCGGGCTGGGCCTGCCGATCAGCCGGCAGATCGTCGGTCATTTCGGCGGGCGCATGTGGGTCGAGTCGACGCCGGGCGAGGGGGCGCGTTTCGCGTTCTGGCTGCCGTGGCAGGCCGGCGTTGAACGAGCGATCGAAACGAAGTAGGGTTTAGCGGACAACCGCGGGGGCGCATGTCGCACAAGATCCTGATCGTCGACGACGAACCGAACATCGTGATCTCGCTCGAGTTCATGATGAAGCGGGAGGGTTACGAGGTCTGCATCGCCCGCGACGGCATCCAGGCGCTCGAGGCGATCCGCCGCGAACGGCCCGACCTCGTACTGCTCGATGCGATGATGGCCGGCATGTCGGGGTTCGACGTCTGCCAGGCGGTGCGCGCCAGCGACGAGCTGCGCGCGACGAAGATCCTGATGCTCACGGCCAAGGGGCGTGACACCGACTTCGCCAAGGGCCGCGGAGTAGGCGTCGACGGCTACGTGACCAAGCCTTTCTCGACCAGGGACCTGCTGGGCAAAGTCAAGGAACTGCTGGCGCAAGACCGGTGAAGCCCGACCGCCGCCTGCTGATCGCGATGCTGGTTCCCGGGCTGGCGCTGGCCGCCTGGGCAGCGCTCGGAGCGGTCGTCTTCCGGGCGACGCTCGACGAGGCAGCGCGCGCATCTTTCGGCGCGGCGCTCTCCCCGGTGCTGGCGACGCACGGTGTGCTGCCGCTCCTCTGGTGGCTGATCGGGGCGGCACTCGGCGCCTGGGCGATGCGCAGGCTCCACGAGCGCTACATCGCAGCGCCGCTGCGGCTCGCCGAGGCCACGCGGATCCTCGCCGGCGATCCGGCTTCTCCGGAGGTCGCCGAGCAGGGCAGCGCGCCGACGCGCACGCTGGCCGAAGCGGTGAACGCGCTCGCCAGGCAGCGTCGCGCGCTGCACGACGACGTCGCGCGACAGGTGGCCGACGCGAGCCGGCGCGTCGAGCAGGAGCGCGGCCGGCTTGCCGCATTGATGGCCGAACTCGCGCAGAGCGTCGTCGTGTGCAATCTCGACGGACGGATCCTGCTGTACAACGCACGCGCGCGGGCACTGTTCCGCAGCCTGTCGCAGGCGCCGCCGGGAGCGGGCGGCGCCGAGCTGATCGGGCTCGGACGCTCGATACACGCGGTCTTCGATCCGGCATTGCTGGCGCACGCACTGCGCACGATCGAACGGCGGATGGCCGACGCAGACGCCGCCGCAGCGGACGTCTCGGCGCAGTTCGTCACCAGCACTGCCGCGGGACAACTGCTGCACGTGCAGATGGCGCCGGTGCGCACGGTGGCCGACGATACCGGCAGGCAGGGCGACGACGACGGGGAAAGCCGCGCAGGGGAAAGCCACGGTGGCGAGGGCCACGGCGGGGAGGGCCACGGCGGGGAGCGTCGGGCCGAAAGCGACCGGCTCGACGGGTACGTCCTGATGCTCGAAGACATCTCGGCCGAATACGAGGAGCAGTCGCGGCGCGACCGGCTGCTGCTGGCGCTCGTCGAGAGCAGCCGCGCGTCGCTGGCGAGCATGCAGGCGGCGCTCGACATGCTCGAGTACCCCGACCTCGACGTCGGCGAGCGCGATCGATTCCAGCGCGTCGTGCGCGACGAGGTCGTCGCGATGAGCGAGCGGCTTCGTTCGATGGTCGATGCGAACGCCGAGGAAACGAGCACGCGCTGGCCGCTGCAGGACATGCTCGGCGCCGACCTCGTATCGGCTGCCGCGCAGCGCATCTCGTCGGCGCGCGGCAAGCCGATCGCCGCCGGCGAAGTCGACGACTCGCTGTGGCTGCGCGTCGACAGCTTCTCGCTGCTGCAGGCGCTGTCGTTTCTCGCGGAGCGCCTCGAAGGCGAACTCGGGGTGCGGTCGTTGCAGCTGCGGCTCAGCCGTGCCGGGAATCGCGCGCACCTCGACCTCGTCTGGTCGGGCGAGCCGGCGAGCAACGAGACGGTGATGGGCTGGCAGATCGCCGAAATGCAGATCGGCGACCGGCACTCGCCGCTGTCGGTGCGCGACGTCGTCGAGCGCCACGGCGGCGAGTTCTGGTTCGAGCGCGATCGTGCCCGGCAACTGGCGTTCCTTCGTTTCCTGCTGCCGCTGGCCTCCGAGCACGCCGCATCGCGCACCGACGCTTCGGTAGCCGGGCGCACCCGTCCGGAGTTCTACGACTTCGACCTGTTCCGCGTGACCGACAGCAGTCGCGCGCTCGAGGATCGCGCGCTGCACGAGCTCGCGTATACGGTGTTCGATACCGAAACGACCGGACTCGACCCCTCCGATGGCGACGAGATCATCCAGATCGGCGCGACGCGCATCGTCAACGGCAAGCTGCTGCGCGGCGAGTGCTTCGACCAGCTCGTCGACCCGCAGCGCCGGATCCCCGCGGCGTCGATCCCGATCCACGGAATCCGCAACGAGATGGTGCGCGGCCAGCCGCCGATCACGCAGGTGCTTCCGGCGTTCCACGCGTTCGCGCGCGACACCGTGCTCGTGGCGCACAACGCGGCCTTCGACATGCGTTTCCTGCAGCTGAAGGAGGCCGCCAGCGGCGTGCGGTTCGAGCAGCCCGTGCTCGACACGCTGCTGCTGTCGGCGGTCGTTCACCCGTATCAGCCGTCGCACCGGCTCGAGGCGATCGCCGAGCGGCTCGGCGTGCCGGTGCAGGGGCGGCACAGCGCGATCGGCGACGCGCTGGCGACCGCCGAAATCTTCCTGAAGCTGCTCGCGCTGCTGCGCGAGCAGGGCATCGTCACGCTCGGGCAGGCGCGCGAAGCTGCGCAGAAATCGTACTTCGCGCGCATCACCTACTGATCGGTACGATCAGCTGCGCCGATGCGACAGGCGCGCGGGCACGATGCGCCGCAGCTGCCTTCCTGCAACCCGCCGGAAACGGGCGTCGTGCAGGCACGCACCGCCGACCAGGCCGACGAAGCTCCCCAGAACGGTGTCCTGGAAGCGCGCCACGATCAGTGCAGATGCCGGCGTGCTACCCAGCGTCGCCGCCTCGGCCAGCAGGATCGTGAGCGGCGTGATGAAGATCACCGCGAAACCGTAGTGCCGCACGACGGCCACCTCGATCACGAACGCGAGCGCCATCATCGTCAGCGATATGGTCCATGGCGTCAGCGGAAGCAGCAGCAATGCCCACGACACGAGAAGACCGACGCTGGTTCCGAGCACACGGTGCAGTTGCCGATTCCACACCACGCGCAGCGACGCGCCCTGGATCACGGCAAGGCAACTGACCGGTACCCAGTACGGGCGCTCGAGCTGGAACAGCTGGGCCAGTGCGAGCGAAACGCCGACGAAAGCGCCGATCACGACGGAATCGAAAACCACGTAGTCGAATGTCGGCGTGGGCAGCGGATGCACCGGCCCCGGTGCCCGCACGCGCAGCGCGATCAGGCTGTACACGAACGCGATCAGGCACGCGAGCAGCGCACCCAGGAAGAGCAGGCCGACCACCAGCGGCACCTGCAGCAGCGGCGTCGGCGAGTACGCCCCGATCGCCGCGGCCATGATGAAGAAGAGGCTGCCCGGCGCGCCCAGCGCATAGAAGCGCGCCAACATCGTTGCCAGGACCGCGATGACGACGAGCGCGGGCACGATCAGCGCCGGCACCAGGTGGCTCATCACGCCGAGCGCGTAGCACGCGGTCATCGCGAACGCGCAGGCCATCAGCGAGACCATGCGGTGGTACAGCGGCGTTTCGGGGGTGTACAGGAACACCAGCCCGCCGAGCGTGGAGATCAGACCGTAGTCCATGCGCCCGAACCAGGCGCCGACCATCAACGGCAGTCCGGTGGCCAACGCGGCCGCTGCCGACATCTGCCAGAGCCGCTCGCTCGGCTGGATCGTCGTCAGGTGCCGCCATTCGGTCTTCAGCCGGGTCTTCCACGCGCTCCAGCGGCCGTCTCCGGACATCGTGTCACTTCCGTCGTGTTCAGCCGCTCACGGCAGCCGCGGGCGTACCATCCCCGATGCGCGAACGGCAAACCGTGCGCGTTTGCCACGGTTCGGGAGTACGGAGTCTAGCAATGCGTTTTCCCACGCTCTACATCTCGCACGGCGGCGGTCCCTGGCCGTGGATTCCGGAGATGGCGCAAGGCGCGTATGCCGAGCTCGGCCGCTCGCTGCAGGCGCTGCCGCAGCACGTGGGCGCCCGGCCCGATGCGGTGCTGATGGTGTCGGCGCACTGGGAGGAACCCGAATTCACCGTGCAGGGCGCCGAACGGCCGGAGATGATCTACGACTACTACGGCTTTCCCGAACACACCTACCGCATCCGATACCCGGCTTCGGGATCTCCGGCACTCGCGCAGCGCGTGCTCTCGCTGCTGCGCGACTCCGGCATCGCCGCGCGCGAAGACGCCGCGCGCGGCTACGATCACGGAATGTATGCGCCGATGTTCGTCGCGTACCCGGGCGCCGACTTGCCGACCGTGCAACTGTCGCTGCGGCGCGGACTCGACCCCGATGCACACCTCGCAGCGGGTCGCGCGCTCGAGCCGTTGCGCGACGAAGGCATCCTGATCGTCGGCAGCGGATACAGCTTCCACAACCTGCGCCTGTTCGGTCCCGCAGGCTACGAGCCTTCGGCGCAGTTCGACCATTGGCTGCACGAGACGATGCAACGCGACGGGGCCGGGCGCGCGTCGGCGCTGTCGCGATGGAGCGGCGCGCCTGGCGCGCGGCTCTCGCACGCGCGCGAGGAGCATCTGTTGCCGCTGATGGTTGCGGCTGGTGCCGCGGAAGCGGACGAAGCGCACCGCATCTACCACGAGGACCGGTTCCTCGGCGGCGTGCACGTGTCGAGCTACCGGTTCGGCGACGCAGCCACGTAGGCTGCGGTGACCGACGGCGCCGCCCGGATGCCGATGCACGCGGTCGCGATGCTTTCCGGCGGCCGCCTGCGCGTTCTCGCCGCCGCGTGGCGCAGCCGGATTCTGGTCCTCTGCCTGGCAGCGGCGCTGCCGACGTTCGCCGGTTGCGAACGCGGCCTGGCGCGTTCGCAGGTGCTGCACTACGAGCGCTCGGAGTACCAGGAGATCTACGTCGTCGAAGGACAACGCAGCCGCTGCCTGCAGTTCGCGCGCTCGCATTCGGTCCAGAGCTGTTTCGACCTCGACGATCCGCTGGCGCTGCAGATGCCGTACACGCGCGCGATGATGGCGGGGCTTCTGGTACGGCCGCAGCCGGCGCGCGTGCTGATGATCGGGCTCGGCGGCGCGACGATTCCGCGCGCACTGCAGGCTCTCGATCCGTCGATGCGGATCGACGTGGTCGAGATCGATCCCGCCGTGGTTCGCGTTGCCCGGTCGTACTTCGGTCTCGACCGCGACCGCGACGGCAGCACGCAGGTATTCGTCGAAGACGGACGTGCGTTCGTCGAGCGGCAGCAGCGAGCCGGCGTGCAGTACGATCTCGTGCTGCTCGACGCGTTCGACGTCGACTACATCCCCGAACACCTGCTCACGGTCGAGTTCCTGCGCAGCGTGCAGGCGATCCTCGTGCCGGGCGGTGCCGTGGTCGCGAACACCTTCGTGAGCGGACCGTTGCCGGCGCACGAGGCGGCAACCTACCGCGCGGTCTTCGCCGACGTGTACGCGATCGCGGCGAACGGGAACCGGATCCTGCTTGCCGGTGCGCCGCTCGCTCCGATGCAGCAGATGCAGGCGAACGCGCAGCGCCTCGGGGAGCCGCTGAAACGCTTCGGCGTCTCGGCGTCGTCACTGGCCGAGCGGCTCGAGCCCGTGCCGCGCACCGACGCGAGGCCGTTCACCGATCGGCATTCGCCTGCCCGGCTCCAGCGGCGCTGAGCCTGGTTCCTGTTTCTTCGACCCGTGGAACCGGTGGCAGGAGCGTTTCCGACGTAGTCGCGCGGAATGGGCGATCATGGCCGGCCCCAATCGACCCATTGGAGCAGACCTTGAAGAAGCGACCCGGTTCCGATCGACGATTTCCCGCCCCCGCCCGTAGCGTCCTGATCGCGCTGGGACTGGCTTTCGGCACGCAGGCGTGCGGAGGAGGCGGCGGCGGTGGCGGTGAAGGAGGGGGCGGAGGTGGTGCGGGCGTGGCGCTGGCGTTTCAGTCGGCTCCTGCGCTCGGCCCGGCGCCCGCGACACTGCCGAGACGCAATTCGTTCAACGTCTGCGAGAACTACCGCTTCGGCGGCCGCGAGATCGAGAACCTCCAGGTGCCCGACGACACACGCTGCGTGCTCGAATCCGGGGTCCGGGTGGACGGCAACGTGGAACTGGGAAACCGCTCGGAGCTCTACGCTTCGGGCGTCACCATCGGAGGCAACCTGCAGGGCCAGAGGGCGGCGACGACCTTGCTGGAGAACTCCACCGTCGGCGGCAACGTGCAACTCGACATCGGTGGCGCGATCACGGTGCGCAACAACGACGTCGGCGGCAGCATCCAGCTCGTGGACAACGGCGCAGCGGTCCACGTCCTGGGCAATCGGGTCGATTCGGACATCCAGCTCTTCGACAACCGCGGCGGCGTCGCGGTGAGCAACAATGCGGTCGACGGCAACCTGCAGTGCAAGCAGAACGTCCCGGCGCCGACCGGCGGCGGCAACCAGGTGCAGGGCAACAAGGAAGACCAGTGCAGTTCGCTGTGAGGCTGCGGCACACACAGTGAGTCATGCTCCCGGCCGCGGGCGAGATGCGCTTCCGACGAAAAGCATCGTCTCACGCGGCGAAGCTCAGAGCAGCCATTCGATGGGCAATATCGACAGGATCCAGACGCTGATGCGCTTCAGGAATCCGGCGTTGGGTTCGGCGTCGTGGCGGATCCGTTCGCCGTCGCGCTCCTCGATCCAGTAGAGCCGGCCGTTCTCGTCGAGGTGCACCGCATAGGCATTCTGCGGAACGATGTCCATGAAGGCATCGTCGATTCGCGCGGCCAGCGATGCACTCTCGATGATGAAGCCGAGTTCGG